>DKYD01000045.1:0-547 GCA_002492335.1 Lachnospiraceae bacterium UBA7109
AAACATCTTCATCATCTTCTTCATCTCAGTGAACTGCTTTACCATACGGTTCACTTCGCTGATATCAACACCTGCGCCTTTCGCAATCCGATGCTTTCTGGACGGGTTCAGAAGATCAGGATCACACCTTTCTTCTGCAGTCATGGAATAAATCATAGCTTCCATACGGGCCATGTTTTTTTCAGCCTGAGCCGTCTGTTCCTCATCCAGCCCCTTCATCTTTCCCATTCCGCCAAGTCCCGGCAGCATACTCATAATACTGCCAAGTCCGCCCATGTTTTTCATCTGTTTGACACTATCAAGATAATCATTAAAATCGAACTGCGCCTTTTTAAGCTTCTGCGTCATCTGTTTTGCTTTCTCTTCATCAATTTCAGCTTCTGCTTTCTCAATGAGAGTCAGCACGTCACCCATACCTAATATACGGGACGCCATCCTGTCAGGATAGAACTGTTCAAGATCCGACAGCTTTTCACCCATACCAACATATAAAATCGGTTTTCCGGTCACTGCTTTTACAGACAGCGCCGCACCGCCTCTTGTATCA
>DKYD01000045.1:834-21926 GCA_002492335.1 Lachnospiraceae bacterium UBA7109
AGCGCCGCACCGCCTCTTGTATCACCGTCGAGCTTTGTTACAATCACACCGTCAATGCCGACCTTTTCATTGAAATCCTTTGCCACATTTACTGCATCCTGACCAGTCATGGCATCAATAACAAGAATCGTCTGGTGTACTTCAACAGCCTCTTTCATCTCCTGAAGCTCTGCCATCATATCCTCGTCAATATGAAGCCGTCCTGCCGTATCCAGAATCACCAGATTATTTCCATTTTTCTTTGCATGCTCAAAAGCGGCTTTTGCGATATCTGCGGGTTTATGGTTCTCACCCATAGAGAACACTTCAACTCCCTGCTTCTCACCATTGACCTGCAGCTGCCTGATTGCCGCCGGGCGATACACATCACAGGCAACAAGCAAAGGCTTCTTTCCTTTTAATTTATATTTCCCCGCCAGTTTCGCGGTAGTAGTCGTTTTACCTGCGCCTTGAAGACCTGCCATCAGAATAACTGTAATTGCACTTCCCGGCTGAAGCTTAATCTCCGTTGTCTCAGAACCCATCAGCTTTATCAGTTCTTCGTTTACAATTTTAATTACCATCTGGCCAGGATTCAGTCCATTCATTACATCCTGTCCGATTGCTCTCTCCTGAACATTCTTAATGAAATCTTTTACAACTTTAAAATTCACGTCCGCTGCAAGAAGCGCACGTTTTATTTCTTTTAAGGCTTCTTTTACATCATCTTCCGTAAGACGCCCTTTGCCTCTTAAATTTCGAAACACGTTCTGAAGTTTTTCGGTCAAACTGTCAAATGCCATTCTATAACTCCTCTATAATCTCACCCGATAATTGACGGACATTTTTCAATATTTCTGTATCTGTCTCTCTTTCATATCGGTCTAACAATTCATCGATCTGCTTCACTTTTCTTTTTACCGACATATATTTTTCCACAAGATGAAGCTTCTCTTCATAATTTATCAGTGTCTGGTCACACCTCTTAATCAAATCGTGAACGCCCTGCCTGCTTATCCCTGCCTCTCTCGCAATTTCCCCAAGAGACAAATTTTCTGTTATAAACTCTCCATATATCTCCTTCTGGTGTTCTGTCAGAAGTTCTCCGTAAAAATCATATAACAATGCCTGCTTTAATATCTCATTCACATCTATCACCTGTGCTATCATACAATAAAAGGGAAGGTATGTCAAGTATTTTTTCTTGACACCTCAAAAATTTAAGCTTCACTTCTATATTTGTCATTTCCGGATACTTTGAAAGAAGTAATGCCGCGGCTCCTGACACAATGGGAGTTGCCATAGAAGAGCCGCTTTTTGTCGTATAATAGCTTCTGTCATACCGAAACAGAGCATTACAGGAAGTAATCCGAAATCCCGGCGCGTATACATCCGGTTTCACGACACATGCATCTGTCGGTCCCCGCCCGGACTGGCGGTTCCATCCGGGAACCGGAACAGCGCCTACCGTAATCACCTTTCTGCTTGTTCCCGGTACCGCTATTGTTCCTTCCTTTGGCCCGTAATTTCCGGCTGATACAACTACCACAATCCCACAATTCCACAACTGCTCCACTGCCTCAACAAGCCATTCTTCCTTCCGCTTATCCATATTTGCTTTTGCCCCGATTGAAAGATTGACAATACGGATTCCCAATTTCCTTCTGTTTTGTTTCACCCAGCGGATTCCCTCCAGAATCTGCCGGATATCCCCTTCCCCTTTTTTATCCAGAACCTTTACGACAACAAGTCTTATTCCAGGCGCCATACCGGAAAACAGCCCTCCTGACATCTTTCCGCTGCCTGCCAGAATTCCTGCCACATGTGTTCCATGCCCGTTATCGTCATAAGGTATTTTCTTTCCATATACACAATCCTTAAATGCAGCAATTCTTCCATACATATCCGGATGCGGCGCAATCCCGGTATCAAGAACAGCTGCGCAGATTCCCTGCCCGGTATATTTTCCTTTTTCTGTATCGCGGCAATCATAATGAATTCTTTTCTTTACCCTGTCCACTTTATTTCATCCTTTTTTATCAGGATATTCAAAATCACAAATTTTGAAATTGATTTCTGCCCTCTTTTGTCGTATCATATCTATATTATCAGGGGAGATAATTTTATAAGGGGAATCACATGAACAAAAAAAACTATTATGACATACTCGGGGTTTCTGTAAAAGCATCCTTTGCAGAGATTACATCTGCAAAAAATGCACTTGCAAAAAAATATCACCCGGACGCTAATATGCGCCTCGGAATTGATACTACCAGCCAGATGCAGGACGTTCTGGAAGCCTACCAGATACTTTCCGACCCGGAACGCCGTGCTGAATATGATCAGGAAACATTCAAAAGCAAACCACATATGCAGACTTTTGATCTACATAATATAGAGGATAATGCGGAAAACGAAGAGACAGGATTTATTATTTACTGGCGTGCTTCCGGCCGGTTATATGACATTATTGCTGAAAGTAATGCACTTTTTCATCAGAAACATATAACCAGTAAGATAAAAAAGCTGGCTCTTCAGGCCATTCCCTATATTCTGTGCCTGAAGGAATCTGGTATCCCGGAAAAATACTGGCATCCGGACATTATGAACTGGCTTTTGTTTGCCTGGTATAAAAACCGGAATTATACTACAGAATACCTGCTGACACTTTACGATGAACATATTCATCATGATCTTTCAAAAATTGCAGAAATGAAATGTCGCAATCAGGCCATACGCTATGAACATTCTTTAAAACGTCTCATGAAATATTAAATTATTATCACATCTTTTGAAGAACCACATATTATATAGTGTAATCTAACCTATATGGAGGACTCTGAAATGAGCGATTTAAGTGCTACAAACTGTGGATGTGGATGTGAACAGACAAGAGATTGCGGATGTGGATTCGGCGGAGGAAATAACAGCTGCCTGTGGATTATCCTTCTGCTTATCTTCTGCGGCGGATGCGGCGGCAATACCTTTAGTGGATGCGGCAACGGCTGCGGAGACAACAGCTGCCTGTGGATTATCCTTCTGCTTATCTTCTGTGGCGGATGTGGCAACAACTTTGGCGGATGCGGTGACTGCTGTTAATAAACCCTCTATGACGATATCAAAGCAGAATCATAGAAAGGGCGGAGTATTTACTCCGTCCTTTTCATTGCTTTCTTATATTCTTCCATATACAGATTCTTCGAAGCAGATTTCTTTTTCTCTTCCTCTTCCAGTCTCTTTCCCAGCATACACTTCTCGTCAATCTCATAAACCGCATTTCCATCAATAATCAGTTTTCTGTTCATTTCTTACTGCTCCTTTTCTTTTTATATTATTAAGATATGAAAAATCTCTTTATTAGTTTTCCCTTCCCGCATAAAAAACATTCCATATGCATATATATTTACAACGCTGACTCTGAACAGTCATATGATTTTAAAAGGAGTGCATATGGAACACAAAGACCCCAGGCTTATGACGCCATTTGACAATCTTGTCACCCCGCCTATGCTCTATACATTAAAACTAATGCTTCCGTACACTCCTGCAAAAACCCAGCGCACCCTGGGCATCTATATTAAATTTTTAGAACTTCGTTATACACTGGAGCATTTTTATGGCTTCTCCTCCGGGAATAATTCCGGCGCTCTGTTAGAGCAGCTTAAGGATTATATGAAACCGGAAGAAAAGGAAATGATGGAACAAATGGAAATGATAATGAATATGATGGAAATGATGCAGAACTCACCAGACGCATCCGGAATGCCCGATCTTTCTGAGGTTTTCGGAAATTCATTCGGCGATTTTTCCGACGCGTCAGATTCTAAAAGCAAAAAAGGAGATGCAGACAATGAATGAATGGCTGAACCATCCGTCAATGAAGGACATGGACCCCTTAAAACTGGAACTGATTAAGACAGCCGCACAAAAGACCCAGGGTAAAAGCGGCAAATCCCTGGCTCCTGTCATGATGACATTAATCACAGGTGCACAAAAAAAAGGCATCCGGTTTACACCGGAAGAAATGTCACTGGTTATCTCAATCCTGAAAGAAGGAAAATCAAAAGAAGAGCAGGAACAAATTGAAAATATGATAAAAATGGTAATGTCTTATATGAAAAAATGAGACAGATTGGGAGATGAAGCAACATCTCCCTTTTCCATCTCATTTTCAAAGCCCAAAAAGCAGGCTGTTTAGCGCATCTGCATCCGCAGCTCACGCCGTTTCTTTGCGCGTTCCCATTTTGCTCTGTCCTCTTCCGTCTCAAGCTCAAGCTTCGGCGCCGGTGTAGGCTTATCATTTTCATCCAGGGCGACCATCGTTACATAGGCATGGTTAATGCGCACTCTTTTTCCATTCAGATTTTCCACATAGCTGTCCACTTCTACCTCCATAGAAGTATTCCCTACATAAGTAACCCTTCCTACCAGTACGATCACATCCTGCTGATGGGCTCCTTTTAAAAATCTCAAATTATCCACAGAAACTGTCGTCACATTTTTATGCGTATGACGCTTGGCCACAAGCATCGCCACTTCATCAATCCACTGCATCAGGATTCCTCCAAAGAGACGCCCAACGCCATTTAGATGATTTGGTCTTACCATATGCACAGTCTCCACAATTGATTCCGATACTTTCCGGCTTTCTGTTTCCATTTATATATCTCCATTTTTTCTAAATATTGATTCGTACAATTTGAACAAAAAATCATTTTAACAATAGCAGATTCAGGGCAAAATAGCAATATAAATATTCTTTTTCCTTCCTTCTTAAATACAATCTTCCGCCAGCGTGTTTACATTCCGCCATAATCTTTGTTATACTAGAAACAGATTCTAAAACAGGAGTGATTTTATAATGAGAAATATAAAACTTACGATAGAATATGACGGCAGCCGCTACCAGGGCTTTATAAAGCCCGGAAAAGATTCTCCCGGAAATACCGTGTCCGCCAAAATTACAGATGTTTTACAAAAAATGACCGGGGAATCCCTGACAGAATTTAATTATGGATGCCGCACAGAAGCCGGTGTTCACGCCTTCGCGCAGGTAGTAAACTTCAGGACTACTACAGATATGGACACACAGGACATGAAACACTATCTCAACCGCTATCTTCCTATGGATATTGCAATCACCAACGTATGTGAAGTGCCGGAGCGCTTTCATGCACAGCTCAACGCTATTTCAAAGACTTACGTATACCGGATGACAATTACAGACGTTCCCAGTGTGTTTGACAGGAAGCATACCTTTCACTGCTTTAAAGTACCGGATAAACCTGCCATGCAGCAGGCAGCTCTTATGCTGATAGGGAAACATGATTTCAAATGCTTTTCTGATGGTAAGAAATCCAAGTCCACCATACGCGAAATTTATGCCATAGATATTTACGGCGATGAAGAAGAAATGCAGATTCTGATCCATGCCAATGATTTTCTCCACAATATGGCACGGACCATCATCGGCACTCTGTTGGATATCGGTTTCGGTCTCCGAAAAAAAGAAGATATTGAAGAAATCTTTGACGGAACAAAAACCGCAAGTCCGGCCTGTGATCCAAAAGGATTGTATCTCCAGGAAATTGAGTATTAAAAAAACGGGGTATCCCCGTTTTTTTCTTTTTATTACTTCTCCAGATATCCCATCATTCTCTCATATTCACGTCTCATAAGACAATAGCCGTGCTCGTAAAAATTCATCAACATATCGTAATCCTTTTCCAGACGGGACACCGTCGGAATCAATGGCCGAAGCACAAAAATCTTTCCTTCCTTTTCCAACCTTTCTATTATTTCCGCCTGGCGGTTATATCTGACGTTTCGGGAAATCGTTGTATGCACCAGTTCAGGGTATGATCTGTACGCCCGCCGGTACATCTTTGCCATTCCCTTCGTGACCGGTTTCTTCCGATATCCAGGATTTCTGGTCAAAATTACAACAATTTTCTTGTTTCCCAGCTTAGAAGCTCTTCCTATCGGAATCGAATCAGCAAGTCCGCCATCCAGATACGGCACACCGTCAATATTTACCATCGGAGAAATAAGCGGCATACTGCTGGAAGCGCGACACAACTTCATAAGCCTTTCTCTGTCACTTTTTTCTGTCAGATATTCCGCTTTTCCGGTTTCACAATTTGTCGTAACAATCTCACATTCCATATCGGATGCAAAATATGTGTCAAAATCAAACGGATAAATTTCTTTCGGATATTTATCAAAAATCATATCCATATCTAAAATACTCTTTTCTTTGATAAACTTTGTAAATCCGTAATAATAACTGTATTCCTTCTCTTTATGAATCATGCAGTCTCTCGTTCTTCCAATCTGCTTTGATACATAATCCACACCGTTACAGGATCCTGCTGACACTCCAATCACATGAGAAACATAAGTATCCTTCTCCATCAGGTAATCCAGGACGCCGGAAGTAAAGACCCCTCTTGTAGCCCCGCCTTCCAATACCATTGTTGCATTTATCATCATTCATATCCCCTTTCTACTTTGTATTATATACCAGATTTTTTATTTCGAAAACCGTTTTTTCTCTTATCCCCCTCTCCGCCTTGCTATTTTCATAAAGATTTGTTAAGATAAGCGTTGGAAAAATGAGCAAATAAAACGTTAATTAAGATAATAAGGAGCAAAAACATGATTAGCACAAGTAATATTACCTTACGCGTTGGAAAAAAAGCACTATTTGAAGATGTAAATATCAAATTTACAGAAGGAAACTGTTACGGTCTGATTGGCGCCAACGGCGCAGGAAAATCTACATTTCTGAAAATTCTTTCCGGACAGCTGGAGCCAACAAACGGAGAAGTCATCCTTACTCCCGGTGAACGTCTCTCCTTCCTGCAGCAGGATCATTTTAAATATGACGAGTATCCGGTTCTCGATACGGTCATGCTCGGAAATGCCCGGCTTTACGAAATTATGAAAGAAAAAGAAAGCCTTTATGCAAAAGAAGACTTTACAGATGAGGATGGTATCAAAGCCAGTGAATTAGAGGCGGAATTTGCAGCCATGAACGGATGGGAGGCCGAATCTGACGCCGCATCTCTTTTAAATGGTCTCGGAATCGAAACCGGACTGCACTATGAACGGATGAGGAATCTAAATGGTCCTGAAAAAGTAAAGGTTCTGCTTGCACAGGCTTTATTTGGGAATCCGGACATCCTGCTTCTGGATGAGCCAACTAACCATCTGGATTTGGATGCGATTGCCTGGCTGGAAGAATTTCTGATTAATTTTGACAATACGGTAATCGTAGTTTCTCATGACCGTTACTTTTTGAATAAAGTCTGCACACAGATTGCGGATATTGATTATGGAAAAATCAAACTATATGCCGGGAATTATGATTTCTGGTATGAATCCAGCCAGCTTCTTATCAAACAGATGAAGGAAGCCAACAAGAAAAAAGAAGAAAAAATTAAAGAACTGCAGGAATTTATTTCCCGCTTCAGCGCCAATGCTTCCAAGTCAAAGCAGGCAACCTCCAGAAAACGTGCTCTTGAGAAGATTCAGCTGGATGATATCCAGCCTTCCAGCCGTAAATACCCCTATATTCACTTTAAACCAAATCGGGAAATCGGGAATGAAGTTTTGACTGTCGATGGTTTAAGTAAGACTATAGATGGGGAAAAAATCCTGGATAACATTTCGTTTACATTAAACCGGGATGACAAGGTTGCTTTCGTGGGAAGCAATGAGTCGGCAAAAACAACGCTGTTTCAGATTCTCATGGGTGAAATGGAGCCGGATGAAGGTACTTATAAATGGGGAATCACAACCTCCCAGGCTTATTTCCCACAAGATAACGGCGCGGAATTTGATAACGACAACACTATCGTTGAATGGCTGACCCAGTATTCGGAAGAAAAAGATGCTACTTATGTCAGAGGTTTTCTCGGCCGTATGCTTTTTGGCGGAGATGACGGTGTTAAAAGAGTACGTGTTCTCTCGGGCGGAGAAAAGGTTCGATGTATGCTGTCCAAAATGATGATATCCGGTGCTAATGTCCTGCTTTTTGACGAGCCGACCAACCACCTGGATATGGAATCTATCACGGCATTAAATAACGGCATGACAGCATTCCCCGGGGTCATTCTCTTTACTTCAAGAGACCATCAAATCGTACAGACCACCGCAAATCGGATTATGGAAATCGTCCCGGGCGGAAAAATGATTGACAAAATTACCACCTATGATGAATATCTGGAAAATGACGAAATGGCAAGAAAAAGACAGACCTATACAATTCAAAGTGAAGAAGAAGATTGAGAAGAAAACAGACAAAATTGTGGAAACAAATTTGTCTGTTTTCTATTTTCTGCCTGCTGCTCAATGCTCCAGCATATTCTCTATAAAAATCCCATATCCTTTTGCCGGATCATTTACAAATACATGAGTTACCGCTCCTACCAGTCGTCCATCCTGCAGAATCGGGCTGCCTGACATTCCCTGGATAATTCCTCCCGTCCGCTTCAGAAGCTTTTCATCTGTTATTTTTATAATGATTCCCTTGTTCACTTCATCGGTATGCATATCTACATCCAGAATTTCAATCTCATATTCTTTCACACTTCCTTCTACCGCACACCGGATCACCGCAGGTCCTCTTTTTATCTCTTCCTTTTCTGCTGTTTCTACTGGTTCCTGTTTGGAAAATAATGCATCTATCCGGTCTAATTTCCCAAAAATCCCTTCTTCTGTATTCTCCTTAATAGTACCAAGCACATTATAATTATTATATACTATAATTCCCTCTATTCCCCCAGGCGCGCCGCTTACCCCCTTTTGGATATCCTTGATGCTTGTAAGATAAAGTGTTCCATCTGAAATATCCAGAAGTTCATTTGTATCAATGTCATGAATCCCATGTCCCAATGCTCCGAATTCACTGTCTGCATTCAAGTACGTAACTGTTCCAAGTCCCTGTGTATTATCCCGCACCCAGATTCCCAGTTTGTACTCATCTTCTTTATATTTCACAGGCTGGAATTTAATATCTATCTTTGATTCATTTCGTTTGACCGTAAGTACAACTTCTTCTTTTTTAAGTTCTTTCACTTCTTCTATTAACTGTGTCTTTGTCTCTATTTTCTGTCCATTCACAGCAACGATATAGTCGCCGGATTTCACAAGATGCTCTGCCGGATTATGTTTCATTCCGTCCACTCCTGTAATTTCTTCTGTTCCAAGCACCATCACTCCATTTGTCTCCAGATAAATCCCTACCGGCATACCTCCGGGAATCACCATTTTATCCTCAGAAGTATCCGCACTCACCTCCTGCCTCATACTGACTCGTTTCTCTTCAATCAGGTAATAGCTTCCTCCTACAATGCTGGTAAACAAAACTATCATAATAAGAATTCTTCGATACCAATAGTGAATCATATATTCCTCCCCTTTAAAAAAAGATAGATATCCATAACGGATATCTATCTTAGTATGTATCGTTTCTTCTTATTTCAATCTGGTAATTCTATTTTTCGTATTTTTCATTTCTTTCGCAAGCAGACGCATTTCTCTTGCATTTTCTAATACAACATCCGTAATTTTTGCTCCTCCGAGGATTCTTGCAAGCTCCTCCACGGAATCTTCTTCTGAAAGCCTCCGGATTCCGGTCGTCGTATTCCGGTTATCCGTTGTTTTTTCAATAAGAAAATGTACATCTGCCATAGCGGCAATCTGTGCCAGATGTGTAATGCAGATGACCTGATGCTTTTCCCCGATAACCGCCATCTTCTCCGATACTTTCTGAGCAGTACGTCCGCTGATCCCCACGTCAATTTCGTCAAAGATCAGCGTTTCTATCTGATCCTTCTCCGCCATAACACTTTTAATCACAAGCATCACACGGGAAAGCTCTCCTCCTGACGCCACATCTGCAAGAGGACACACCGGCTGCCCCGGATTCAGAGAAATACAAAATTCCACATCATCCATTCCTTCTGCCGTATAACTCTCTGTACTGCCAAATGCTATCTCAAATTTCACATCTGCAAAATTCAGATCTTTTAACCCTTCTTCTATTTTCTTCTCAAGAATTTTTCCCTGTTCTTTTCTGATTACTGTAAGTTCTTCTGTATATTCCAATAACTCTTTTTCCGAAGCATCATAGTTTCTCTTCAGACCTTCAAGAAAGTTTTCATAGTCCTCCAGTTTTAAAAGCTTTTTTTTCTGTTCTTCACAATAAGATAAGATATCTCCCACACTGTTGCCATACTTTGTCTTCAGCCGGTTAATTTCATTTAAGCGATTTTCAGTCTCATAGAATTCCTCCTCCGAAAATTCACAGGTGCTGATATAATCAGACAATTCCCGATTAAAATCATTTAAAAGATCGTCAATCTCAGAAAGCTGGCTCTCCAGCTGGGAGGCTCTGTCGTCATAATCTGTGATATCGGAAAATGCACGGATTGCACGGCTTAAGCTCTCGCTGGCACTTCCGGAATCTCCACTCGTGTACGCATAAGCCTCCGAAGCGCTCTCTGCAATCTTCTTTCCGTTTTCCATACGTCTGAACAGAGTTTCCAGCTCTTCATCCTCTCCCGGCTGAAGCATGGCGCTTTCAATTTCCTCAATCTCAAATTGCAGGAAGGACATCTCTTTTGCCCTCTGTGATTCGTCTATATCTGCCTCGGATAATTCTTTTTTTAATTTCCGGTATTTGCGGTATGCCTGCTCTGTCTTTTCTTTTATCTTCCTCACATGTTCTCCTGCAAATGCATCTACAAAGCCAAGATGATTCTTCTTATACAGCAGGGATTGATGCTCATGCTGTCCATGAATGTCGATCAGCACAGAAGCAGCCGCCTTTAAGACAGCCATCGTCACTGTCTCACCGTTAATGCGGCTTACACTTCTTCCTTCCATAAGCCTGCGGCTCAGTATCACCATTCCCTCCTCCGGGTAAATGTTAAGCTCCGAAAGTGCTTTCTCCTGCACAGAATTTTCCACATCAAAGGTAAGCTCCACGAAAGCATAATCCGCACCTTTTCTTATGATATCTTTCGTGTATCTTCCCCCCAGAGCAAGATTTACAGAGCCTAATATAATAGATTTTCCGGCTCCGGTCTCACCGGTAAGAATATTAAGTCCTTCTTCAAATTCAACCTCAACTTCTTCAATCAAAGCCAGATTCTTCACATGTAAATTACGTAACATTCAATCCTCCTATTGAACAATTCTGCTGATTTTATCCATAACCTGTACCGTCTCGTCCACACTCCGGATTGCACACATAATCGTATCATCTCCGGCAATGCTTCCGACTACCTCATTCCACTGCATGGCGTCAATTGCCGCACAGACAGCCATCGCCATACCTGCCACCGTCTTAATGACCAGAATATTCTGTGCCATATCCATAGACACATAGCCGTCTCTCAGAACTCTTCTATATTTTTCATTCATTCCGTTTATTGCACTCTGATGCAGGGCATACTTCTGACCGCCGCCCTCCGCAGGAACCTTCATAAGCTTCAAATCACGGATATCTCTGGATACGGTAGCCTGTGTCACTTTAAACCCTTCCCTGTTCAGATATTCCGCAAGCTCTTCCTGTGTTTCAATATGATACTTATTAATCAGTTCGATAATCTTAGCATGTCTGTTAATCTTCATGTTCCTAATTTCCTTTCATTTTCCTGCGAAGTGTCTCAAGAAAGCTGACATTGCTTAGTTTGATAATTTTGGCACACGTCTGTGACCTGCGGATTCTCACCCGGTCTCCGGTTACCATAAGCTCTGTATCATCACCGTCAAATGCAATGCACGCTTCCTCCACAATATTATGCTTGCCCTCTCCAATCTCTATCACAAGTTCATCCTCTGCCGAAAGTACGATGCTGCTTGTATTTAGAGCATGGGAACAAATAGGTGTAATCACGATCAAAGACGCCGTCGGCTCTACAATCGGCCCGCCAGCCGACAGATTATAGGCCGTAGAACCCGTCGGAGTCGATATGATCATGCCGTCTGCCTCATAAGAATTCAAAAGTTCTCCATTTACATAAAGTTTAAATCTTATCAGCCTGAGCGCATCTTTTCTGGCAACTACAATATCATTCAGCGAAACATCCTGCGCAGACTCATTCAGGATTCCTTCCAGCATCATCCGGTTCTGCACTACATATTTCCCTGCAAGAAGTCTTTCCAACGCTTCCGTAATATGATTCACTTCCACCTCTGCCAGGTATCCAAGTGTTCCCATATTAATACCGAGAATGGGAACCTCTCTTTCGTGAAGGGCGCGCGCCGCCTCGATCAGACTGCCGTCACCGCCTATCACTACCGCACAGTCAATCTCTTCCGGTATGGAATCCCGTTTTATCCGGTTGCACTCATCTTTTTCACATCGGATACAGAAGATTCCTTTTCTTTCGAGAAATTCGATTACCTTACCGGTAACCTCTCCGTTTTTATCCTTTCCTCTGTTTGTCACAATCCAAAATCGTTCCATCTGCTTCACCGTTTTACCTCTTTGTAAGTGTATCGAAAGCCGCATCTACTGTTGCGGCAAAATTCAGATTTTCATTGATACACCCTTCCCCATCACATTTTACCAGATGTACCAGATACTCTATATTTCCTTCCGGGCCTCTTATGGGTGAAAAGGTAAGCTCCTCCACAGAGAAGCCGTGTGCAGCCGCATAACCGGTTACTGCTTCTATTACTTCAAGATGCGTACTCTTTTCCCGCACGACGCCTTTTTTTCCAACCTTTTCTCTTCCGGCTTCAAACTGTGGTTTAATCAATGCCACGATCTCACCTTGCTCCGTCAGATAATTTCGAATCGGCGTAAGTACCTTCGTCAGAGAAATAAAGGATACATCAATGGAAGAAAAATCGACCGGTTTTCCAATATCCTCCGGCGTTACATAACGAATATTTGTCTTTTCCATACATACGACACGCGGATCCTGCCTCAACTTCCAGTCTAACTGTCCCCTGCCCACGTCGATGGCAAACACTTCCTTGGCGCCATTCTGCAGCATACAGTCTGTAAATCCTCCGGTAGAAGATCCAACATCCGTACAGATCTTTCCCTCTACAGAAACATGAAATTCCTTCATCGCTTTTTCAAGCTTTAATCCGCCTCTGCTCACATAGGGAAGCGTATTTCCCCTGACTTCAATTTTCACTTCCTCCGGAAATGCAGTTCCAGGCTTATCCTCTTTCTGCCCTTCCACATAAACATTACCGGACATAATAATTGCTTTTGCCTTCTCTCTGGACGCTGCAAGATTTCTCCTGACAAGCAATACATCCAATCGCTCCTTCATACACGGTAACTCCTTATAAATTCTGATAACATTCAATAATTCTTTCTGTCATGCTCTCACTGTCAATCCTCATTTCACGCCGCAGAACATCTACGCTTCCATGCTCCACATAAGTATCCGGAAGAGCCAGGATCAATACTTTCGCTGAAATATTTTCACCGGATACATATTCCATAACATGCTCACCAAATCCTCCCGCCTGTACATTTTCTTCAATCGTAACAAGCAGACGGTGGTTTCTTCCAAGATCACCTATCATCTTTTCATCAATGGGCTTCACAAATCTCGCATTCACAAGACTGCACTCAAATCCCTGCTTTTTTAAATTTCCCCAAACCTTCACAGCCTCTTCAAACATATGTCCGACGCTGAGAATCGCAATCTCACATTCATCATAAATAAGCTCGCTCTTACCATATACAATCGGTGAGCGGAATTCTTCATAACCGGTATAGGCAATCCCTCTTGGATACCGGATTGCCACCGGGCCATCGTAATTCATAGAAAAACGAATCATATCTGCAAGTTCCCATTTGTGTTTCGGTGACATTACTGTCATGTTCGGAATGCAGCTAAGATAAGACAAATCGAAAATACCCTGATGAGTCTCCCCGTCGCTTCCCACAAGGCCTGCCCTGTCTACCGCAAAAACAACCGGGAGATTCTGCAGCGCCACATCATGCACGATCTGGTCATATCCTCTCTGCAAAAAAGAGGAATAAACTGCAAAAACAGGTTTTATCCCCCCTGCCGCCAGCCCTGCAGCAAATGTTACCGCATGTCCTTCTGCAATCCCCACATCAAAAAAACGGCCGGGGAATCTGCGTGCAAACCGGGAAAGGCCTGTCCCATCTGACATTGCCGCCGTAATTGCCGCCACAGTCGGATTCCCTGCAGCTTCTGCGCACAATACCTTTCCAAATACATCCGTATAAGTATCGCTTTTCTTTTTCTCCAGCATTTCACCGCTTTGCACATCAAACGGGGCAACCCCATGAAATTTGCCCGGTGCCTTTTCCGCCGGTTCATATCCCTTGCCTTTTTCAGTCAGAACATGCACGAGTACCGGACCATCCACACGCTTTGCATCCCTCAGGGCTTTACACAGCATCTGGATATTATGCCCCGGAACCGGACCAAGATAGGTAATTCCCATATCCTCAAAAAACATTCCAGGAACAATCAGCTGCTTGATACTGCTCTTTGTCTTCTGTATCCGTTTTATCATGCGGTCTCCGGCGCCCGGAACCTTTTCCAGCGCATTTGTCACACCCTTTTTCAACCCGGTATAAAACCCCGCAGTCCGGACGTCCGATAAATATTTTGACATGCCCCCTACATTTTCAGAAATAGACATATTGTTATCATTCAATATAATAATAAAATTCTTCTTCAAACGAGATGCATTATTCAGCGCTTCATAAGCCATGCCCCCCGTCAGGGAACCATCCCCGATCACGGCAACCACACGGTAATCTTCTCCTTTAAGCTCTCTTGCTTCCACAAGTCCCAGTCCTGCAGATATGGAAGTCGAGCTGTGGCCTGTGTCAAATGCATCACACGGACTTTCCTTTCGTTTCGGGAACCCGCTCATCCCCCCATATCTTCTAAGATTATCAAATCCTTCTTTTCTGCCTGTTAAAATTTTATGGGTATAAGCCTGATGCCCTACATCCCACACAATTTTATCCTTTGGCAGTTCAAAGGTAAGATGCAGTGCCATCGTAAGCTCCACAACACCCAGATTGGATGCAAGATGGCCTCCTGTCTTACTGACCTTTTCCACGAGAAATTCCCGGATTTCCTCTGCAAGTACCGGAAGCTCCTGTACATCTAAATTTTTAATATCGTTTTCTTTTTGAATTCGCTCTAACATATGAGCACCTCTTTTATCTGTCCCGATGAATCAACTGCACAAGCAGTTCCTCCAGGTATTTATTTTCTCCCGGAAGGCTTCGAAGAAGCTCAATCGCCTCACGGGACTTTTCTTCTACCAGCTCCTGTGCCTTGCCGACCCCCACAAGTGTCACATATGTTGTCTTTTCATTTTTCTCATCACTGTGCACCGGCTTTCCAAGTACTTCACTGGTACTGGTTACATCAAGAATATCATCCTGAATCTGGAATGCAATCCCTATATTTTCCGCAACTTTTTCAATCATCTTCACTTCTTCGCAGGAAGCCCCGCCCAGAACAGCCCCTACCATCATAGAAGCCTCAATCAAAGCAGACGTCTTAAGCTTATAAATCGTATCCAGCACCTCTTTTGGCACTTCATGCCCGGTCTCCTTCACATCAATCACCTGACCGCCGATCATACCGTAAATGCCTGCTTTTTCACCAAGAATACGGAGCGCTCTTCCAATCAGAAGACTTTCCTCCGGCTCCAGGACAAACGCTTTAAATGCAGTTTCAAAGGCATAATTAAGAAGAGCATCTCCTGCCAGGATTCCCATATCTTCCCCATATACAATATGTGTTGTCTTCCGTCCGCGTCTGTAATCATCATTATCCATAGCCGGAAGATCGTCATGTACCAGTGAATAAGTATGTATCATCTCAATTGCTGCCATAAATGGTTCTATCACTCTTGACATACCGCCGAACATCCGGTATGTTTCCTGCATCATCATAGGACGGAGTCTCTTCCCGCCCGCCAGAAGACTGTATGTCATGGCCTCCATAATGATCTTCTGATACCCTGTCTGCTCCGGAAGGTATTCCTGCAGGATATTTTCTATTTCACGGATTTTCTGTTCTCTGCTCACTTTAAATTCTTCACTCAAACTCATGTAATTCTCCTTCGTCATCTAACACAAGCATCTTCTTTTCTATTTTGTCAAGCCTGTCATTACAGGCCTTCAGCATATCTATGCCTTTATGATACAGAAGGAAGGCTTCCTCCAGCGGTATATCCGGCTGCTCCATCGTTCCGATCATCTCTTCCAGTCCGGCAAACATCTCTTCCATCGTCTTTTCTTCCTGCATATTGTTATCCCCGGTCATACCGTTCCTCCTTTATCTTCTCTGCTTTCGCAGCGATCGTTCCGTCTGTCACGTGAATCAGAATCTGCTCTCCTTCTTTTACCTGATGAATGCTTTTTAAAGCCTTTCCTTTCGGTTCCTGCACATAGGCATATCCCTGACTCAGCTTTCTGAGCGGAGAAAGCCCGTTCAGCCGCTCTGCATACACCTGCAGACAATGCCTGGTTTCCGTCAGGCGTCCCTTTATATTCCCCCGCAGCCGGTCCTCCATATCGGCAAGTCGCAGCCGATTCTCACGCAAACGGTTTGCCGGATGCAGAAAACGAAGCTTTGTCTCATATTTTTCCAACCGCGCACGAGAAAGCATTACCTTCTGCTGCAGCGCCCTGTTTAATCTCATCCGTTCCTCAGAGATACGGTTGTTCATCTGTATATAATCAAAAACTGCAAGCTCTGCTGCCGCCGAAGGCGTCGGGGCACGCAAGTCTGCTACATAATCAGCAATTGTCGTATCAGTCTCATGCCCGACCGCAGAGATAACCGGAACCGGGCATTCAAAAATCGCCCTTGCCACACACGCTTCATTAAAAGCCCACAAATCCTCTATCGAGCCGCCGCCTCTTCCGACAATCAGTACATCAATGTCCATATCTCCAAGCTTTTGAATTCCTCTGACAATACTTTCTTTTGCTCCTTCTCCCTGTACAAGCGCCGGGTACAGAATCAGCTGTACATATGGATTTCGTCTTGCAGAGATATTCATAATATCCCGGATAGCCGCTCCTGTCGGCGCCGTCACAACTCCGACCCTCCTCGCATACAGCGGAATTTCTTTCTTGTACTCCGGGGCAAACATCCCCATTTCTTCTAATTCTTTCTTAAGCGCCTGGAAGCGTTCGTAAAGTATGCCCTCTCCGTTCAGACGGATTTCTCTCGCGTAAAGCTGATAGGAGCCGCTTCTTTCGTACACATTCACCCCGCCGAACACGATTACCTGCTGCCCTTCACTCATACGAAAAGAGAGCCCCCCACGCTGCCCGGCAAACATAACACAGGCAATCGTTCCGGACTCATCCTTTAACGAAAAATATATATGTCCCGAAGTATGATACTTACAATTAGAAACTTCCCCTTTTACATAAATACGGCTCAGCATATAATCCTGGGTAAACATATTCTTAATGTAAGCATTTACCTGTCCTACCGTATATATATTACGCATCATGAACTCACCTCATATTATTTCGCAAGTTTTGCAAGCACGCCATTTACGAATGCCGGACCATCCTCTCCACTGTACTTTTTGGCAAGCTCTACCGCTTCATTAATCGCAACTCCCTCGGGCACTTCATCGTCCCACTTCATCTCATATACAGCCAGTCTCAAAATGCTGAGATCCACCTTATTCATACGGCTTGTCTTCCAGCTTTTTGCATTCTTTTCCTTCGTATTTTTATTAATCAGCCCGTCAATTTCTTCTGTCCTTAAAATAACATTCAGTGCTTTATCGCGAATATATGTCCGATCCGCTTCTTTTGGTTCTCCGCCTTCCATCTGCTCAAAATATAACTGCATCTGCTCCGGCATCTCCTCGTCACTGTTAAATTCATAACTGAACACCATTCTGAAAATGTGTTCCCTCAGCTCTGTTCTCTTCACTTATGCTTCCTCCGGCACATCCACTCCCGCAATGCGGATATTCACATCGGCAACTTCCAGCCCTGTCATCGTCTCAATCGCTGTCTTTACTTTTTCCTGCACTTTTTCTGTAACTGATTTGATACTATATCCATATTTCATATTAATCGCAAGAGAAACTGTTACGATTCCCTCTAACACATCCACCTTCACACCTTTAGACAAAGACTTTTTACCAAGCTTATTGATCAGCTCCTTGGTAGCATTTCCCGCCATAGAAGCCACCCCTTCTACTTCCATCGCTGCAAGTCCTGCAATAATAGCGACTACTTCATCGGCGATCTGAACCTCCCCGATATTCTCGTCTGTCTGTATTGTATATGCATTTCTTTCTTCTTTTCCCATATTCCGAAACCTCCTGTCTGGTTTTACACTAATATTTATTATACATCTACTTCGCAAATTCCGCAAGGCGCAGTCCTTCATTTCTCTCCTGCGTCATACGAATACTCCATTCATTTACAAACAGCAAAAGCGGCCGTCCTTTTAAATCCTTCACTTTCTTCATATCAGACGTACCGGTAAGCTTTTCCACATCAATATCCGTGTTCTCAATCCAGCGGATATACTCATAGGGCAGACTGTCCATACGAATCTCAACATTATACTCATTCTCCAGACGGAACTTTAACACATCAAACTGCAGAACGCCCACAACACCGACAATAATCTCTTCCATGCCGGTATTAAACTCCTGGAATATCTGGATCGCACCTTCCTGGGCAATCTGATTGATCCCTTTCATAAATTGCTTTCTCTTCATCGTATCCACCTGGCGTACTCTGGCAAAATGCTCCGGGGCAAATGTCGGAATTCCCTCATAACAGAACCTCTCTGCGGATGTTGTAAGCGTATCGCCAATGGAAAAAATCCCCGGATCAAACACCCCGATAATATCTCCGCCATATGCCTGCTCCACAAGATGTCTTTCACTTGCCATCATTTGCTGGGGCTGCGAGAGCCTTACTTTCTTTCCTCCCTGCATATGATACACATCCATGCCTGCTTTAAATTCACCGGAGCAGATGCGCATAAACGCAATTCTGTCTCTGTGAGCCTTATTCATATTTGCCTGGATTTTAAATACAAATGCAGAAAAAGACTCTTCCTCCATCGGATCGATAATTCCCCTGTCAGACATACGCGGAAGCGGTGACGTCGTCATCTGGAGGAAATGCTCCAAAAATGTTTCCACACCAAAATTTGTAAGCGCCGACCCAAAAAATACCGGTGACAGCTCTCCCCTGCTCACAAGCTCCTGATCGAATTCAGCTCCTGCACCGTCCTGAAGCTCGATTTCCTCCTCAAGACGCGCTCTCTGCTCCTCTGTCATAACTTCTGCAATAGCCGGATCATCAAGGGCTGCTTTCCTCACTTCGCCCTGGGTTGTTCCCTTTCTCGTATCAGAAAATATCTCCACCATTTTTGTATTTCTGTCATACACGCCGCGAAATTCTTTTCCCGAGCCAACCGGCCAGTTTACCGGACAGGTCGCAATTCCAAGTTCGTTTTCAATATCATCGAGAAGGTCAAAGGTATCCATTGCCTCCCGGTCCATTTTATTAATAAAAGTAAAAATCGGAATATGGCGCATCGTACACACCTTAAAAAGCTTCCGGGTCTGTGCCTCCACACCTTTGGAAGCATCAATTACCATAACGGCAGAATCCGCCGCCATAAGTGTCCGGTAAGTATCCTCCGAGAAATCCTGATGTCCCGGAGTATCCAGAATATTAATACAGTAACCATCATAACAAAACTGCAGCACCGATGAGGTTACGGAAATACCTCTCTGCTTCTCAATCTCCATCCAGTCTGACACCGCATGCTTTGCAGTAGCCTTTCCTTTTACGCTTCCCGCCTGATTAATTGCGCCGCCATACAACAGGAACTTTTCTGTCAGTGTTGTCTTTCCTGCATCCGGATGGGAAATAATGGCAAATGTTCTTCTTTTCTCAATCTGTTTTTTTACTTCGTTCGTAATCTCTGACATTGTCTTAACACCTCTGCATTTATAATATGCTCTTAAAACACGCTGTTAAACAGTATACCACATACGCTATAGATAACTCAACAAAAAAAGAAGAAGATTCCATATAAAAATCTTCTTCCTTTTTCTGATTATCTTGTACCGAAAATACGATCTCCGGCATCTCCGAGTCCCGGACAGATATATGCATTTTCATTCAGTCCGCGGTCAACATGTCCCACATAAATCTGAACATCCGGATGCGCTTCTCTGAGACGTTTCAGTCCTTCCGGAGCCGCGATGACGAACATACATTTAATTTTCTTTCCGCCATGCTGTTTGATAAAATCTACAGCCGCTACGGCAGAACCACCCGTAGCAAGCATCGGGTCTACCAGCACGATCTGACGCTGTTCAATCGGATCCGGCAGTTTACAATAATATTCATGTGGCTCATGTGTCTCGGGATCACGGTATAATCCGATATGTCCGATCTTCGCAGATGGAACCAGTGTTGTAATTCCGTTTACCATTCCAAGTCCGGCACGAAGAACCGGAACAACCGCCAGCTTCTTTCCCGCGATCACAGGTGATTTACATTTCTCAATTGGCGTCTCCACATCCACTTCCTCCAGGGGAAGGTCCCTGAGTGCTTCAAACCCCATCAAGACAGCGATCTCTTCTATCAATTTACGAAATTCATTTGTACCTGTACTCTTATCTCTGATCAAAGAAATCTTGTGCTGGATCAGTGGATGATCCATAATAAATACATTTTCCATTTTCTTACATTCCTCCGTAGCTTTTTCTTTCACTTTTATCCAATACAAAAATTCTAACCTAATTTCTGTTTCCTGTCAATTCAAGTTGTAAATCACATAAGAATCCTTTATAATAAATATAATGTTTGGCCGGATGCCATGTCCGACCGGACTGCTATCTAAAAACAACCAATGAGGAGGGTTATTATGAAATTCAGAGCAGAAGCAATTTATGATGCAAAAAAGCTCGGCATTCCACGAATGCTCATTCTGGGACTCCAGCATATGTTCGCCATGTTCGGCGCCACCATCCTGGTGCCCATCCTGGTGAACAGCCAGACCAACGCCGCCGGCGAGGCCATCGGTATGCCCCTGTCCATCCAGACCACCCTGTTC
>DKYD01000045.1:22116-30945 GCA_002492335.1 Lachnospiraceae bacterium UBA7109
GCATATGTTCGCCATGTTCGGCGCAACGATTCTTGTCCCAATTCTGGTGAACGACTACTTTCACGGAGAAGGTCTTTCCATCCAGGTAACTTTATTCTGTGCCGGTTTCGGTACACTTTTATTCCACGTACTTACCAAATTAAAGGTTCCTGCTTTTCTTGGTTCTTCTTTCGCTTTCCTTGGCGGATTTTCCACTGTTGCCGAACTGGATACCGGGATTTTTGCTGATATGAGCTATGGGGAAAAGCTTCCATATGCCTGTGGAGGCGTCTTTGTTGCAGGTCTTCTATATCTGGTTCTGGCGCTGATCATCAAGCTTATCGGCGTAAAACGGGTTATGCGTTATCTTCCGCCGGTAGTAACCGGGCCGATCATCATCTGTATTGGTCTGAGTCTCGCACCTTCCGCGATAAATAATGCATCTCAGAACTGGATTCTGGCGCTGATCGCACTGGCAACTGTCATTGTATTTAATATCTGGGGAAAAGGCATGTTTCGTATTATCCCAATTCTTATGGGAATCATCGTATCTTACGTGGCAGCTTTAATTATGAATGCCTGCGGAATGACAAATGCAGACGGCAGCGCTATCTTAAACTTTGCGGGGGCTGCCAGCGCACCAATCCTGGGTGTTCCGAAGTTCTTCTTATGCAAATTTAACATCACCGCAATCCTTGCAATGGCTCCGATCGCGATCGCATCTATGATGGAGCATGTAGGAGATATCTCCGCTATTTCCGCTACAGTAGACCGTAACTTCATTGAAGATCCGGGACTTCACCGTTCTCTTCTGGGCGATGGTCTGGCAACGGCCCTGGCCGCTCTTATCGGTGGCCCGGCAAATACTACTTATGGTGAAAACACAAGTGTTCTTGCACTCAGCCGTGTTTATGATCCCCGTGTCATCCGTCTGGCCGCAATTTATGCAGTTGTCTTGAGTTTTATTCCTAAAATGGCAGAACTGATTGGTTCCCTTCCATCTGCAATTATCGGAGGAATCAGTTTCATCCTTTATGGTATGATTTCTGCAGTTGGTATCCGGAATGTAGTTGAAAATAAAGTAGACCTGACAAAATCCCGCAACCTGGTAATCACAGCAGTTATTCTTGTCTGTGGTCTTGGATTTTCAAGTGGACTTACCTTCACGGTAGCGGGCACACATATTACACTTACCGGGCTGGCACTGGCTGCCATTGCAGGTATTCTTTTAAATGCAATCCTTCCGGGAAATGAATATCATTTTAAATCTTCAAAAAATGAAAATCCGGAAGATTAAGCAGAATTGCAGAAATAAGGAATAAACCATAATATATTTCTTTCAAAAGAGCGGTCTCTACATATGCCGCTCTTTTGATTTTTCTTTTATTTTTCTTTCGCACTCACTGGTGTAATCACAATATTTTCCGCCGCGATCCCGGTCTTCCTCGTCACAATATCTTCGATCTGCGCAAGATTCGCATCCGTAAGCTCTGACGCATTGATCACCACATCTGCCGCTTCCTCCGTAAGGCTTACAACTGCATCCGGAAATCCCTTGGATGCAAGAAGCGTCTCTGCAGCAGCTTCCTTCTCAGCAAGCTCCGTCATAACCGTCAGCTGATTCAACGCACCCTGCTTCTGTTCATCACTCAAATTCTTGTTATCAATAATTTCCATCAGCGTCTCTTTATTTTTTGCACGGACCTGCTCCCTTGTCACTTTTGCTTCCGCTGCCACAGCTCCTGCCTCACCTGCAGTAAGTACTGCTTCTCCGGGCGTTCCTTCCACCTCTCCGTCTTCACCTCCGTCCTGACTTTTAATGTCTCCCGAAGCGCTCGCCAGATCCTCCTGCGAAATATCCAAAAGCTCCTTTCCCGCAAGCTCGTTCCCGGTTTCCTGGACGTTATCCTTACTGTTGAAAATCCTGCCGGAATAATTAAGATATCCGGCTGCGGCAATCATAATCGCAAGCGCCGCAATCATAATCTGGTTCTTCTTTAATATCTTTTTCAATTTGCTTCCCTCCTGCCTTTTACTATTCTAATTTTATGCGTGTCTATCCCAAATAATGCCTGCACTGCCTCTGTAATATTTTTTACTACTACTGCATTGTCACCCCCAGGTGAAATCACTACCACACCTTCTATCCGGGGACTTAATTCCTTGCTGATATAAGGAACCTTTTCTTCTTCTCCATAGACGGCGTCTTCCCTGTTTGTTCTCTTTCTTGTCGTTCTGCTGCCTCCCTGACTGTCCGTCTCTGTTACGCTTTCCTCATCTGACTCCGTATCCTTTTCCACAACCTTCTCCGAAGATGACTGTAAAGTAATCATTACAGACACATCTCCCGCACCATCCATCCTGGATAATGTCTTCTCCAGTCTTCTCTCCAGCCTGTCTGTATAAGCCTCCTCTGTTACCTGTCCGCCGGAATTTTCTTCCTGTATGGTCTTCTCCTCCCGATTCGTCTTATCTTCTCCAGTCGGCATGGCAATTACAAGCAGAAGGACTCCTGCAAGCAGGAGAATGAGACCTTTATCCTTACCAGGCTTCTTCTCTTTCCATATCTTTCGGAACTTTTCTTCCCACACTTTTCTGTCAATCAATCTCGATCTCCCCCACCTCTATCTCCTCCTGTTCTTTCTCCGTCTGTAAAATATCCTCCTGCATCTTACGAAACTGCTGCATCTGTTCTTCATAAGTATCCTGATTGTAAATTTTTGAAAATATGTCCTCATTTCCAAAAATTTTAAGAATTGGAGTAAGCAGCATAAGCACAAGCACCAGTCCTGTAAAAAAATGAATATATTTTTCGTAATCTTTATTCGGCAGAACCTGCATAACAGCTGTCACAAGCACCAGATAACAGGCAACATTGCGAACCCATTCATAAAGATAATCAAACATGCTGTCCTCACCCCTTCCGCATGACAGCCGACACAATAACGATTGTAAAAAGGAATAACAGCCCGGTTGTAAATATAACCTTCATCAGAAGTCTGCAGCCGTCACTCACACTTTCTATGCATCCAATAATTCTCTTATCCGACACCGGCTGGAGGATTGCCGCCGCCAGTTTATACATCAGTACAACACAGCCGGTCTGTACAAGCGGATAAATGCACAATGCAAAACAAATAACAGCGCCTGCCACACCAATCCCATTTTTCACCAACACTGCTGTTCCAAGCACAACTTCTGCCGTTCCGCCCAATGCATCTCCAATGACAGGAACCGCTTCCATCCCCCTTGTCACTACGCTGTTTTTCACCGAATCAATCGCAGGGCTTATCAGTCCCTGCATAATATTCAGGCCAGCCACACAAGCAAGAAGCGTCTTGAGCGTCCATGATACGAAATTCTCAATCAGACCCGCAAATTTACTCAGATAATCTTCCTCGGACAAAAAATTTAAAATTCGGATCATCATGCCCACATGAACCGCAGGCAGTATAACACTCACAATCAGAAGCTCCACAATTAGAATCAGAAACAACACAAGACTGTAAAATGCGGTCGCCGTAATACTCCCCCCTGCGGCCGTCACCGCAAGGAAATAAATGGGACAGAAAGCTTTCATAAAAGAAACCAGACTTTCAATTCCGCCGGCGGTCCATTCCACAACATTTCCAAATGCATTCAGACAAAGCGCTATCAAAAGCAGATACAGTATATAAAACCCGGTTTCCGATATCTGTCTGCTTTTAAATATATTTCCAAAATTATGAAAAACCGCGGCTATCACCGCCAGAAACAAAATATGTACCAGACTTTCTTTACTGCTCGTATATGCATAAGACAGCTGCTCCATTACAAGCCGTTTCGCAAGATCTGCAGTAAAAGACAAATCACCGGACAGAATTCCCATAAGAGTTTCCTGAAAATCCATCCGCTCCCCCGGAAACAACTCTTTCAGTTCTTCATCAATTTTTTCAAAATCAAACATTTCCAGGCTGTCTTTTGTCGTATCATCAACATCTGCAGCAGAAAGAACCAGGATTCCTTTGCTGCTGCACAGCCAAAACACTGCCAATCCTATCAAAATTCTAATTACAGCCTTCATGGCAGAAACTCCCGGATCGTCTCAAGCAGTGTGAGAAGCACAGGCAGTCCAAGCACCAGTACAAATAGTTTCCCGAATATTTCAATCTGAACTGCAATTGCCTGATATCCTGCATCTCTGCAGATTCCCGATGAAAACTCTGCAATATAAGTAATTCCTATCATTTTAATAAGCGTTCCGAAAAAGGCAACATCTGTCTGAATATAACCTTCAATCGTACGGACTGCTTCCATAATCGCTTCCATATAAGGAATAACTGCCAGAAAAATCAAAACACTTAAGATAATACTGATATAAATTCCATATTCTTCTTTTCCGCTTTTAAACTGTACCGCAAGAAGCACCCCTGCCACTCCGATAGCTCCAATCTGCATCATATCCATCGTTATGCCTTCTTTCCCGCAACAACCCTTGATTATACATCTGGAATCAAAGCGCAAATAAACGCTTTATTGCTTCAAATAAATCATAAATATATGGCACGATCCAGAACAATACGAGTATCAGACCCGCAAGACTTGTAAGAAATGCCTGTTCTTCTCTTCCACTGTGTTTCAACACCTGGCTTAAGATGGACACAAGAATCCCCACAGCAGCAATCTTAAAAATTAAATTTACACTCATATCCGTCTCCTTACAACAGCAGGATCACTATAAGCATACCGCTCATAAAACCCAGACAGTGATATAATTTTATTTTCGTCTTCATACCCTCTCTTATTTCTTCCATAGCCGTTGACAGCTGCATCAGATAGAGTTCCAGTACCCTTATCTGCATCTGCACATCCTGTGTCCCAAGTCCCGCCCCAAGCTCCTTAAGCCTTACTATTTCTTCTGCCGGAAGTCCCGCACCCTCCAGATTCTCCCGTACGCTTGTCTCCCACAAACCGGCAAAGGTCTCTCCATTTCGAATACACATATTTGCAGCAAGACTTAGAAGCCATGTCTGATAAGGCTCTTTCGTGGTTCCGGCAATCATCCTGAAAATTTCCTCCAACGGACTTCTTGCATATCGTACTTCACTTTGTATCCGACAAACCAACTGCCTGAGCCGCTCTAATTGTCTATATTGTCCCCGAAGTTCCGATGCCCTGCTCTCTCCCAGAAACGTTGTCGCAGCAATAATAAAAAAGCTGCCTGCAGCCCTCAGCATACATTCTCCTCTTCCCGCTTTTCTTCCCGGAAAATACATTTTGTATTTTCGTCAAAAATTCCTTTTATATTCCCGACATGTGTACGGTTGCCAAGAAGCACATACCGTTCAAACCTTTTTTCTCCAATCAGCTGGTCAAAAACCGGCTTCTTTTTCAGTTCCTCCATAGACTGCGCATGCACAGTAGCGAGCATCTTACAGCCGCAATGCATCGCATATTCGATAGCATGTACATCTTCTCTTGCGCCGATTTCGTCTACCGCGATTACCTCCGGACTCATGGAACGTATGAGCATGATCATCCCTTCCGCTTTGGGACACCCGTCCAGAATATCGGTTCTTATTCCAAGCTGGTTTTGTGCAACTCCCATATAGCATCCGCCAATTTCCGAGCGTTCATCTACAACTCCTACTGATTTTCCGTTTATATAAGCATTTCCGTTTGATATCTGCCTTACCAGATCCCGCAGAAGTGTTGTCTTTCCACATCCCGGCGGTGATATGATCAGTGTATGATACAGATTTTTCCCTCTTGTAATATAAGGGAACAGACTATCTGCACATCCGATTATTTCATGAGATACACGCATATTTACAGAAGAAATATGTTTTAAATTCTTTACTCTTCCTTCCTCTACGATTACTTGTCCTGTTATTCCCACACGATGCCCTCCTTCAACTGTAATAAATCCTTGTTTCATCTCCTGTTCATACGCATATAGAGAATAATTACTAATATAATCCAGCATTTCTCTTATATCCTCTTTCGTTACAATATAAGGTTTTCCTCTCGTCTGCCCTGCAAACAGCTCCTTTCCCCTGTACCGGAGCAGCAGGGGCTTGTCTGTCCGAATCCTGATCTCCTGAAGCTCATCATAATTCAGCTTCTCCTGCTTTAGAATCAGACGGATCTTACATGGGAGAACATTCAGAATCCTGTCTTTTTGCATCCTTTCATCCCCTCCTTACATCAATATATGTCCATGCTTTTTTTTTATGCCTGAATATAAAATAATTCCGCAAATAAAAAGAAAGATATTAAAAGCTTTCAACCTTTTAATACCTTTCCTTTTCCTTATTTTTCTGGCTTTTATTCTACTACATCCTTCATACTGAATGAGAATCTTCCCATCTTATCTTTACCAAGGCACACAACCTTTACTTTATCTCCAAGAGTCAGAACATCTTCTACCCGGTTCACTCTTTCTTTGGAAATCTTAGAAATGTGTACCATTCCTTCCTTGCCCGGTGCAAACTCTATAAATGCTCCAAAGTCTTTAATGCTGACAACTTTTCCTTCCAGTACCTGTCCTGCTTCAAAATCTGTGACAATAACATAGATCAATTTCTGAGCCTCTTCCATGCTTGCCGCATCTGTTCCACAGATGGATACAGTGCCATCATCAGTAATGTCAATCTTAACTCCGGTCTGCTCAATAATCGCATTAATTGTCTTTCCACGCTGTCCTACAACATCGCCAATCTTCTGCGGATCAATCTGCATCTGGATAATCTTCGGTGCATATGGACCAACCTCCGGTCTTGGCTCTGCGATCGCATGATTCATAACTTCATTGATAATATAAGTTCTTGCTTTCTTCGTAGCTGCGATTGCTTCCTCAATAATCGGTCTTGTCAATCCGTGAATCTTAATATCCATCTGAATTGCAGTAATACCTTTATGTGTCCCTGCCACCTTAAAGTCCATATCTCCAAAGAAATCTTCCAGTCCCTGAATATCCGTAAGAACAATATAATCATCATCCGTCTCACCTGTTACAAGACCTGCTGAAATACCGGCTACCGCAGATTTGATCGGAACACCCGCTGTCATAAGTGACATAGAAGATGCACACACACTTGCCTGGGAAGTAGAGCCGTTTGATTCGAATGTCTCAGATACCGTCCGAATCGCATATGGAAATTCCTCTTCACTCGGAAGAACCGGCACAAGTGCACGTTCTGCCAAAGCCCCATGTCCGATCTCACGGCGTCCCGGTCCTCTTGACGGCCTTGTCTCACCTACAGAATAGGATGGGAAATTATAATGATGCATATATCTCTTTGATGTTTCCGATTCATCCAGTCCATCCAGCCTCTGTGCCTCAGCAAGCGGCGCCAGTGTCGTAACCGTACAGATCTGTGTCTGACCTCTTGTAAACATAGCAGAACCATGAACTCTCGGAATCAAGTCCACCTCCGCTGCAAGCGGTCTGATCTGGTCAATCGCTCTTCCATCCGGACGCTTATGATCTTTTAAAATCATCTTGCGGACCGTTTTCTTCTGATACTGATATACAGCCTCTCCAAGCTTGCCTGACCACTCTTCATTATCAGCAAATGTTTCTTCTAATTTTGCTGTAATCTGGCGGATATTCTCCTCTCTGGTCTGCTTATCATCCGTAAATACTGCTTCCTCCATTTCTTCCGGGGAAACAATTTCTTTGATTGCTGCAAACAATTCTTCCGGAACTGCAAAGCTTTCATAGTCATGCTTTGGCTTACCACATTCTGCAACAATTGTGTCAATAAAAGCAATCACCTTCTGATTTACTTCATGCGCAGCAAAGATTGCATCAATCATCTGCTGTTCCGGAACCTCATTTGCTCCGGCCTCAATCATAATTACCTTCTCTCTTGTAGAAGCAACCGTAAGCGCCAGATTAGAAGCTTCCTTCTGCGCCGCTGTCGGATTAAATACAAACTCGCCGTCAACAAGACCCACCTGCGTTGTAGAAATCGGTCCGTCAAACGGAATATCAGAAATCGTTGTTGCAATTGCAGCGCCAAGCATCGCTGTAAGCTCCGGTGAACAGTCCTGATCCACTGACAGTACCAGATTCTCCAAAGTTACATCATTACGGTAATCCTTTGGGAACAAAGGACGCATCGGACGGTCAATCACACGGTCTGTAAGAACGGCATTCTCAGAAGCTTTTCCCTCTCTCTTATTAAATCCTCCCGGAATTTTTCCTACAGCATATAAACGCTCATTATACTCCACACTTAACGGGAAGAAATCAATCCCCTCCCTCGGTTTGTCAGATGCAGTCGCTGTACAAAGAACAGTCGTATCACCATAATGCATCAAAACAGCGCCATTCGCCTGCTTCGCAACTCTGTCAACATCCACACGAAGCGTTCTTCCGGCTAATTCCATTTCATATTTCTTATACATATTCTTCTCCTTTTTATCTGTATTATCATGAACAGAAACCGCCGAAACTACTGAAACATGCACTTAAGCGTTACCATTCACGGATTCTCATAAATGCGAAACTGAAGTCCCTTGTGCTTGCACATAGGGGGCTGTTTTGCAGTTATGAGAAAACCGTGAAGCGGTCATGCCATCCACATAAGCATTCTCAGCTCCGTAAGGAGCGAGACTGGAGCACCGTCAGGTGCGACGAATGCACATGTTGATGGTGTGGCCGTGAATGGTAACATCATTTATTCACGGATTCTCATAAATGCACATTTCAGTGGTCTCGGTTTGGATCTCACTGCCCACAATCTTTTATATTATAACATACCCTATTAAAATATACCATACAAATTTTACATTTTCATCACCAAGTAAAAATTTCAACCTTTTTTTGAACAATTTTTCACTTTCGGCATATTTACTAATTGG
>DKYD01000075.1 GCA_002492335.1 Lachnospiraceae bacterium UBA7109
TCTGGTAATGGAATATCTGGATGGGCAGAATCTGAAACAATATTTAGGCGCAGCGCCAGAGAAACGTATTGATGCAAAAGAAGCTTTGCACCTGATGTTGCCGATTATGGAGGCGCTTTCCGCACTCCATAACATGGGCGTTATTCACAGGGATATCAGCCCGGAGAATATCATTATCACAGGGGAAGGAAAAGTAAAGCTGATAGACTTTGGCGCGGCGCGGGTTGCGGTTGGAAGAGAGACACAGAGTCTGACAGTTCTTTTGAAACACGGGTATGCTCCAGTAGAGCAATATCAGACAAGGGGAAAACAGGGGGCATGGACAGATATTTATGCCCTGTGTGCAACATTGTACCGGATGATATCCGGAATTACGCCGGAGCCGTCCATTGACCGAATGGCGGAGGATAAAATGGAAAGCCTGTATGAGCTGTCACAGAAAATTCCGGATATAGAAGTGACAAAAGGAGTGTCGGATGCAATTCAGAAAGGATTGGCGTTAAAGAAAGAGGAGCGCTGGCAGAAGGTAGAAGAGCTGAAAACTGCCCTTGGGCTTAATGTGGAAAAAAAGAAGGAGGAGAAATCTCAAAATAATAACGATCAGAAAAGCGTAGCAAAGCAGCCTGCCATAGTTAAAGAAGACAGGATTCCCGTGGAATCACAGCCCGCCATAGTTAAAGAAGACAGAATTCCCGTGGAACCACAGACCGCCATAGTTAAAGAAAACAAAATTTCTGTGGAATCGCAGCCTGAAAAAAGAGACAAGAAGCGTTTGGCATTAAAGATTGCAATAGGAATTTGCGCCATATGTGCAGTCGTTTTGGTGGGGCGTTCATATGTTGAGAGACCTTATAATAAATATGAAACGGTTAGGGAACATGAGAAGATTGCAAGTGCTTCGGATGAAGAAAAGCAGGCTTATTATGAAAAAAAGGGAAAAGATGCGCTACGGGCAGAAGATTATGAAAGTGCAGAGGAATATTATAAACAGAGCCTGGATATCAATCCGAACGTAGAAAATTTCATGAAGTTGGCGGAGATATACGAGAATCAAGATAAAATGGGAGAGTTTATGCTTTTGTGGAATCAATATAAAGATTCCTGGGCAGAAATTCAGGACACAATGAAGACGAAAGAAAAGAAAAAAGGCGAGCAATATTTAAGGAATGCCGTGTTGGCTGCAAGAGCACATAATCTGGAATGGATTCCGATTGTGGAAGGATATGCAGAGTATATGGATCCATTTTCTAATCTTTTTCATAAGAATGCTACGCGAAGAGAGAGGGGGCTGTATCAACAGTATTATCTGGAAATGCTGAATAGTGTAATTGCAAAGGGAAGCGAGAACGGTATTGCAATAGATAAATTAACAGAATTGCAGAATTGTTATTCTAAATATAAATCTTTTACGTCGATAAAGTTGGAAATCATGCGATGTTATGAGGCAAATCTGGGGATTACACAAAAGATTTGCGAGTTGATACTGGCAGCAAAGTATGATGAGTTGGAAACATATCTTAGGAATTTGGATGTGAATTATAAACCAGAGGAAAATATTTATTATCGAAATGGTGTAATTCTTGATAATACCGGCGGCGGAGTGAATGGTGTAGGAATGATTTGGAAATCAACTGAACCAGTTGGTTTATATTATTGTGTGTATTATGGAGACATTGAATACGGAAAACCAAATGGGAATGGGATTATGTTTTATGTAGGAGGCAGTAGATGGAGTTCTATTCATGGCGAGATGAAGAATGGAAAAGCGGATGGGCAGTGTGTGTATACAGGCTTCTTTAGTGATGGAAAGACTCGGTATAGTTATGCAGGAAATTTTACACCAGGCGATGATGGGGATAGCAGTTATCCCAATGGAACAATGACGGCTGAGTGGCAGGGAAATAAAGGAACTTTCCAGGCTAATATGGGAACACGTGAAATACTTTGGACAGAGGGTGATAAAAAGATTTATGTACAGGACGTGCATTCGAAAGCGTATATTTATAATACAGGAGACGGTAAGGAGTACGTAAAAAACTATTTTAAGTAAGTGTAGAAGTGAAATGTTGTGGATTTGTGGAATAATTCAGAACCGCTGTATAGACGGTAGAAAGGAATGCTATGATAGATCCTAATTATTTGTGTCCGGGATGCATGAGGCAGAGAAAATCGTTAGAAGGTTCATGTCCATACTGTGGATTTGAGACAAAGGAATACAGGAAGACAGTAAGCGCAAGAGTCTTGCCGCCCCGGACAATCCTGGCAGGAAAGTATATGTTAGGGAAAGTGCTGGGCGAGGGTGGATTTGGCATCACCTATCTGGCGTGGGATCTGAACCGGGAGCAGAGGATTGCAATTAAGGAGTATTTTCCGGCAGGACTTGTTACCCGTGATACGGCAAACGCACATACGGAGCAGATATCTGTTATATCAGGCAGTAAGAAAGTTTATTATGAACATGGATTACAGAGTTTTAAAGAAGAGGCAAAAAATCTTGCCAGTCTGTGGAATGTGGAA
>DKYD01000113.1 GCA_002492335.1 Lachnospiraceae bacterium UBA7109
TATTAAAACAAAGTATTGACAAATAGAAAACGAAGTGATATTATCTAATTAATCCAAAAGTAATTCCTGACGAGAAAGGGAATTGAAAATATCTCATAAATAGATGGGAGAAAAAAGAAAAAAGAAAAAAGAAAAAGAAAAAGAAAAAGAGGAAGGAGGCTTAATCCATTGGACAATTTAATAGAATCAATAATTCAATATGTTAGTGGTATGGCAAAAGCAAGTTCCTGTAGAATAAGCCTTACAAATAGAGATAGGTAACCGGTATAATTGAATGGAATAAAAAAATCGGAGAGAAAATAACCGGATAAAAAAGTAAAGAATTCGCAGAGGCAGACATATTGAAAAATACCACATAAAAAAATCAAAAGATGTGTGAAGAAACATCAATCAGAAATAAGGCTTATGGAATAAAGGAAAGAATTGAAAGAGCCTCCGATATGAATATAGAATAAAATAAAATTAAATATAAGGCAGTCATTATAATCAGGAAAGATTGTAATGACTGTTTTAATGTGCAGAAAAATTGTGACAGTTTCATCGGGATGTTTTTGACAATATGTGTGGCATATGATAGACTTATATATGTAAAACTGTGCGGAATAATAAAGTTTAAATGTATTTTGAGGTGAGAATATTGGACAAATATGAATATCGGGTAAAAACCGAACAAATGGTAGGACATTTAGAGAATAAGCAGTATAAAAAAGCGATGGAGATAGCAGATACAATTGACTGGAGAAGAGTAAAAAATGCAGTCATGCTGAATACTGTCAGTGAGATTTATGAAATTAATGGAGAATTTCAGAAGAGCCGCGATATTTTATTTATTGCTTTTGATCGTTCTCCGTCAAGCAGAAAGATTGTGTATCGGCTTGGTACGCTGGCGCTTAAAATCAATGATCTTGGAGAGGCGTCTGAATGTTATGAAGAATTTGTAAAGCTGGCTCCGAGAGATCCGAATCAATATATTTTAAAGTATAAAATTTTAAGAGCTCAGCAAGCTCCGGTTTCTGAACAGATTGCAGCGCTTGTGGATTTTAAGAAGGCGGAATATGTTGAAAAATGGGCATATGAACTTGCAAAATTATATCATGAGGCAGGGATGACTGCGGAATGTCTGGAAGAATGTGATGATTTGATTCTCTGGTTCAGCGAAGGCAAATATGTATTTCAGGCAATGGAGCTGAAAATGAAATACAAACCGCTGACCCCGCTTCAAAGAGAAAAGTACGAGAATTATGCTGAGAAGAAAGGAATCCGGATCAACCGGGCAGCTACAGTGGCTTCTCCGGTTCAGAAGAAAGAAGAGCCAGTTGCAAAGCCGGCGGAGAAACCGATGATTAAAGAGCCGGAAAATAAGGATGAAGCACCTGAGGAAACGGAAAGAGAACCGGAAGAAATTGCAGCAGAAGAGATAACGGACGTCCGTGAAGAGACGGAGGAGATTCCGGCAGGAGCAACCCGCAGGATTCTGGCGGGAGAGGTAGAAGAAGCGTTGGCATCTATGGAAACTGCGAACGAGGAAGAGACAGATCTGCAGGAGGAAATGGAAGAACCTGTAGTTCAGCAGGAGGCGAAAAAGGCTCCGATAAAAACGATCATAACGGGAGCGACATTAGAAGAGGCGCTTGTAAATGGTGTGGCAATGGCCAGCGGAATCAATCTGGAAGAACAGAAGAAAATGGCAAAACGTGAAGAAGAGATGCGGATTGCCGGGCAGATGAAGATAGAAGATATTCTTTTGGAGTGGGAAGAAAAGCAAAAGTCCAATGCAGAAGCGATTGCGCAGCAGAAAGTAAAGGACGAAGAGCGTCTTCGTAGAGAAAGAGAGGAGCTGGAGGCCAGAAAAGCAGCCGAAAAGAAGGCTGCGGAAGAAAAAGAAGCCGAGGAAGTAGCGGCCAGAAAGGCAGAGGCAGAGATTGCGGCGAAAAAGGCTGCAATGGAAGAGGCAGCGGCAAATAAAGAAATTACGCGACCAAAGAAGGCTCCGGTATTGTCCGATGATATCAGACAGCTGGTGGAAGAGCTTGAAGGAAGAATTTCTGAAGAGGATGAATTTGATATAGAAGAGGAATTGGAACTGGCGCAGTCTAATGAGAGTGAAGAAGACGATGGCTATGAGATGGAAATAAACTTTATTGGTGATGACGAGGACTCGGAAGAGGAGTTTGAAGAGGAGTCTGAGGAAGAGCCGGAAGACGAGACTGACGAGGAGTCCGAGGAAGAGCTGGAAGACGTGATTGACGAGGAGCCTGAGAAAGAGTCAGAAGACGAGACTGATGAGGAGCTTATTGAAGAAGCTGCGGAAGAGGTTGTTGAGGAAGAGGAGTTTGACGACGACGACTTTGAGGACGATTTTGACGAGGAAGACTTCGAGGAAGAAGAGTTCGACGACGACTTTGAGGAAGAAGAGCTTGACGAAGACGACTTCGAGGAAGAAGAGCTTGACGAAGATGACTTTGAAGAGGACGATTTCGACGAGGAAGACTTTGAAGAAGAGTTCGACGACGACGATTTTGAGGATGACCTTGATGATAGCGACTTTGAAGACGATTTTGATGAGGATGGCTTTGAAGATGACTTCGAGGAGGAAGAGTTCGACGAAGATGACTTCGAAGAAGAGTTTGACGAAGATGACTTCGAAGAGGATTTTGAAGAGGATGACTTTGAAGAGGATGACTTTGAGGAAGAGTTCGACGAAGATGACTTTGGAGGAGAAGATTTTTTTGAAGACGATGATAAACTTCCGGAGATAGCGGAGCCGGATATTTCAGAGCCGTTGGAGTTGGAAGAACCTTCTGAGGAAGAGATTCAAAAGCGGATTAAGAAGTCTAAGGGAAGCGGCGTTCCTTTTGACACAGGGTTTGTTGTGACGGGAAGATATGATTTGAGCGCTACCAGTGAAATTGGTCTGAAGGCCGGACTGACGGAGGAACAGAAAAAGCTGTTTTCCTATTTTGTACCGGTTCGTGGAATGAGTGAGCAGATTGTAGAGGTGCTTGACAATGACAGAAGGGCACAGAGACAAGGAACGTCCTGTACAGGGAATCTTCTTGTTATAGGCCGGAAAGGATCCGGCAAGACAGTGCTGGCAGTTGACATTGTGAAGGCGATTCAGAAACAGAGGAATCTGAAACAGGGAAAGGTTGCCATTGTTACCGGTGAATCTCTGAATAAGAAGGAATTAGCTAACATTATTCATAAGTTGAAAGGCGGGGCAATTATCATTGAGAAGGCTGGAAAATTAAATTCCAGAACGATTAATGAATTAAACTACCTGATGGAGAAGAAGACCGGAGAGATGCTTTTTGTTCTGGAGGATCAGAGAAAGGCATTGGAGAGAATTCTGACAGTGAATCCGGAATTTAAAAGAAAATTTACTTCAAGACTGGAGCTTCCGGTATTTATCAACGATGAGTTAGTTACCTTTGGCCAGACATATGCAAAGGAAAATGGATATAAACTGGATGAGATGGGCATTCTTGCTTTGTATAGCCGTATTGATGTGATGCAGAGAGAGGATCATGCCGTAACTGTTGCGGAAGTGAAAGAAATCATGGATGAGGCGATTGAACATTCTCAGAAAGCGAATGTGAAGCATTTGGCAAGGAGGATGTTTGGTAAGGGAACAGATGATTCTGACAGGATTATTTTGAAAGAAGATGATTTTAAAATCTAAGTAAAAGAAGATAAGGGTTTTGACAGATATTTGTCAAAACCCTTTATTTTTGTGCAATTCTAACGTATAATAATAATATCAAATATAACGGAATATAAGAGGAACAATAATATGGGAAAAAGGAAAAAATCATATGAAATTGGCGAACTGGATGGATATCTGTTCGGACAGGGAAACCATTATGAGATTTACAAAAAATTAGGCGCTCATATGGTTAAAAACGGAAAACAGTCTGGTGTGTATTTTGCGGTATGGGCGCCGAATGCAAAGTCAGTATCTGTTGTAGGGGAGTTTAATGACTGGGATATGAATGCGAATCCGATGCAGCGGGAAGAAAATATCGGTATTTATTCTTGCTTTATCCCCGGTGTGAAAAAATATTCTATGTATAAGTATTGCATCGAGACATATAAAGGAGAATATATTTTCAAGGCGGATCCATATGCGAATCATGCGGAGCTTCGTCCGGGAACAGCATCTAAGGTAGTGGATATTGAGAATCTGAAATGGACAGACGACGTATGGATGGAGAACAGAAAGGCATGGGATTATACGAAGGAGCCGGTGTCTGTATATGAAGTTCATATTGGCTCCTGGATGCGTCATCCGGGATGTGAGGACGAAGGGTTTTATACGTACAGAGAATTTGCAAAGGAGATTGCTAAATACATTAAGAAGATGGGCTATACGCATGTGGAAATTATGGGAATTGCCGAGCATCCGTTTGACGGCTCCTGGGGCTATCAGGTAACAGGATATTTTGCACCGACGAGTCGTTACGGCACACCGGAGGATTTTGCATGGATGATCAATTATCTCCATAAAAATAAAATTGGTGTTATTCTCGACTGGGTACCGGCGCATTTCCCGAGGGATGCGCACGGACTGGCTGATTTTGACGGTACACCGACTTATGAGTATGCAGACCCGAGACAGGGAGAGCATCCGGACTGGGGGACAAAGATTTTTGACCTTGGGAAAAATGAGGTGCGTAATTTCCTGATTTCGAACGCGTTGTTCTGGATTGAGAAATTCCATGTAGATGGACTGCGTGTAGATGCGGTTGCGTCTATGCTGTATCTCGATTATGGTAAGCAGGACGGTCAGTGGATTGCAAACAAATATGGCGGTAATGAGAATCTGGAGGCAGTGGATTTCTTTAAGCATCTGAATTCGGTTGTTCGTGGAAGAAATCCGGGCGCTCTTATGATCGCAGAAGAATCTACAGCATGGCCGAAGATTACCGGTGATGTGGAAGAGGATGGACTCGGATTCAGCCTGAAATGGAACATGGGCTGGATGCATGATTTTACAGAGTATATGAAGCTGGATCCATATTTCAGAAAAGATAATCATAACGCAATGACCTTTGCTATGAGCTATGCATATAGTGAAAAATATATTCTTGTATTGTCACATGATGAGGTGGTTCATCTGAAGTGTTCTATGCTGAATAAAATGCCGGGGCTTGGTTTTGACAAATATGCAAACCTGAAAGCGGGATATGCTTTTATGATGGGTCATGCCGGAAAGAAGCTTCTCTTCATGGGGCAGGAGTTTGCGCAGCTTCGGGAATGGAGTGAGGAAAGAGAACTCGACTGGTATCTGCTGGCTGAACCGGAGCACCAGGCAATCCAGAATTGGATGCGGGATTTGCTTCATTTATATAAGAAGAAAAAGGCATTGTATGAGATGGATCAGTCATGGGAAGGATTTGAATGGATTAATGCAGATGACGCTTACAGAAGTATCTACAGCTTTATGAGACATTCGAAGGATAATAAGAAGAACCTCTTATTTGTGATTAATTTTACGCCGATGGAATGGGCGGATTACCGTGTGGGAGTTCCGAGAAGGAAGCAGTATAAATTAATTCTTAACAGTGACGATGTACAGTATGGAGGAAACGGAGAAGAAAGACCGCTCGTATATAAGGCGGAGAAGAGTGAATGTGACGGAAGACCCTATTCTTTTGCTTACAAACTTCCACCGTATGGAGTTGCGGTATTTGAATTTTAGTATAGTGTTGTTTTATAACTGTTACGATTTTAGTGGCAATACAACAGTGAACTGTTGTATTGCCACTATTAATTTGACAAATTTGTAAAAAATCCAAAAAAAGTGTAAATAATTACATGGAAGTATTGGTAAAGATGCAATATACTGAAAATATGTGTGTAGAAAGAAGGGATTAGGAGGAATAAGAAATGCACAACAAACAAAAATGGAAAAATTGGGTAAAAGTGTTGGTGGTAAGTCTGTTATTCAGTGTTCTGTCCATGGGCGTTCTGGATACAGAAGCTGGAATAGTCCAGGCGGCTGAGGATGAAATTATCGAAACGGCAGCCGTAAGTGTAGACGATCTGATGTATGAGAGAATGTTCAGTGTAAAGTCCACAAAAACAGGGAAATTTATTGCGGGAGGTGCAGCGGCGGGCAGCGCGGCAGCAGAAGATGTGCTTCTTCTCAGATACGGAGAGGAAGGATCAGATCTGTCAGATAATGTCCCGGTAGCTATGTATCTCAATGAAACAAAGGCTTATTTGTCGATGAGTATTACTGCAAGAGCAAAAGATGCAGCTGCGGTAAATGGGACGCTGACAAGAGACGGCGCGGAGCAGTTTGTGTTGAAAAAGGCGACGGGATGGAGTGAGGCGAATCTGGCCTATCATATTTACCATCCGCAGTCAGGACTTTATCTTAGTGTTGATAATGATAACAAGCTGTATGCGTATGGAAAGGCTGAGCCGGCGGATGCATTCATATTTACCAGAACCGGATATTCGGACGTGGGATTACTGACAACGCTGGACGGCTATAAAACGGTATTGACCGATGCGCAGAAAAAGCGTGTGCTGGATGTTTTTGGCGGCGTGGGTGCAAGAAGCCTGTTCCGTGAGGGAGGTCTGGATACAGAACGGACAGTAGAGGATGCTTTACATGAGAGTGCGGTTAAGATTTATACAGAGAAAGATACGACTACTGCACAGGAACAGGCGGACGCTATGTTAGAGGCTATGAACTTCTCGGTTTATCACGGTCAGACGAATTTCTATGAACTTCCCGATATACCGGGGGCGGCAGGAGTCAGAACAGAGCTGAGTGAGGGCGAGGAAGGCACCTATGATTTCTGGATGGGAGAAATGATGTCCGGAAAAAAATATACATTTTCGGTCATTGATGATTACGGCGTACATACGATGGAAATCTATATTCAGAATAATGGGGTGGCGCAGTCCTGTGCTGCTAATCTGATGGAGGCGATCAAACAGACGCCATTCCCGATTCGTAGAAATATACGGACAATCCGTGTACGTGAGGATTCCGCCAACAGTTACAACTGTGGGATGACGGATCTGTATATGCGATTGACGTGGGCGCCGCCGGTAAATGATATTGCACAGTATATTACGCACGAGTTCGGACACAGTATGGATTTCTCTTATAATGTAAATGGCAGCGGCAGCTGGGATCAGGCAATTGCGGAAGATATTGTAAAGGTTTCTGATTATGGTTCCAATAATGGATATGAAGATTTTGCAGAATTTGGCCGTCTGTATTTCCAGATGTATGGAAACTACAATGCGATGTATGCGTTGAGGCAACTGTACCCGAATCGTTATCGGCTATATGCGGATGCGCTTCGTTCTGCGCAGTATGAAGATATTTATGAGAAGCAGTTATATCTGCCTGAGACTGAGAAAGAAGAGCTGTACGACGGCGTGCTCGCAAAGTTTACGTTTGATGATACGGTAGAAGGATTACGAAGCGGTACAGCTGTTGCAAGACCGACGGGACAGGTTGTGTTAGATGATAATGGAAAATCAGGAAAGGTGCTGAAGCTTGACGGAAGCGGTTCGAACTTCCTGAATGTGTGGAAACGGGACAACAGCAATCTTCTGGCAGGTTATGAAGAATTTACGATTTCCTATTACAGCAAGCCGGAGAAGGATGCAGGAGAATGGTCTGTATTCCTGGCGCCGGATGCAAATGCACAGAATTACTTGAATGAGCGGTACATTGGCGTGTTGGATAAGACAGATTCGATCTCGACAGAACGCTACAATAATTATGGGGAACGTTCTGCGGCGATAACAGCTTCCGGTCTTACGAATACAGGCTGGCGGCATGTTGTTCTGGTGGTTGAGAAAGACCAGACAACTCTTTATGTGGATGGAAAGAAACAGCAGACGGTTCTCAGCACAGATGAAGTGACGGATATTCTCGGAAAGCATAGTGTATTCCAGATCGGAAAGGGTAACTGGAATGACGGAGAGTATTATCAGGGACTTCTGGATGAATTTACCGTATATGGAAGAGCCCTGACAGAGCAGGAAGTACAGAAGGAAGGGCAGAAGAATATCATTGCACAGTTGTCTTTTGATAATGCAGACGCCGGGTTTAAAGGTGCGGGCACTGCGGCAAAAGGAAATGGCGCTTATACATTCAGTGATGATAAAATATCCGGTAAGTCTCTTTATTTGAATGGCAATGGATTCGTGAATATTACAAAGGAGAATGGAACTCCGCTTCTGACAGGATATGATGAGATGACAATTTCTTATTATAGTAAAGTGGAGTCAGATGGTGCGAACTGGATCATGTTCCTGGCGCCAAATGCAAATGCACAGACAGCAAACCGTGAGACTTATGTTGGAATGTTGGATCGTAAGTCCAGTATGACGATAGAACGTTACAAAAATAATGGAGTACGTCCATCAAATGTAACTGCAAATATAAATAGTAATGGCGAATGGAAGCATGTCATTGCAGTATTTGAAAATGGCATGACCACCCTTTATATCGACGGGGAGCAGGCCGGATATGCAAAAAGTGAACATGCATTATCTGAGATTACAGGTGCGAACAGTGTTCTTCAGGTTGGAAAAGGAAACTGGGGATCCGGAGAATACTTTAAGGGCTATATTGATGAGATGACCATCTGGGACGGAGCGCTCAGCAAGGCAGAAATTGAGGAATTCCTGAAGCAGCAGGATGATTCCGAACAGACATTAAGGATTGAGTTGACAGCGCCGGAAAAGAAAGAATATTTCGCAGGGCAGGAACTTGATACGAAAGGTCTGAAAGTTATTGCAGTATCTGCAGGCGGCAGACAAGATGTTACATCTGAAGCCAAGATCAGCGGATTCGATAAGAACAAAACAGGGACACAGACAGTTACAGTAACTTATGGGAAGCTGTCGGCATCTTTTGAAGTAACGGTACATGCTGTGGCAGATGCTCCAGAGGAACTGGCAAGGTTTACTTTTGATGATGATGTGAATGGATTTACCAACGGATATGGAGTGGCGACAGGAAGCTATACACTTCAGGATCACGATGGAGGAAAAGCATTATATCTGGACGGAACGTCGAATTTCCTGGAAGTAAAGACGAAGGATGGCGGCAGCCTTCTGACAGGTGTAAAAGAGATGACGGTATCCTATCAGATCAAACCGGAGAACAGTAAGACAAACTGGGGATTCTTCGCAGCGCCAAATGCCAATAAGCAGGAATATCAGCAGGAGCATTATCTGGGAATTGCTGATATCAGCGGAACGACAAGGGCAGAACGTTATAACGGCGGAGTAAGACCTGCAGTGGCAAATACACAGACAGGATATGACGGCTGGTATTATGTGACGGTCGTATATACGGAAAATGCCACTACACTTTATATCAACGGAGAAAAAGCGGCGGAAGAAGCAAGTACATATGCACTGACAGATATCCTTGGAGAGAACAGTATTCTGTATATAGGTAAGTCTACCTGGGAAAATGGAGAGTATGCAACTGCTCTGATTGATAATTACAAAATTGTAAGCAAAGCTCTGACAGCAGAAGAGGTGAAAGCAGAAGCAGAGAAGTATGCAGAAAGTGAACCGGTAAAAGCAGATAAGACCGCGCTTAAGAAAGCAATCGACACAAAAGTAGATGCAGAAGATACGTATACGGCAGAGAGCTTTAAAGCATACAAAGATGCGTTTGCCGCAGCAAATACAGTATATAATAAGGAAGATGCAGCACAGGCGGAAGTGGATACAGCAGCGAAGGCATTGACAGATGCTGTAAAAGCATTGAAGAAGAAACCAGTTGCAGTAGAAGTGGATAAGACCGCGCTTCAGGAAACAATTCAGAACGCGGTATCTTCCGACCAGAAAGACAAGTATACGGAAGAGAGCTGGAAAGCATACGAAGATGTGCTTGCAAAAGCAAAAGAAGCAGATGCAGATCAGGATGCAACACAGGCAGAAGTAGATGCGGCGGCGAAAGCGCTGGCAGACGCACAGAAAGCACTGAAAGAGAAACCGAAGCGTCCGTTCGTGGATGTGGATATGGAAACAGGCAACTGGTATTACGATGCAGTATATTATAATTTCGACAGAGGAATTATGAATGGTGTAAATGAGACGCATTTTGAGCCGTTGTCTAATCTGGCAAGAGCACAGTTTGCGATCATCCTTCACAATATGGAAGGAAAACCGACTGTATCTTATGAACCAAAGTTTAAAGATGTAGTAGAAGGCGAGTGGTATACCAATGCGATTCTGTGGGCAAGCAGCAAAAAGATCGTAACCGGGTACACAGATGGAAGCGAGAGATTCGGATGGGGAGATAATATCCTG
>DKYD01000095.1:0-120 GCA_002492335.1 Lachnospiraceae bacterium UBA7109
TCCGGTGTTCCCATAAATATTACTTTCATCTATTCTTCACCGTCCATTTCCACATCATGGATCCCGCCTTCTGCAAGTTCTACATAGACCTTTCCGTCCAGATGATCGATCTCATGGCAG
>DKYD01000095.1:419-870 GCA_002492335.1 Lachnospiraceae bacterium UBA7109
ATGATCGATCTCATGGCAGAATGCGCGTGCAAGCAGCTCTTCTCCTTCCAGCTCGATTTCTTCCATATTCTCATCCAGCGCTTTTACTTTTACATAATTCGGTCTTGTTACGATCCCGGACTTTCCCGGAACGCTTAAACATCCTTCCTCCCCGGTCTGTTCCCCTGCCGTCTCCACGATCTCAGGATTCACAAGAATAATCGGGCCTTCCCCGACGTCAATTACTACAATTCTTTTCAAAATCCCAACCTGCGGCGCGGCAAGACCTACCCCTCCGGCTTCATACATCGTCTCCAACATATCCTCAATCAAAATCTTTGTACGAAGTGTCATTTTCGTCACTTCTTTACAGCTTTTTGTCAGCACTTCATCTCCAAGCACCCTGATTCTTCTGATTGCCATAATGCTCCTCCATTATTATTATTGTTTTCTAAAATATATTTATAGGGTT
>DKYD01000095.1:1150-1513 GCA_002492335.1 Lachnospiraceae bacterium UBA7109
AATATATTTATAGGGTTAAAATCAAACTGTATCTTCAGTCTGTCAAATCCCTTATTTATCTCAATATATTGCTCCATACAGTTTTTTACCGCCGTCAGGCAGGAATATTCCCTGCATTTTAAATAAATGACTCTGCGGTATACATCCTTTACTTTTCCCACATAAGGGCTTGCCGGACCGATAATCTGTATTTTCTTTTCTTTATCTGCCCGAAGGGCAAATTCCTTAAGATACCCCACTGCCTTTTCGAGGACTTTTTCTTCTTCCCCGGATACAAGAACAGCGAGAAGCTCCGATACGGGTGGATATTCCATCAGCTCTCTGTAATTCATTTCCTTTTCATAAAACCCTTCGTAGTCCTGC
>DKYD01000095.1:1792-2018 GCA_002492335.1 Lachnospiraceae bacterium UBA7109
ATAAAACCCTTCGTAGTCCTGCTTTGACGCCATTTCAATACTATAATGCTGTGGACTGTAGGTCTGAATAACCACTTCTCCGGCAGTGCTTCCACGCCCTGCTCTTCCCGCAGCCTGGGCAAGAAGTGCAAAAGTTCTTTCTCCCGAGCGGTAATCATTGCTGTAAAGCGAGATATCTGCCGCCAGCACTCCCACCAGAGTTACATTCGGGAAATCATGTCCCTTT
>DKYD01000095.1:2311-15023 GCA_002492335.1 Lachnospiraceae bacterium UBA7109
ATCATGTCCCTTTACAATCATCTGCGTTCCAATAAGAATATCTGCCTCGCCGCCTGCAAATGCAGACAGTATCTTTTCATGCCCTTCTTTGCTGCGCGTTGTATCCATATCCATGCGCAGCACCTTCGCTTCCGGGAACTCTCTTTTTACAAGTTCCTCGATTGCCTCCGTACCTGCCCGGAATCCTCCTATATAAGAGGAATGGCAGGAAGGACAGGTCTGTATCGTTTTCTGCTCGTAGCCACAATAATGGCAGATGAGTTTTCCATTCTTATGCGCACTTAACGACACGTCGCAGTGAGGACATTTTACTACATATCCACAGGATCTGCAAGAAACGAATCCTGCATACCCCCGTCGGTTCAGAAACAGCATCGTCTGCTGTCCTTTCTTCAGCCGGTCTTCTGTCAACTCTCTTAATCTGTCACTGATGATAGAACGGTTGCCTTTCTTTAGTTCTTCCCTCATATCTACCGTATATACCTTCGGAAGAGATTGTTTTGTCGGCCGTCTTGTAAGCCGAAGCATCTCATACTCTCCTTTTTTGCAGCGGTAAAACGCCTCCAGGGACGGAGTCGCAGAGCCAAGCACGACACTTGCGCCTTCCAGATGCGCCCGCATAACCGCCGTCTCCCTCGCATGGTAACGAGGTACCTGCTCACTTTTATAGGTCATCTCATGCTCTTCATCAATCACGATCAGTCCCAGCTTCGCAAATGGTGTAAACAATGCAGAACGCGGACCGATCATAACATCAATCTCCCCACGCTTTACCCGCTCCATCTGGTCAGAACGTTCACCTTCCGAAAGCCTGGAATTTAAAATCGACACACGGTCACCGAACCTTCCGTAAAACCGCAAAACCGTCTGATAAGTAAGTGCAATCTCCGGAATCAGGACAATCGCCTGCTTTCCTTTCGACACTACGTGATCGATCATTTCCATATAAACCTCTGTCTTCCCGCTCCCGGTCACCCCGTAAAGAAGATAAGTCTTGTAATTTCCATCTCTGTAATCCCGGCAGAATGTCTCTACTGCCTGTCTCTGCTCTTCTGTATAAGAAAAAACTATCCTTTCCTTTTTTCTATATTTTACCGGATTCCGGAACGTCTCTTCCGTATCTACCTGTAATACTCCCTGTTCTGCAAGAGCCCGTATCACGGAAGCCGTGACATTCAGCTTTTTCGTAATCAGCTCATATTCCTGCTCCGGCTGTTCCAGAAGTCCTGCAAGGAGTCGTGCCCTTGCCTTCTGATTCTTATGCAAATAAATATCCAGCTGCTTCTTTCCTTCCTCCTCACTCAGGAGAAGCCGTATCCGTCTCCTCTTCAGAGGATTTCCTTTTTTCTTAATCGGCAGAACAGTCCTTAAGGACTGGATCATTGTACCGCCATAGCTTTCCTTCATCCATGCCGCAAGCTCCACAAGCTTTGATTCGATCGGACGGCTCCTTTCCTGCACCCCCAGCACCGGCTTTATCTTTTCCTTTGGATATTCCGGATTTTCCAGAAACCCAATTACATATCCTCCTGTTTCCCGGTTTCCTCTTCCAAAGGGCACGATCACTTCTGATCCGATCTGAATCCGTCCCTCGAATTCAGAGGGAACGCTGTATTCAAAAACCTTATCCAGCTTTTCATGTGTAATATCTATAATAATTTCAGCATACATCTTATCCCTTCAACTCTTCCAGCACTTCTTTGATTAACACACGTTCATCCATATCATATTTCACACCTTTAATCTCCTGATATGTCTCATGCCCTTTTCCGGCAAGCACAATAACATCCCCGGGCCTGCCGTTTGCAATTGCATATTTAATTGCTTCTTTCCTGTCACAGACAGCAATATACTCGCCATCCGTCTTTTCTATACCGGTAATAATATCGTCAATAATCGCCTGAGGTTCTTCAAATCTCGGATTATCGGATGTGATAATCGTAAAGTCAGATAATTTTCCTGATACCTCACCCATTTCATAACGTCTTGTTCTTGAACGATTCCCGCCGCAGCCAAACACGGTCACAATACGCCCCGGATTATAATCTCTCAGCGTGTGAAGAAGGCTTTCGAGCGACATGGCATTATGTGCATAATCAATCATCAAAGTGAAATCATCCGACACCTTTACCATTTCAATACGCCCCTTCACCTTTGCTGTCTTCAAGGCTTTCTTAATATTTTCTGCCGGAACATCAAAATGCCGGCAGACAGCAATCGCAGTCAGTGAATTATAAACGCTGAATTCGCCCGGAATATCAATTTCCACGTCAAAATCCATAAGTCCCGTCACATGATACTTTACTCCCAGGTATCCAGGCGCTGATATATGCTCCACCTGCACCGCCCGAAGATCTGCATTTTCTGAAAATCCAAAAGTCTCGGTCTTACAGGTAGCTCCCCGGAACACGTCCTCGAACCACCGGTCATCAATATTAGCAATTCCAGTTTTACACTGCCTGAACAAAAGTCCCTTGCATCGTTTATAATCTTCAAAATCCTTATGCTCATTCGGTCCGATATGATCCTCCCCAAGATTCGTAAAAATACCGATTTCAAATGGAATTCCTGCTGTTCTGTGAAGCATCAGCCCCTGGGAGGACACTTCCATCACAACACTGTCACATCCTGCTTCTACCATCCGCGCAAAGTATTCCTGTATCGTATAAGATTCCGGGGTTGTATTATTTGCCGGAATGGTCTCTTCTCCGATGATCGCCTCAATTGTTCCAATCAGTCCTACCTTATGTCCTACCCCTTCCAATATAGATTTTACCATATAGGTAGTTGTCGTCTTTCCCTTTGTTCCGGTAATACCAATGACCTTCAGCTTCTCCGCCGGATAACCAAAATAAGCCGCCGACGCAAGCGCCAGCCCATAACGGGTATCAGAAACGCGGATAACCGTAAGTCCTTCGGGCGCTTCCACATCCTTTTCCACGATCACTGCCGCGGCGCCCCGCTCTGCCACCTCCGTTACATAGCTGTGTCCGTCTGACACCGCTCCTTTAATACATACAAATACGCTTCCTTCCTCCACTTTACGTGAATCGTTAATCAACGTCGTAATTTCAATATCATCACTTCCCTGAACAACCTCATATTCAAGGCGTTCCAATAACTGTGTTAACTTCATACAACTGCCTCCTGTCATGCCCACGCGGATTTCTTTGTTTATCTTTTATAATTCTCCGGCTGCTTCAAGCGCCGCTTCAATTACCTTATCCATATCATAATATTTGTAATTTCCGAGACGGCCTCCAAAAATCACATTTTCTTCTTTCGCCGCCAGTTCTCTGTAACGAGCAAATAATGCATTATTTTTCTCATCATTTACCGGATAATAAGGTTCCATTCCCACGCTCCACTCTGAAGAATATTCTCTGGAAATAACTGTCTTCGGCTGTGTTCCGAATTCAAAATGCTTATGCTCTATAATTCGTGTATATGGCACATCCCTTTCTGTATAATTCACAACTGCGTTTCCCTGATAGTTATCCGTATCCAGAACCTCTGTTTCAAAACGCACGGAACGATACTCAAGAGCCCCCAGCTTATACTCAAAATATTCATCTATCATGCCTGTAAAAATTATTTTTTCCGCGATTTCCGGATTTTCCCTGCGGAATTCAAAATAATCCGTTCCTGTACGGACGTCGCTGCCTTCCAAAAGCTTTCCTACGATTGCCGTATAACCTCCGATTGGAATCCCCTGATAGCGGTCATTAAAATAGTTATTATCATAAGTAAAGCGGAACGGAAGACGTTTGATAATAAATGCCGGAAGCTCCTTGCAGTCCCGTCCCCACTGTTTCTCTGTATACCCCTTGATCAGCTTTTCATACACATCACGGCCGCCAAGTGACAATGCCTGCTCTTCCAGATTCTTTGGTTCCGTAATACCGGATTCTTTCACCTGTTTTGCAATCATCTCTTTTGCTTCCTGCGGAGTGCGGATGTTCCACATCCTGCTGAATGTATTCATATTAAACGGAAGATTATATAATTCATCTTTGTACACTGCAACAGGTGAATTAATATAATGATTAAATTCAGCAAACTGATTCACATAATCCCATATTTTTTTATTTGATGTATGGAAAATATGCGCCCCGTATTTATGCACCTGAATACCTTCCACTTCCTCGCAGTATATATTCCCTGCAATATGTGCCCTTCTGTCTATGACCAGACAGGACTTCCCCTTTCCTGTAAGCTCATGGGCCATAACCGCGCCATAAAGCCCGGCTCCAACAATTAGATAATCATATCTTTTCATATCGTTCCCCTTTATCTCTTTTTATTTTATCACTGCCTGATTTGGATAATTCAGCGCAATATAGCTCTTTCCACGGTTAATGGATATTTCTTTTCCCTGCTGGTCATAGAAGCGAAGACGAGAATTTTCATTATTAGGCTCCTTTGACCAGTGAATTTTCTGAACCCCGCCATTCGATATATAATACCCGACAGAATCTGCTGCTCCGTCCCAGTCAAGCTGTTTATGCCCAATCTCGTCACGGACAGAAATGGACGTCTCCAGCACAAATACATTTGTAAATGACAGCTGGTTTCCTGTCTTCCCATCTATCTGCGGCCTGCCGTTCATTTCTTTCTTGTAGGTCCTGGTTCCTTCATCATAGACAAGGGAAGCGCTCTGTGCGCCAAAGTTAATGTCAACACGCTTACAATCCATTTCCCCGGCTTTTCTCTGTTCCTTCAGGCCATTGAACGGGAAAGCCGTTCCTGTCTTATCTGCTTCCAGGTCTGTACGTTTCCCCTGACTCTGTACAACAGAAGCAAACTTTGTCCCGTCGAAATATCCGGTATGCTCCAGTGCATATCCTGCATTCCTTCTCTCCTGGTCTCTTCCAAAGAATCCGCCCTGTCCGGAAATCCCATCATACCGGTCAAGATTCAACGCCTCCAGATAATCTGCGATCGTATCATCAATTCCCCAGTTAATATAAAAAGCATCAAAACCTTCGGAAAGCGCCGGAAAATAATAACGGCAGCTCCGAATCGCGCAAATCTCCGGCAGCGTTGTATAATCTGCATAAAGCGCCATAAACCGTGTGTGATCTCCCTCTACCGGAATCTCAAAAATAATATCTGCCTTTTCTACTCCATACTGCGGCATAGCATCCGGGACATTATTGACCATAACCGCAACCGGGCGTTTTCCGATTGCCGCCTCAGTCAGATCAGGAACGCCTGTCAAAAGATTCTGGTTCGCCGGGATTTCTTCTCTTTCTTCTTCCTTTTCCTCTTCCGCTTTCGGCATCTCAATCTTCTTATCTTTTTTCATGACTGCATCTGCACTTTTTTTGCCGGAGCAGGCTGATAATGCGCATACAGCCAACAGCATAATCAGCAAAATATACCATTTCTTTTTCATCTTCCGTATTCTCCTTCCCTGCGAAAACATAACCGGACTTCAAAACAAATTATCCTTCTGCTTCTTATTTACAATATAATACTTTTTTAATATCATTTCTATACAAAAATACATAAACAATGCTTATCATAATTCCAGCAAGAAGAGATATAACCGGTTTTTCAAGCAAGACAAAACGCCATACCATGCAATATGATGCGAACAACAGCACACAGACGAAAAACCGCTTTGAAATACTGACCAGTTTCATTCTGCCAAGAACTACAATTACCGCAATAATCGCTGCCACATATCCCGTAAATGTTCCAATAGCAGCGCCTTCAATTCCAAGTATACCTATCAGCAAGTAATTGACTCCCACATTGGTTAATGCGCCTGCCAGCAAAATAGCCATGCTTGGCCAGGTCTTTTTGATAACAAGAAATTGATTTACCACCACCTGATACAGCATCAGCAATAATGGCGCAACAAACAAGTACGGCATTACAATATATCCGCTCAGATATTCCTCCGAAAAAAGGAGAAGGAATAAAGGCTTACTGACTGCTGCCACCATCATACCAGCCGCAAAGGTAATAACCCCCAGATATTCAAAAATATCAGATGTCATTTGAACCTGGTCGTCATCCCTCATAGTTGAAAAGGCAAAAAACTGCCATCCTCCTGCAAAAGCGGTATATATTAGCTGACTGACCTGTCCGATCTTAGCGCCTACCGCATAGACGCCATTCCATTCCGTTCCAATTATTTTAGAAATCATGAGTCTGTCCGATGAATTAAAGATCCAGTATATCAGAAAATTAGGAACCAGCGGTAATGCAATCGCAAGCATTTCCTTCAGATATTTTTTATTAATTCTAAATCGAAACCATCTATGGTTCGCAGCTCCAAAAATAATCTCGACAGATAATGCTGCCAAAATAGAGGCTAACGGCAGCGCAATAATATAGTATCCCTTCAACAGCAAAGGAACTGCAATACCATAAGATATGACAGGGCTTAGCACATTTGCTGTCAAAAAAAGTTTCCTGTTATTTTGCATTCTTGTAGGCGCAGACACTATAGAATTCGTAGAACCGATCAAGATACTTACAGCTGAAAGGCACAACAAATTCGCATACCTGGCATCACTGAAAAACAGCCTCGCCAATGGCTTCTGAAACAAAAGCATCAATATGAAAAGTATAGCTGACGTAATCACCGTAAATGTCAATGCAGTGGAACAAATATCTTTCTTATATTTTTCCTCATCCTTCTCAAAAAACATGCGGAATGTCGCATCATACATCCCCATAACCGCAAGCGCCTGTCCAAAAGATACTACAATCGTAGATATATCATTCAGCCCAAAATAAAAAGAATCAGGCATTAATCTGGTAATAACAGGCAACATAACAAAGGGAATAATCTTAGCAATCATTCCCCCTATTCCATACACCAGGAAATTTTCAATAAAAAGTTTAAACCGACTCATTTTTGCATTTCCTCTTTCGTATTAACGCATTTCCCGTTCTTCGATTTTCTTTACAAACTCAGCATAATTCCTGATATACTCTTTCGGATCATAATGCTCACTTGCCAAAACCAATAAAACTGAATCTTTACTAAAATCATACATATCTTTCCATACCATTGTCGGAATATAAATACCGGTATGGGGCTTGTCCAAACAGAAAACTTTTTCATTTCCCTTACCGTCTTTTATTTTGACTTTACTGGTACCCGCCACATTAATCAGCACGAACTCTGTTTTTTTATTTGCATGCTGCCCCCGTATAACATCCTTGTCCGAACCAAATATATAAAATACTCTTTTAATATCAAAAGGAATATCCTGCATACCTTCCACCACTACCAAATGACCTCTGTCGTCGCCTCGTTGTGGAAAATCCAACATTTTTACCTGCTCATAATTACCCATACCCGGCAACCTCCTTCTACTGTCCTCTAAAAAGACACATGAATAACTCTTTTTTCCCGGTTTCTGTTATCTTCGATTCGACCGTCTTGAATCCGGCCTTTTTATACACTGTTACAGCCGGAATATTTTCTTCATATACCTTTAATACAATCTTTTCCAGCTTCAACTTATCAAAGGCAATACTGACAGCCGCTTCCAATGCATATAATCCAATTTTTTTTCCATGGGCATCCATATCCCCTATAAGAAATTTTCCAAATTCCGCCTCTTTTCCTCTAAAATTGTAAAGAGACAGACTTCCTACGATACGATTTAATTTTTCACACTCCACAATTGCAAAAGCCATTTCATCCGCATTCATCAAATAGGACTCATACCACACTTTCTGAGCCTCTGGAGTAATATATTTAATTGGGCGCAAAAATCTGCTGTTTTCCGGTTCATTTCTCCACTTTCTCAAATATTCTGCATCGTCTTTCCCGAGTGGACGCAGGAAAATATTTTTCATTTTCCAACTATATTGATGGTTCATAATTATCACCGCCCAAAAGAGTTAATCGCTTCAATAACCATGGTCTGTTCTTCTTCTGTCATACCATTATACATAGGCAGGCTCAGCACTTCTGCTGCATTTTTTTCAGCAATCGGAAAATCACCTTTCTTTTTTCCCAGACACCGATATGCCTCTGCCAGATGAGGGGGAATCGGATAATGAATTAACGTGCATATTCCTCGTTCTTCCAAATATGTTTTTAATTCATCACGCTTTGAACAGTGAATCACAAACTGATGCCATGATGAATCTGCTCCAGGTCGGACTTTTGGCAATTGAATGAGTGGATTTACAATCTCATTCCTATATTTTTCTGCAATTTTGCAGCGTTCCTTATTAAAATTGTCCAGGTAGCGCATCTTGATACGCAGCAAACCGGCCTGAAGTTCATCCAGACGACTGTTGCATCCCACCATTTGATTATAGTAACGTTTTTCACTACCATAATTTCTAAACACTTTAAACTTCCGTGCCAGCTCCGGGTCATTTGTCACAATACATCCCGCATCACCAAAAGCTCCACAGCCTTTGCTTGGATAAAAGCTAAAACAACCAACATCGCCAAAAGTACCTGCCGTCTGCCCGTTCCAATGATTTCCATGACTTTGCGCACAATCTTCAACAACCCGCAGATTATACTTTTTCGCAACAGACATGATCTTCGTCATGTCACATGTCTGCCCATACAAGTGAACTGCCAGGATTGCTTTTGTTTTTTCTGTTACAACTTCTTCAATTTTATCTGCATCCATATTATCATATTTGTCTGGTTCTACGAACACCGGAGTTGCTCCGTTAATCGTAATTCCCATTACGCACGCAATGTATGCATTCGAGCATACAATAACTTCATCCCCTTTTTTTATATCAAGGAGCCGGAAACTGATCCACAAAGCATCCAATCCACTAGCCAGTCCGACACAATAGTCAGAGCCTATATAATCTGCCCACTCTTTTTCAAAAGAATCCACTTCCGGTCCTAAAACGTACCAGCCTGAGCGAAGAATATCCAATACCTTTTTTTCATATTCATCCGCATGAAGATCATATTGTCGTTTTAAATTATTTGCCATTATCATATCTGTTCTCCTCGAAATGTACAATAACTACAGGCTCACATCACAATGTTAACTATTTACAATATAAATAGCCATCAAAAAGTTCTGTAGATAATATCTTTTTAAACTCTTTTCTTTTTATCTTCCGGTCATCTAACAGACTATCATCATCTTTATCCGTAAGCAATATTACTCCTTCCTGCTGAATCTTTTCAACATCCTTTGTCTGCTCACACATAACCCTGACAGGACATATGCCCAACATCGTCTGAAGATATTTTGCCTTTTTCAAATCATTATTTTCCAGTGATTCCTGCCAGTAAACAATATCCTCTGAATGGTTCTCATGAATGCTCTTTACCACTTCACTATATTGTTCATAACAGGAATCCTTCATAGCAATTTGTTTTTCCATTGCACCGTACCCCATATAGAACCAATAGCCAAACATCATGACACATAATATAGCTAAAGTATATCCTTTCCTGCACTTAAGTCTATCCAAAATCGTAAATATGATAAACGCAAATACAAGAACAATCGATACAATTTTAAGCAAGGTAAAAGCATTATCAACAGCGCCAACATAATAATCAAAAAAGCTTCCCATTACTACAGAACTGCTCGTATCAAAAATATTGTTTTCTGCCAAAGGTATTCTGTATAATACCAGCCAGTTCGCTACCAGTATAAAAATAACAAACGCCGATCTAAAATATTGATTCACTTTTTGGTATTTTAATCCAAGTCCAACTAGTCCCATCATTAAAAACGGGCCGACTGTATTTTCTATATACCTCAAATATACAATCGTATCCATCCGATTCAAAATAAACCGGTTGGATGCAAAAGCGCCCAGACAGCATCCCGCAACAATAACCAGAAAAAGACAGCATTCATTCAATACATTCTTCGTCTTGATAGAAGATATCCCCTTTTTCACACAAAAGACTGCCCCCGCAAAAAAACAGATATTTCCAGACACTGTCCAGCCAAAAATTTCACCCAGTACACTTGTAACAAAACAAAGCGGATCTGTAATAATATCCTTGATTTTCCCGGAAGTCCCTACACTGGTATTTACTGTATTAATTGTAGAGACGGTATTTTCGACATATTGCATCTGAATAAACTTCATAACCAAAAAGCCAAGAAATACAATCCCCAAAAACAGCAGTACACTTTTTCTTTTTGTCCGTATGCTATGAATAAGTAAAAACACACTTACGGCGATTACAATAACTACTGTACGCATATGAACAATCATCATATACGCCTGAACTCCCGCAAGTATGACATACCAATACCATTTATTTTCTGCAATAATCTTTAGTACAAGGAACACCGTAATCCAAAACAACAAATAGAGCAGCGTCTCTGTCAATGCATTCTGCATATAAAAAATATTACTCGGATAAAAAGATATACACAGACACACAGCAGCTAAATATTTTGGATCCGTTTCCTGAAACAGACGTCTTGCACACAAATAAGAAATCCAATAGGAAAGTATTAAAAAGATACCGTTTAGTATTAAAATCCCCCTATAGATCATCATAAAATCCTGAAAAATCAAAAACAATGGAGTCCAGAGCACTCCTATCCCCACCCCATAAAAGGGATAATTTTGAAAAGCCTCTTCCCAGTCCCATCCGGCAAGCTTATAAGAGGTTGACAGATATCCCAGTTCATCGGGTGCAGCGCCCATAAAAGATGTATTTAAAGCAATAAACACTGTCATTATAAAAATAATAACACTACCCGCCAGCAATATGAAACAGGCCCCTGTTTTTGAACTATTATAATTATTACTATAAGTTTTCTTACAATTCATAATATTCTGACTCCTTCGGAATGTCCGATATAACACTTTCAGCCACTTATGTCCGGACCTACTTTCTTAGTAACGCCTGCAAAATAGTTTTTGCTCCCGTCAAAAAATAATCATATATGTATAAACACCTTCCAATCCCAGGATTTTCAGTTTTTTCCATATGCGCAAGTATCTCTGGCATAACCCGGTTAATATCATAAAATTGCTTTAACGTATGATACGACTGCAAACATATATCATAATACTGTTCATTCGAACAACAAATGCAGTTCTTTATCAGTTCATCAAAAGAGTACATTTTCTCACAAAACAAACGATTTCCGCCAACATTATCATATTCTTTATGAAAAAAACCAGGAGACTCCGCTTCACATTGAAAAGCAGCGGCCACTACAGAAGGCACAGCACAATTTGCCGCGTCCAACAGGGTAGTTCCCATCCCAACAAACAAATGTGCATCTTTAAAAAAGCGGTCTAATTCTGAATAAGGGACATTTTTAATGCATGTAATTTTTTCTCTCACAGAGGCATTCAATGTATTTAACTTTTCATAAAAAGCAAGCTCATCCTTTCCAGACCCTATAACCGTCAGCTTCACATCCGGATATCTGGCTGAAACCTCAGCAAAAGAATCTAACAGACCTAACAGATAACCTTTAAACGGAAAATCCATCCTTGCGACAGCTAAAACATGTAACTGTTTGTTTTTTTCCGCCGCTTTTTGCTTCAGGAAATCCTCTTCAATCCCCTGTATCTGAACTCCAAGCCTAAAATATTCATCGTATCCAATACAGACCCTGTAAAATTTCCGGCAAGAATAAATGGTTTCACGATCCATAAAAATAATCGTTTCTCCAAAATTCTCTTTTAACAGTTTTGCATATGGAAAATTAACAATTTTATTTTCCATCACACGAGAAGCATTGGGATGAAGAATGTACAATGCAGTATAGCAATTTACCAACCCCTGCTCTTTTTGCATCGCCAGCATTCTGATATAGCAATGAATGTCTGAAGTAATAATATTAATTTTCTGGTCATTACTCCAGGTATAGGAATCCATACTCTTAGCAATTTTTACATTTGAAAACAGAGTGAAGCTATAATATTTAATATGCACATTTAGTCTGGATAACTGCTTTGTCCAGCTTTCATCAATTTTTCTGTCAGCTCTCAAAAGAAGTACAGAATCATAATGATTTTTTTCAGCCCACTCAAACATGCGGATATAATAACCCGGCACCCCTCCTACATTGAAATCATAAGAGGTTGCACAGACAAGAACATTTTTCATTCTTTTGTAATCCTCTCAAAATAATTATTACTTTTTGACACATTTCATAATTTTCCCAAGAATTTTCGTCAAATTCATGGAAATGACAGATGTAACAGCAATCAGTTTAACCACAAAAGGACTATTAGCATCGTGCAAGACCTGTTTCCTGCACTCTCTTATCTTAAAACTGATCCGATGGTAACACGCTTTATATTCCTCTGTCCCTGGACAGTCTCTTAACAGCATCGCATAAGAAATCAAAGCCCTCGTATAAGATGCTTTGCTTAAATCCGGGCAATGATCATGAATAAACGCAAGAAATTCTTCCGTCAGATCAGCCCTGTCCATATCCTTCATAGAAAAAGCCGAATTCATGATGCTGCCGGTTCTCACCCGGTAAAAATACTTTTCTTTCTCTCCCCGCACAATTTTGTTACACAAAAAAAACACTTTATATGTAGTTCCATAGTCTTCATATAATTTCCCCACCGGAAATCTCACATGTTCAAAAAGCGCTCTCTTATATAATTTCCCCCATGCTTCCTGGTGAATCTTCTGATAACAGAACCGCCTGACTCCCTCTGTTCCCGGAAAAGTTTCCACTATCTCTTCATTTAAAGTGTCAATACTGCCGGCTTCTTCACTGAACTTTTTATAATTACACATAGATAT
>DKYD01000095.1:15290-23774 GCA_002492335.1 Lachnospiraceae bacterium UBA7109
TTATAATTACACATAGATATATCTGCTTTTTTCTCTGCCAAAAGCGTATATAAATACAAAATAAAGTCTTTCTCAATATAATCATCGCTGTCAACAAACGTAATATATTCTCCCGATGCCTTTTCTATCCCAAAATTCCTCGCATCCGAAAGTCCGCCATTTTTTTTATGATATACTCTAATCCTGGAATCTTCTTTTGCCAAACGTTCACAGATCTCAGGACACAAGTCCGGACTTCCATCATCAATTAATAAAATTTCCAGATTTTTGTACGTCTGTTCAACAACACTTTTCACGCAGCATTCAATATATTTTTCAACTCTGTATACAGGAATCACAACCGTTATTAATGCATTTTCCATCTGTTTCACCATTTATAATATAATTTCGCAAATTTTTTCAACAAATTTGTTCTGCACAAAAACACAAATATAACTGCACCGACACGTTGTGTCAATTGTAATTCAGGATTTTTAAATATCCCAAGATACGGATTTTTCCAATAACCCGGGAAATATTTCTTTAAATTCGAAAGCACAAACTCGCAGAGATGATTTATCACTTCCTGGTTGCTTTTTCTTCCTTCCAGATCAAGATACATATGCTGCTTGTTTGCCTTAAAAATAAAATAGGTAAAAAAACTAAGTATCGTATACTCAAAAACTGCTTTATCATTTGTATCTTTCTGGTTTTCCACAACGTATCTGATTGCTTCTTCTATCTCCTTATAAGGGAGCTTATCTTCACTGATTTGTTTTGTCGTCGTACTCCCCGGATGAACAATCTGATTATATCCCACGTATGGCAAAACTGTCAGATTATCCGCAAGACCGATCGTCACAAAATTAAAAGGATTGTCCTCATAAATTTTACCCTCTGCAAACCTCATGTTATGCTTTTTCAGAAAATCTGTTTTATATAATTTCCCTGAAAAATTCAAACGGCGCAGAATACATTCCCCTTTTTTATTTTTTCTGTATTCAATACGCTCTAAGACATTTCCCTGCTCGTCTACTTTATTTTGTCCACTAATGACCATATCACTGTCATTTTTTTTCGCAGAATGATACAGAATCTCCAAATAATCACTATTGTAATAGTCATCACTATCCAGAAAGGTTACATACTTCCCGCTGATATAATGAAAAGCTAAATTTCTGGCGCTTGACTGGCCCCCGTTTTCCTTTGTAAATACTTTAAACTTCTCCGGATATTTATCTGCATATTCATTTAAAATCTTCAGACTGTCATCCGTACTTCCATCATTAACCAGAACAGCTTCAAAATCCTGGAAGCTTTGCTGTATTAAACTATCCAGACATTTCTTCAAATATTGCTGTGCATTATATACCGGAATAATTACTGATATACCCACCTGGTTTTTCCATACTGATTCCATATTTATCCTTCTCAATCTTCTTTTTTTCTCACTTAACAATATTTCTTTTTTTCTCCGCCTCTTTCTTCTCTTCATGTCCCGGGCCGTAATCCATCCGCCGAAGTTCAAACTGTATCTCCTCCAACAATTTTCTGTTGGCTGATATCACATCCGCCAGAAGCCCGATCACCCCACAGAGTACGGCAATAATAATCAACATACTGGCAAGAATCAGCGACTGGATGTGTCCCGTTCCGTTTCCGCTGAAGTAGTAGACAAGAAACCGGATCCCGACTGCAACTCCCACAACCCCAAAAATTCCGGCAATCCATGTAAATACATACAAAGGCTTATACATCATAAGCGCCCGCCCGATCGTCAGCATGGATTTCTTCACATATCCGAACATACTGCTGAACAGCCTGGATGGACGAAGCTCCGCATTCGTCCGGATCGGCACGGAAGTGACCGCCATCTTCTGACGTCCTGCCTGCACGATCGTCTCTAAAGTATACGTATATTCATTCATTACATTCAGACGCATCGCCGTATGTCTGCTATATGCACGAAAACCGCTGGGGGCGTCCGGTATGTCTGTCCTGGATGCTTTTCTTACAACCCAGCTTCCAAAATGCTGCAGCTTCTTCTTAAGCGGTGAAAAATGTTCCGTCTGGTCGATCGGTCTTTCCCCGATTACCATTCCGGCTTCCCCGCGGAGGATCGGCTGCACCAGCTTCTCGATATCCGCCCCGCAATACTGGTTATCCGCATCTGTATTTACGATAATGTCAGCGCCGTTCCTTAAACATGCATCAAGACCGGCCATGAATCCACGCGCCAGTCCCTTGTTATTACGGAAGCTGACAATATAGTTTACCCCCCACTTTCTGGCTACTTCTACTGTATTGTCCTTACTTCCGTCATTAATAATCAAATATTCTATCTCATCAATACCCTCTATATGCTTTGGAAGATCATTCAGAGCAACCTCTAAAGTCTCCGCCTCATTGTAGCAGGGAATCTGAATAATTAACTTCATCTTCTGATACCTTTCATTTTTAGTTTTTAATCGAAAGACTGCCTGTCGTTTACCGTTCTTCTTCCCACAGAACAGTAAGTAATCTCCGTCCCTTCAAACGCACTGAGAGGATAACAGTTTCTTCCATCCAGGACAAGCGCTTTTTTCATTAACTTCTGATATTTTGTAATATCATAATTTTTCACTTCATCCCACTCTGTGAAAATAAAACAGATATCTGCATCTTCAATTGCTTCGTCGATCGTATCACAATACCGGATATTCTTATTCTGAATTCTCTTCCTGAAGTTCTCTGTTCCAATCGGATCCCACATTCTTACATATGCGCCGTCTTCCAGGAGAATCGGGACATTCACAAGAGACGGAGCCTCCCGCAGGTCATCCGTTCCGGGCTTGAAGGTGCAGCCCAGGACAGCCACATTTAAAAACAGAAAATCCTCATAATATTTCTTTGCGGTCTTTAAAAGCTTGAATTTCTGATTGTCATTTACTTCTATTGCCGCTTTTACAGTACGAATTTCTTTATCATTAAAACTTGCAAGCCAGCTAAGCGCTTTTGTATCTTTTGGGAAACAGGAACCGCCATAGCCGATTCCGGCATTCAGGAAACGGTTTCCGATACGTTCATCATATCCCATTCCAAGTGTGACCTCATCTACATCTGCACCAACAATCTCGCACAAGTTTGCAATTTCATTTACATAACTGATCTTCAATGCCAGAAAATCGTTCGAAGCATATTTTACCATCTCCGCACTTCTTCTTCCAAGACTGAGCTTTGGAGATTCGAATTTCTCATAGACTTTCATCAGTACTTCTTCGGCATACGCATCATTCGTTCCGATTACAATCCTGGACGCATGAAGCGTATCCTTCACTGCTGTTCCCTGTGCCAGGAATTCCGGATTTGACGCCACATATATATGAACCGGCTGCGCTTGCTTATCATGTATATACTGTTCGATTCTGTCATTTGTTCCAATGGGCACCGTAGATTTAATTACAACAACACAATCCCTTTCTACAGTTTCTGCGATTTGCTTTGCCACCTGAAATACATAAGAAAGGTTCGCAGATCCGTCTGACTTCTCCGGCGTCCCGACGCCAATAAAAATAACCTCCGCATTTTTATATGCCGACGCATAATCTGTTGTAAAAGTAAGACGTTCCATGTTTTCTTTCATGAGTCCGGAAAGCCCCGGTTCATAAATCGGTGATTCCCCGCACTGCATCATCTTTACTTTCTTCTCATCTATATCTACACACGTTACGCAATGTCCTTTACTGGCGAGACAAACTCCGGTTACCAGTCCCACATATCCTGTTCCTGCGACCGCTATATTCACAGTTTTATTCCCTTCTTCCTTCGTACTGATTTTTTCATCACATACTATCACATTATACAATAATTCTACATGCTTTTCTATAAAAACCATATAAAAAGCTAAAAACTGTACACCATTACGATGTTTTCTGCCATTTCGCGACTTTTTTTGTCAATTTTTCGCCTGTCGCATAAACATACTCATATTCGGACAGCTTCTGCAGCTGATATCCTTCATCCAAAAGGTATTCATACTTCTGCGGGTGATAGCAGATATAAACAGTCGGCCCGTCTTTCCCGCCAGGCTGTCCTGTCTGCACAGGTATATCCAGCAGTGCAAACTGGTAGATATATGCGGTCACCTGCCCTGTCTGCGGGACATATTCATTTTCCACATAAACCTTTTCTAACTCTGTATCCGTTTTCCTCAGATATTCCAGCAATTCCCGGCCTCCTTCTGTATACTGTGCGTTCAGCCTCGAACGGTCTCCCTCATGGTTCCACGCATTATAACCATACTGGTATACCAGAAATACACATAACAATACAAGCAGACGATGATATTTTTTCCTTTTACAGCAGTAATATCCAAGAAGCAGCATAACTATAACAGCCAGAGTCCCCGGCAGATAGGAACGCAGCCCTACGTCTTCACGAAAGCCTCTTGTAAAGGAAAACGGTGCATAGCTCCATACACATCCGCTAAAGTAAACGACGAGCGGCAGGATACACAATACCCAGTATCCCTGCAGCATTCCTGCGACTGTCAGTACTTTTCCCTTTATCCGGTCAAGCATTTCCGGCCTGTGGAAAAAGTAAGCAATTCCCATCATCAGAAGCGGCTCTGCATACGCGGCATAATACCGGAAATACGTAAGCGCACGGAAGCCGTCCGGATCCCCGCCGTCAGCAGCAGCCACAACGTCGGAAAGCCAGGTGACAGACTGACCTCCAACTGTAACAGCAATTGACAGCACACAGAATATTCCGGCTGCAATATAAGGACTGTAAACCTCCCTCTTCTCTTCCACAATCTCTTTCTCACGCCGAAACGCCTTCCAGAAGATAGCCAGAAGAGCAATCACTATCCCTGCGGCAAAGCCTCCGGTATTTATAAGCGCCTCATTAAGCTGCCCTGCGATAATATTAAACCAGGATGTCCAGGAATGAGGATCCAGGAAAATTTCAAACGTTTCAAGCGGTGCTCCCGCACTCGTATTCGATACCTGTGCCCCGGCGCCATATCCCAGCATCCCAACGACCCGTTCCAGTCCGCCGCGAAATGCAGCAAACCCGACAGCTCCAAGCACCGCACACACCGGCAGGGATACCACGCTTTTTCTATATACCCATGCATAAAATGCGATCATGCCTGCCAGCGCAATCCAGAGCGCCGCTGCCCTGGAATGTACAGACAATGCATAAGTTAACAGGATTACTAACAAAAAAGTATATCCCGGTTTTCTCCTTTTATTTCCTATATTTTTATTTATTTTCAGAATTGTCCATACGATCAGCCATACGACCAGTACATAAATAAACTCCGGATAAGTATATACTGCACGCACAGAAACCAGGTAAGAACAGGCAACTCCTGACAGGCAGAGCACTTTTTTATTTTTCACATCAAAATATTCTTTCATCAGGTGGCATACAATACATGACGTCAGGCTCTGCGCAAGCGCCATAACAAGAACCAGGCACTTGTACAGCAGCACAGAATCACGAATCAGATACAAAAACGGCAGAAGCAGAACAGAATATCCATAACCATAATACCGGTAAGAATCCATAACCCCTCCCCAGTCATAGCCGATAAGCTTTGCCGCCGGCCACATAGAGAAGAGCTCATCTCCCGTGATCGACATCGTCTGAATCCCGACAAGAAAAATAAGCCTTGGTAAAAATGACGCCAGAAAGGCAATCCACATATATCGTCTCTCAAAAAAATTACTTTTCTTAGATTTTTCCATTCTTTTCCCCTTTACGCAAACCAGACAGCATCGTCTTCCCTAATCCTGTTACAAATGGTTCTCTCAGAACCAAAAGCAATATGCCATATACGCCAAAAAATGCGGCTGCACTTATCAAAAGAACAACAAATGCTCCGGCACTGACCAGCAGTTTTACTGCAAGACCCGCTATAGCAGCTCCAACCGAAGCCGTCACGATTTTCCAGATACACACCTGACCCAGAATTCTCCGGACAATGTCTTTTAAATACACGCATTGTACTACAAGCACAATTCCTTCCGCCACAAGTGTTGCAAATGCCGCGCCGGAAGAAGCCAACCCTGGAATCAGTATCAGATTCAGGACAAGATCCGCAGCCGCCCCATAAAGAATCGAATACAAAACCTTCTGTTCCTCATTCCGGGGCGTCAGCACCTGTATTCCGGTAATATTGGACAGCCCGATAAATAAAACAGCAGGCATAAGAAGCATCATCGGAACAACCGCGCCTCCAAAATCTGTTCCTGCTAAAAATAAAACAGATTCTTTTGCAAACATTACAAAATATATCACAAGAGGGAATCCCAGTATAACCACAAAATTGGCCGCCTTACCAATCATCTGATAAAACTCTTCTTTCCGCTCTTTCTTCACATAATAAGACAGACGCGGAAGCAGCACCGTACCCAGTGATGTGATAAATGTAACAAGGATCGTCTTCACCTTGACTGCCGCATTGTAATATCCCACTTCGCGGTCACCCTTCATAAATCCCAGCATTACTATATCAAGATTTGTATATACACTGATAGCTGCAGACATGGCAAAAAATATAAGAATCGGCCGGATGTGCTGACGGAACTCATAGGTTCCCTTCTTCTTAAACGACACGAACCTGCAGGCATATATAAAGTTAAACACATAAGAAGCACACCCTGCAAACACTGTAATCGCACCATATATAATATAGTCCTCGGGCCTTTTCACAAAAAGGAACATCAGAACCATCGACAGAGCCTTCACGACCAGATTGCAGACAGTAATATAAACATACTGCTCCAGCGCATTATACAGCCACGTAACCGCAAACATATTCAGAAGCATACCAATGCCATTTATGATATGAAGTTCTTTCTCTGCGGCAAATTTCGGGATGAAAATGACAGACAACACAAAAACAGCACAGGTAAGAAGCATCGTTACAGAATTAATAATCAGAAGCTCCTGTACTGTTTTTGACAACTTTTCCCTGTCATCCCGCACCTTTGCACAGGCACGGATCCCATAAGTCGGTATTCCAAGGGAAGCAAACATCGTAAAATAAGCAATTACGGAACCTGCAAAGGCAACCTTTCCATTTCCTACAGATAACAGCACCCTGGAAACATAAGGAAACGTAATCACCGGAAACAGTATCGATGACGCCGTCAATATAAAGTTCATCATAAAATTAAATTTTACCGAATGAATTTTCATACTTACATCCTGCTTCGCAGCCTGCTTATACTTGCGAAAAATGGATAAAAACGAAAGTTCGTTTTTCTCAGCGTCCGCAGCAGACCACTGCACTCTCCTGCCCACTTATAAACAAGCGGATTTTTTACTTTTACTGTACGATCAAACTCCCTGAACTGTCTTCTGATCTTTTTATCTGATAATGGAAAACTGACAAAAATACTCACCTGGTCATTTATCATCTGCGCAATTCTTTTTGCCATATAGCGCGCTTTTATTTCCTGCGCGTTTCTCCCTGCCTTATAAGCATTGATATAATCCAGCGTATGGAAGATCACATCTATATGATTCTGCATATGGTTCCGGAATCCCTGCATACTTACACTCTGTTCTGCCTGTGCCAGGCGGTACATATAGACAAAAATATCATAATAACAAACCGTCTCCACATACGGAACCGGATACAGAACATATTCCACGTCTACATAAAAGCAATGCTCATCCAGAAAAATTTCGTGCTTCCTTAAAATCTCTGTCCGGATGACAAGCGCATGCATCGGAATCTGTACCTTCTTCGCCGCCTCTTCAAAGGACGTCTCTTTCTCCGGAACAAGTGATGAGAATCTTACCTCCGTCCGCTCCTTTGTGATATCGTTCACCTCATAATAATCCGTTATCACATAGTCTGCATGACACCGGGAAAGTTTCCCGACCAGTCGGATAAGCCCTTCCGTGTCTGCCCAGTCGTCTCCGTCCACCACCTTAAAATATTTTCCTTTTGCTTCACGGATTCCCCGGTTAATCGCAGAACCATGACCGCCATTTTCTTTCGATATTACCCGGAAGGTCTGCGGATATTTTTCTTCATATTCTTTCCCGATCCGGGCTGTCCCGTCCTTTGAGCCATCGTCAATGACCAGAACCTCCAGTTCCTCCATCATTCTTTCATCCACAAAAGAGTCGAGTGTCTCATGGAGGAAACGCTCCACATTATAAGATGGTACTGTTATCGTCAATATTTTTTCCATATCAGCTTCCTCCATACTTTCTCTTTTCCTCTTCTTGCATAAGACAGAAAAACCATAACAACATACATCCTTTTCCGAAGCAGCAGCCACAGAAGCCTGTCCTTTGTGGAAAACTCTTTGATATAAGGATTTGCGTTAAGCTTCGGGAACCGTTCGCAGGCATATTCCCGGAATTTTTTCAGATATGGATTCTTTCTGTCATTTAATATAATTTCTTTTGACGGAATAAAATAGCCGTTTTCAAGCACCAGATATTCCAGTTCCTTTTTATAACAGTCATACAATCCATGTTTCCGGTAAAATAAAA
>DKYD01000095.1:24044-25894 GCA_002492335.1 Lachnospiraceae bacterium UBA7109
CCATGTTTCCGGTAAAATAAAATCACATGGTCAAGCGCCCGGATACGGTCTCTGTAATTTCTGGCGAAATCCTGACTATGCATAATCGAGCCTTCCCGCATCGTATAATAATACAAAACCTCTTTCCGGTAAACAACCCGGCCGGCCAGCGCCATAACTTTGGGGATTGTCCCCAAATCCTCATAATAACAACCTGTCGGAAACCGGAAAGAATATTTCTCCCAAAAAGATCTCCGGTACAATTTATTCACTGCAGAACAGGAACAGATAAGAAGTCCCGGAACCGTCTCTGCTGAAATAATCCGGTCAGCCGGAACCGGAAAGGAAAAGAGTTCTCCCTCCGTCTCTCCCGGAAGGACCCCTGCATAATCAAACATAACGACGTCTGCATCCTTTTCCTCTGCACTCTGTACCGTCTTTTGAATTAATTCTTTCTGTATGCAGTCATCACTGTCAACAAAAAGCAGATATTTTCCCGTCGCCGCTTCCGCTCCGGCATTTCTCGCATCTCCCAGTCCGCCATTCTTTTTATGAATAACAAGAATCCTGTCATCTTCCTGCGCATACTGATCACACATTCTTCCACACTGATCCGGAGATCCGTCGTCTACCAGTATAATTTCAAGATTCCCGTAAGTCTGCTTTCGGATGCTGTCCACACATTCTTCCAGATATTTTTCTACTTTATAGACCGGCACAATCACACTTACCAAATCCATTCTTTCTCTCCCTTTAAAACTGCACTAATTTTTTTAACTGTTCTTTTTGTACCGCCAGGTCGTACTGTCCGGCTTCCGGAAGGTACTCTGCTTCCTTACGTATCCCTCTCAGACTTATAATCTCCTCCGCCCAGGCTTCTACGCCCTGTTCAAAAGAAAGGAATCTGCACTGCTTTGTAATACGCGACTCCTTCGTAATTCTGGAACTCATCACACATGGAAGCCCGGCAGACTGTGCTTCTACTCCTGCAATCGGAAGTCCTTCAAAATTCGACGGCAGCACAAAAACATCCATTGCCTGATACAGGCGCTCCACGTCATTTCTCCTTCCCAGGAACAGAACCGCACCCTCCAGTCCGGCCTCTTTCACCTGTCTCTTTACCGCCTCAAAACATACCCCGTCTCCGGCCAGTATAAGACATGCATCTGAATTTCTTCTATATATTTCCGCAAATACTTTTATCAAAAAGGCATGATTTTTCTGATAGCAGAAATTCCCTGCATGGCCGATTACAAACCGGTCTTCTATTTCCAATTCCTTCCGGACCTCTTTCCTTGTCTGTTCATTATACGCAAAACGTTCCCGTTCTACCGCATTAAAGACAACCGTAAACCGTTCAGAATGCACAATTCTTTTCGGAAACAGCCATTCTCCGGCTTTTTCAGAGCAACCATAATATTCGGTCGCATATTTCCACAGAAATAATCTGCATATCTTATGAATGATATCAAATAAATGTCTCTTCATACTGCTTTCACAATCGTTCCCGCTCGAATGACTGTGAATCATACGTCGCTTTACCTGTTCATGCTTTGCCGCAATTGCCGCAATGCAGTCAATTGCTGTAGAAATATTAAAATATACTGCGTCATACCCGCCTTCCTTTATAATCCGGCGCACCCGGCGGTACTGGGCAGCCGGATGTCTTAAATTGGGAATCGCATACAGCCGCGCATGATATTTTTCCAGCTCCTGCTTCAGATTTTCGTCTATTTCATTTGTCAGAAAATCGATCCGCAGCTCTCCATTATAAACAGTATCCAGAAAATTCAGCAGGTACTTATCAATTCCTCCGGATTTTCCATCCATAATAAAACCAGCTAATATCTTTTTCATTCTATTCTTTCACT
>DKYD01000095.1:26158-57806 GCA_002492335.1 Lachnospiraceae bacterium UBA7109
TCATTCTATTCTTTCACTCCGTATTTTACAGGAAGCATGTACCATATAACCTGCAAATGTCCAGAGTACAAAGCTTCCCGGTGAATTTGTATAAAGTCCTTCCAGAAGAAACAGCATGGCTATACCAACAGCACTTATGACGGCAAGCATAGCCGCAAGATTCAGATACATTTCTCCCTGTGCCCGGCAGAGTCCCGGCAGCACACAGAAGGCCAGCCTTAAGACAAGAAACAGGAACAGAACAAATCCAAGGAGTCCCTGAAATACAAGTATATTCAGAAAATTATTGTGAAGACTTGTATAATCTCCCTGCGTATTATTCACTGCATAAGTGTCCGGCACATGCTCTCCGGCAAAATCAGGAAAGGTTGAATACCCGGTTCCGTACACCGGACTCTCCTTCCAGACCTCCACACCACTTTTCCATAACTGAAGACGTCCGTTACTGACATTATCTTTGAGGTCTTCTGCTCTTCCGACTCCCGCCTTCTTCATCTCCTGATTTCCTTCCATCTCCTTCAATACCGGAACCAGTCTGTTATTATATTCTGTCTTTATGAGCTGTACACTCCCATACACCCCGGCTCCCAGACACAATACAAGAAAAAGAGAAATCAGATATCGAACTGCCCTTTTTCCATTCCACTTTCTTACCATCCACAGATACAAAAAAATTCCCAGGCTAAAAATAAGTGCAAACTCTCCTGTCCGGGAATCTGAAAATACGACATACAGAAAATTCAGCAAAATACCGATTCCATAAAAAATCCTTCTCTTTCCCTTTTTCTGTATCAGGAACAAAACAGAAAGAATAATAGCAATTACACAGAAAACGCTCCCATAATTGGGATCGGTATAAACACCCCACAGCCTGCCCCACTTGAATCCCGAGATAATCTTTTCTCCTTCAGGAGTCGTTACCATATTAGAATAAAAAGTCAGAAGCATCCACAGACTGACCGCAGCAGCCGCCATACTATAACCGATGATCAGATGTGACAGCAGGCGGAATTCTTTGCCATACTCTTCCGTCGTTCTTCTCACGGAACAGGCATATAAAGCAAAAAACTGAACCCCCGTCCAGGCAATCCACTTCACATTTTCTGTCATCCCATACTGCCGATTCATAACGGAAGTAACGACAAAGCTGATACAGAACCAAAGCATCAAAATAATACCCGGAATCTTTCTGTAATCCCCGATCCTTATAAAGCGAAACAATATCAGCGACGCTCCGGATATCAGCGTCAGCTTTACCAGTACCGGCTGAACAGGCGACACGTAAAGAAAAGAATGGAAGGTACTCAGCGCAAAGCACAGGTATATAATCTTTACAGCTGTCTCCAGACGCTGCATCACTTTTTCTTTCTTACTTCTATCCGGCATTTTCTCATCTCCCTGATTTTACTTTTGAATATGCCATCGGCAGATATTTTCTTATCACATAAACAATTCTTCCCATACTCATACAGACCAGAGGGCTCTTCCACCGCAGCAGTACGAGCAGAAACTGAAGTGCGTGGCTGTCTTTTGCCCGGGCTGCCGGGATCAGCTCCCGGAAAAGCTTTTGCCCGAATAAGTCTTTACACCACTGATAACGCTGTCTGTATCCCATATCGGAACGTCTGTCACAGTTTCTTTCAAGCGCCGACAGGATATATCTTCCATACAGGCTTCCCAGCACACGGCGCACCTGTATATTACACATTCCCCAGTATGTATACTGGTCATATAACAGTTCAATTCTTTTTTTGTGAAGTTCGTAATATTCCGGAACAAATTTATTTGTCAGATTGCTCTCCATCCGCTTCGCATAATGATACGGAGCGATCCCTAATATATTCAGTCTCTGAATGTCCATAAAATACTGCACATTAAACTGAATATCTTCAATCAGCTTTACATTTTCATACCGGAAGCCTCTCTCCCTTAAGTACCTCAAATTGTATACTTTATTCCAGGCATAACCATAAAGCGTTGCCTGCTCAAGCCGGATAATATCCCGGCGTAATTCCTCCTGCTTCTCGTACAGTTTTTCCTCCGGACAGAGTATATGTGTATATTCCAGCTTACCTTTATGCCCATAATACTCTTCGGTCAACCCAAACAAAACAACTTCTGCAGGGTTCTTCTTAAGTGACACATTTATCTTCTCAAGCAAATCACAGTCTACGTAATCATCCGGATCCATAAACCAGATATACTCCCCTTTTGCCTTCTGTATCCCGGTATTGCGCGCTGCGCTTAACCCCTGGTTCTTCTCATGCCGGACAATACGGATTCTTTCATCCTTCTGCGCCTCTGCCTCCGCAATCTCCACGCTTCTGTCCCTGCCGCAGTCATCCACAACAATCAGTTCCCAGTCTCCAAATGTCTGTGCCCTGATACTTTCAATTGCTTTTTTTATATATTTTTCCACACCATACGTAGGCATGATAACGCTGAAATACATTCTGCTACCTCACAAGCTGCGCGATCAGACGTTCAATCTTTTTATAAGCCTGCGGCCTGTCAAACTGTTCCGTGGCTATTCTGCGCGCATTTTCTCCCATCTGCCGGCACTTTTCCTCATTCTCGTACAAATCAACAATCGTATCTGCCAGCTCATTTACATTCTCCGGCATAATATTAACACCGAATCCTTCTGCCTCAACCTTCGCTCTGAATTCCGGGCTCATACAAGTATTAATCATGGCCTTCCCCGCCGCAAGATAATCACCAATCTTCGTCACAATGCTCTGCGGCGCTTTCTTCACAAAGGAATTCACCAGTACATCTGACTTTTTCAGATAGGCCGCCATCTTATCATACGGGACATAACCTACAAATTCCACATTATAAATCTGTCGGTCACTTGCCAGTGCTTCCAGTTCCCCTTTCAGTGGTCCCCCACCCAGAATCTTAATTTTCACGGAGGAATATCCCCGGTTTGCAAGCTCCTCTCCTGCAAGTATCATCGTACGGATATCATAGCTTGTCCCAATCGTACCGGCATAAGATACCCAGAATTCTCCATCCCTCTTCGGAACGATACTTGCATTATTTTGGGCGCCTTTATCAAACACCGCTATCTCATTTCCCACATACACAGTAACCTTCGGCACCTTCCTTTTCTGGTTCTTAAACGGACGATCCCGATATTCATCCGATGTTCCTACCACACCAGACACAAGTGAATATACCCTTTCTGCGTCTTTTTCAAGCGGTCGAAACAAAAAATCGCTTACTACCGGCACATCCAGAACCATACGCATTGCCTCCGGCCACAGATCGTTGACGTCTGCAACAAACGGAATCTTGTGCTCTTTTGCATACTCTGCGGCTGTCCGCGCCACATCATTGGGAGGTATCTCTGCATAAATCAGGTCGTAATCCTTTCCGTCATCCGGTTTCTCTTCGAGCATTTTGCGTAGATTTTTTGCTGCTTTTCTGTGACTGATAATTCTCGCCGGATCTATATTCTTCTTATATCCAGGCTCATAGATAAACCGTAGTCCAAAAGGATAGAGCCCGCTTTCCATATCTTTCCGTATCTTTCCCAAATCCCTCTGCGCTTTCTCCCAATGTTGAAAAGTAGTTGTTATCAAGTCCACCTGATACCCTGCCTTTGTCAGAAACTCTGCCAGATAGGAAAATCTTGTATATCCCTTTTCTCTCCTTAACTTAACCCCCATGGTTATAATCGCAATCTTCTTCATTTCAGTACCTCCAGCGCGGTTTTCATCATAATCTTCATATCTTCCCACACACCTGCCTTTTTCAGGTAAGCCAGATTATAACGCATCTTGCCGGGAAGGATATGCTCTACATAGGCTCTGTCTATATGCTCACCTTTTTCTGTATAATGGGCAAGCTTCTCATCCTCATCCTTAAACACAATACTTGCTTTCGATGTCACACCTGCAGGCAGAAGCAAGGTTGCCCGCATCTCATCCGTATATTGCTTCACATACTTTTCCACTTCTGGTCTTGTCCCGACAAAGGACATATCTCCCAAAAGAATATTAAATACCTGCGGCAGCTCGTCCAGTCTGCATTTTCGAAGCCTTCTTCCAGTCCTGGTTATCCGTCCATCCGATTTTCCCGTCACAAGCGGTCCCTTCTTATCTGCATCCACAACCATCGTCCGGAACTTAAAGATCCGGAACTTTCTTCCATATGCTGTGATTCTCTCCTGACGAAAAAATACCGGTCCTTTATCTTCTGCTTTAATTGCAGCCGCAATAAAAAGCATAACCGGAGATAATAAGACCGATAACAGCAGGGAAAGAATGATGTCAAATATACGTTTTCTAAAAACAGCTGCTTTTTTACTCATTAACAGATCATAATATGGCCTGACTGCATCTGTTCTCATATTCTCCGGCAACTGTTCCCACACTTTTAACATCAGTCTCTCCCCATTTCGTTTTAACAATATTTTGAAAATAACCGGATTACATATTCCTGCTGTTCATCTGTCAGACACATATAAAGCGGCAGGGTAATCTCGTTTTCAAACTGTGCATATGCATTCGGATAATCAGCAATATCAAATCCCATCTTCCGATATGCAGTAAGAAGCGGCAGCGGCTTATAATGAACATTCGTTATCACACCCTGCTCCGCAAGCGCCGCAATAATTGCATTACATTCTTTCCGCGACTTTCCGGGAAGCCTCGTCAGATACAAATGTCCGTTCGAATGGCTCTCCCCCTCATGGTGGCAGAATACTTCCAATGCCTTCCCCGCAAAAGCAGTATCATATCTGTGTATCAATTCCCATCTCCGTTCCAGGATTTTATCGTATCGCTTCAGCTGCGCCAGACCCAGAGCAGCCTGGATATCGGTCATATTGCATTTATAAAGCGGTGCGATAACATCGTATTCCCATGCTCCGGCCTGTGTCTTTTCCAGCGCAGCCTTAGACTGCCCATGAAGAGAATAGAGCATATATTCTTCATACAATTCTTCATCGCTGCCTATCGCACCGATCTTTTCAGACCAGGTGACAGCGCCGCCCTCCGCTGTCGTAAGATTCTTTACGGCATGAAAAGAAAAACAGGTAAAATCTGCAATCTGCCCGCACATTTTATCTTTCTTAAATGCTCCGAATGCATGGGCGCCATCCGCCATGACCATAATACGTCCAAGCACAGCCTGCCGCTCATTTCCAGGCTTGAACAACGCTTTCTTTTCTTCTACGATCTCGTAAAGTCTGTCATAATAGGAATATATTTTACCCGCCAGATCCACACAGATAATTGCCTTTGTCTTTTCTGTAATTGCCTTTTCTACCTGCTCAGGATCCATCTCAAAACTGCCCGGTATCGTATCTACCAGAACCGGAACTGCCCCCACATGACAGATAACACTGCAGGAAGCCGTATAAGTATACGCTGTCGTAATCACTTCATCTCCCGGGCCTATTCCCATAATCCGGAGTGTCATTACCATACAGGCAGTCGCTGATGAGAGACATGCTGCTCTCGCTGTATGACATCTCTGCGCCACCTGCTGTTCAAATTCTTTTGTTTTTGGGCCTGTTGTTATCCATCCACTTTGGAGTACTTCCGTAACTGCCTGTATCTCTTTTTCCGTAATATCCGGTGGTGAAAATTTAACCTGTATCATTTTTACTCTCCCTGTGTAATCTATCCTGAATGCTGTCTGTCTTATTACTGCGCAACCACTGCATCCTGCAGGATCTCCCCATTTTCCACAGCCTTGACCGCTGCCTTAATTGCAGCCACAGATTCCTGATTCGGCTGTGTTACATACAAAGGTTTACCGGAATAGGAATAACAATACTGTGAATCCCCGGTTCCCTCTGCTGCCATAGACTTAATATTCCATGCTCCGCCTTCGGAAAGCTGATTCTTAATCAGATCCTGTACCTGCTGTTCTGTCATATTCGTCTCAACATTGCCGCTGACACTGCTGATAATTCCATTTGCACCGGTAAGAATTGCAGGTGATATGATTTTCTTTATCATCGCCGTGATAACCGCCTGCTGGTTCTTCCCTCTCTGGTTATCGCCGCCAGGTATATTCTGACGCTCTCTGGAGAAAGCCAGTGCCTGTTTACCGTTAAAATGGTTCACACCCTTTACAACATCCATCACCTGGCCGGAATCACTGCTTGTAGTAAATGCAAGCTCAGATTCTACATCCACACCGCCCAGTGCGTCTACAATCTGTATCATAGAGGTAAAATTGACCCTCGTATAAAAATCAATCTCTGTATCATAAAGCTGCCCCAGCGTCGCCATAGATGCATCTACTCCATACACACCTGCATGTGTCAGTTTATCTTTCTGTCCCCCGCTGATTCCCGGAATTTCTACATAGTAATCACGCGGAGTCGTTACTAAAAGTACCTGATGCGTCTTCGGATTGACTACTGCTATGATATTCACATCACTCCGGCTGTTCGTCTCAATCGCACCATACACATCAATACCGCTGATATATACGCTGAAGGTTTCATCTTCTACCGAAACATTTGCTGTTTTGCTCTCCACATCACTTTTAATTCCATATGTGTAGATAATTTTTGTATTCTCACTGTATCCCTCGAAGGCTTCCTCGAGAATTCCCGTATAACCTTCATTATAGATAATCGCTTCCACTTCCCCATTATGAAGTGCTTCCGCCTGCTCCGCAAGGCTTTGATACTCTTTTACCTTTACTTCACAGCCCAGTTCCTTATTGATCGCATCTACCGTTTTCTGCACCTGGTCACCCTTCATCTTAAGCTGTATGCCAAATGTATAATCTTTTGCATCCTCCAGCTTTTCCGCCGGATCATCCGCCATGACTGCCACGACCATATTATCCAGCTTATATTCGCTTCCCGTAATCTCAGACATCGCACTGTCTGCCCGGAGCAAAAAGTAAGACATGGTAATAAAAATCACTGACAGGAGAAAACTCATAATTTTTCCTGCAATCGCATTCTTCCTGGAAACAAACTGACTGATTGCCGTAACAATCAGAAAAGCAACTAAGACAATTCCTGCCGCCAAAAGATATTTATCCGGCAGGATTCCCAGCATAAATAATGCCGCCAGAAGAACAACGCTCGCTGCCGCCTGTATCCCAACAAGCACAAACCCGACTCTCCGGCTGATATGATTCCTTCTTCTGCTCTTCACTTTTCCACTCTTCGTTCTTCCACTTCTATCATAATGACGCTGTCCGCCTTCAAGTCTTTTCTTTTTTCTCTTCTGAACCCGCCGATAATCCTTTTTTCTCTGCCGTTCACTCTGAGTCATATAACCAAACTCCTTCTTCCATTTCATAATTCACATATTCTATCACACTCCCTGCAGTTTTTCAACGATTCGTCACAAATAAGCCATTTTTTCAACATAACCCACTGTAAATCATACAGTCTGACGCCGTGTATAAAGGAACATACTTACCGCCATAACACCAATCGCCAGATATCCGATCCAGCTAAACACATCCGGTATCTGTCCAAATACAACAAAGCCAAGTACTGCCGAAAACAGAATCTGCGAGTAATCATATACCGATATCTCTTTTGCCGGAGCATAGCTGTATGCAGCCGTAATAGAAAACTGCCCTCCCGCCGCCGCAAGGCCTGCAAGGAGCAGAATCCCTATCTGTCCCATACTCATAGGATAATAATCAAAAACCAGCCATGGCAGCGTAACCGCACAGGAAAAAGAGGAAAAGAAGAAAACAATAAACGGTCCCTTCTCTCCCTGCACCCCTAATTTTCTCACCATTGTATATGCCGCGCCTGCAGCGATTCCCCCTGACAGTCCTATGACAGACGGCATCAGGTTCATATTGGCAAATGTCGGTTTCACCACAAACATGCTTCCGGCAAAGGCTCCTGCCACAATAAGCGCCTGTGAAAGCGACACCTTTTCTTTTAAAATTAAGTAACTGAAAAATACTGCAAAAAACGGTGACATTTTATTTAACATAGAAGCATCTGCCAGTACTAGATGGTCAACCGCATAAAAATTACATAAAATCCCAATTGTTCCGAAAATGGAGCGAAGCAACAGATATTTCAGGTTCTCTTTTCTGCACCGGAATTCTGTTTTACCTTTTACTAAAATCACACACGCAAAAACGGCCGCCACAAGATTACGAAAAAAACTCTTCTGAACAGAAGGGATATCACCCGCCATGCGGACAAACAGATTCATAAGCGCAAAACAAAACGCCGATATTATAATGTAAAGGATTCCCTTATATTTTTTATTTATCATCCAAAGACACTCCTTTTTACAAATCAAATAAGGACAGCTGATTTGACTGTGGAAGATTTCCCAGAAGCCCCAGATTCGTCATATAGTCGATCACGGTCTGGCTGGCCTTTGTGCGCTGTCTGAAATCATCCCTCGAAAGATAAGGACCATCTTTCGACGCATCCTCTACCGCCTGTGCAGCTTTTTCTCCCATCCCGTCAATACTGGAAAACGGCGGCATCAGTTTTCCGTCTACAATCCGGAATTTCGTCGCCTTTGCCTTATAAATATCAATAGGAAGAAACTCAAATCCCCTCGCGTACATTTCCTGTACGATGCGCATATCTTTCATTGTGTCCTGCTCTTTTTTACTAAGTGAATCAGATCGTCTGTTATAATCGTCAATATAACGCTTAAGTACTTCTTTTCCCTGACACATGATTTCATAAGAAAATGCATCCGCTCGAATCCCAAAATACGATGCATAATAGGCAAGCGGATAATGGATCTTACAGTATGCGATCCGGTATGCCATCATAACATAAGCCGCCGCATGGGCTTTCGGAAACATATATTTAATCTTCTCACAGGACCAGATATACCAGTCCGGTATGCCATGCTCTTCCATATCCTTTTTAAACTGCGACCACTCCTTGCATTTCCCCTTTGCTACCGTTCCTTTACGGACACGCTCCATAATCGTAAAGGATTCCTCACTGTCCATTCCTTTATTAATCAGATATGTCATAATATCATCTCGTGTACAAATAGCTGTAGAAATAGTTGCTTTCCCACTCTTAATCAATTCCTGTGCATTATTCAGCCATACGTCTGTTCCATGGGACAAACCGGAAATCCGTATCAAATCAGACAGAGTCTGAGGCTTCGTATCTACGACCATCTGAATTACAAAATCCGTTCCGAATTCCGGAATGCCAAGACAGCCTACCGGACATCCGCTGATATCATCCGGTGTGATCCCAAGCGCCGATGTATCATGAAACAGTGACATTACATCTTTATCATCCAGCGGAATCGTTGTCGCAATAAACGGATGGTCGGTCTCATTATATTCATTTTCCATATCCGGGGAACTGATATATGCCTCCAGCGATTTAATCATCGTCGGATCATCATGCCCCAGTATATCAAGCTTTAACAGATTATGGTCAATGGAATGGTAATCAAAATGCGTCGTAATAATATCCGTATTCATATCATTTGCCGGATGCTGCACCGGAGTGAAGGAATTAATATTCTCTCCATGAGGAAGTACGATAATACCGCCCGGATGCTGCCCGGTACTCCGTCGGATTCCGGTACACCCCTGTACGATTCTGTCTATTTCACATTTTCGCTTCCGCTGTCCTCTCTCCTCGTAATAATTTTTCACATATCCATATGCAGTCTTATCCGCAAGTGTCGCAATCGTTCCGGCACGGAACGTCTGTCCTTCTCCGAAAATGACCTCCGTATATTTGTGCGCGTTGCTCTGATAATCTCCGGAGAAATTCAGGTCAATATCCGGCTCTTTATTTCCCTTAAACCCAAGAAATGTCTCAAACGGAATATCAAATCCGTCTTTCGACAGAGCTTCTCCGCACACCGGACACAATTTATCCGGCATATCCCAGCCGCAGCCGCCGGCAAATGCCCGGACTTCTTCTGATTCAAAATCGCTGTAATGACATTTTTTACAATAATAATGCGGACTCAAAGGATTTACTTCTGTAATTCCCGCCATTGTTGCAACAAAAGAAGACCCAACCGAGCCCCGGGAACCGACCAGATACCCATCCTCATTAGACTTCCAGACAAGCTTCTGCGCAATAATGTACATAACCGCAAATCCATTTGAAATAATCGAATGTAGTTCTCTTTCCAGGCGCTCTGTTACAATCTCCGGCAGATTCTCCCCATACATTTCATGTGCCTTTTTATAGCAGATATCCTTAAGCGTCTTATCGGAATCCGGGATTACGGGCGGACACTTATCCGGACGCACCGGAGATATTTTCTCAATCATATCCGCAATTTTATTCGGGGTATCGATCACGACCTCCCGCGCCTTCGCAGAGCCAAGATATTCGAACTCCGCAAGCATCTCATCTGTTGTATGAAGATAAAGCGGCGCCTGATTATCCGCGTCCGTAAACCCTTTCCCTGTCATAATGATCCGGCGGTACACTTCATCCTCCGGATCCAGAAAATGAACATCACAGGTTGCCGCCACCGGCTTGTTAAACCGTTCTCCCAGGCTTATAATCTTACGATTTATTTCCTTTAAGTCTTCTTCATTTTTTACCTTTGTAATCCTGTCGCTTTCAATCATAAACTGGTTATTTCCAAGCGGCTGTATCTCCAGATAATCATAATAGTTTACAATTTTGGCAATGCGCTCCTCGGATTTATCGTTTAAAATTGCCTGATAAAGTTCTCCTGCCTCACAGGCGCTGCCCACAAGCAGTCCTTCCCTGTATTTCGACAGCTCACTTTTCGGAATTCTCGGCCGTCTCGCATAATAAGTAAGATGAGATTTGGAAATAAGTGTATAAAGATTCACCCTTCCTGTATCATTTTTTGCCAAAATGATTACATGATAGGTCGGAAGTTTTTTTACCGCATCCGCATTGTGTGCGCCAAACTGGTTCAGCTTATCCAGCGTATGAATATCCATATCCTCCAGCATCTTTATAAATTTCACAAAAATCTCTGCTGTCACCCTGGCGTCATCCACTGCCCGGTGATGGTGTTCCTGAGAGATATTCAAAGCTTTCGCCACCACATTCAGCTTAAATTTGGAAAGAGTAGGAAGAAGTACCCGCGCAAGTCCTACCGTATCCACAGATGTAAAATCCGGCGCCATATCCTGATATCTGCAATTCTGCTCAATAAATCCCACATCAAAGCCTGCATTATGCGCAACAAGAACCGCATCCCCCACAAACTCCAGAAATTCCGGCAGTATTGTCTCAATATCCGGCGCATCCATCACCATCTGATCCGTAATGCTGGTAAGCTGTGTGATTTGAAACGGAATCGGTATTCTGGGATTTACAAATGTACTGTACTTTTCTGTAATCTGTCCGTTTTCTACCTTTACAGCGCCTATTTCGATAATCTTATCCTTAATGGGACTGAATCCGGTCGTTTCAAGATCAAACACAACATATGTACCCTTAAGCGGCTGTCCCTTTTCATTTACCGCAATATCCTGGAGATCATCCACCAGATATCCCTCTACCCCGTAAATCACCTTAAACGGATCGTCTTTATCTAAAGTCTCGATATAATGATTTGCTTCCGGAAAGGCCTGCACAACTCCATGATCGGTAATCGCAATCGCTTTATGCCCCCAGTCATGCGCCCGTTTTACAATATCTCTGACCTCCGATACGCCATCCATATCACTCATTTTTGTATGACAATGAAGCTCCACTCTCTTCTCCGGGGCAGTATCCATTCTTGACTCCGTAAAATCCGAAATCTTCTTAATTCCATACACAGAGCCTATGGTCAATTCTCCGTCAAATTTATCAATCGTCGTTACCCCTTTTATTTTCAGAAATGCATCTTTTTTCACTTCCGCCAACACATCTGCAAGCTGGTCATTTCGCACAAACATCTTTACCATAATCGTATCCGTAAAATCCGTAACCGCATACATGACAATGGTTTTTTCATTTCGTATTTCTCTTGTGTCAAAGCTGATCACTTTGCCCCGGAAGGTAATCTCACCCATCTCGCCGACAACCTGTGAAAGCTCTATCGCTTCATCATCAAACATTCTGCCGTAAACAAGTCCATCTGCACCGGATGCCGCTTTTGCGTGGGGAATAAATGTCCTTGCTGATTTCTTTTCTTTTGGCGTATTCTTTTTCTCTGTTTCAGACTGTTTCTGCTCTTCCTTCTGCTTTTTTACACTCTCCGCCTGGCTCAGAATCGACTCCACTTCCTGGCGAAGCTTCATATCATTATACTTCAGTTTACTTTCCTCTGCTTTTTTGTACATAACCCGCACTTCTATCGGGTGCATAAACCGTTTCTCATACACTTCCTCCAGATAAAGGGCAAGAGACTCCTTCTTTCCCTGCGCCACAATGGTATCCGTCAGCTGAAGACAAAGAATATTTTCATCTTCAAACGCATACTTTGCATTCTGGAACATGCTGCGTTCTACCACGCTTCTTCGGTTCAATTCTTCCAGAAAACTCTCATAATATTCCTGCATAATATTTTCAGGCGTATACTGTGCTGAAAGCTCATATGTCTCCCGTATCTCTATCCGTATCCTGTTCTGGGCGAACAGCTGCATTTTTATCATATTCTCCGTCTCATATATTATATGTTTTGGGAGGAGGTGCGTGCTTCGCAGATACACCTTAATAAAAATCCTGGCCGAATTCGTTGCAACCTTTTCTACCTGCACGTCTGTAAAAAAAGTTTTCCTGTCCTCCGGCATTTTCAGAGTGGGAAATACATCAAAAAATAATTTACTCATTCCAGTTAAGCAGCTCCTGTCTCAATGTCTCTAATAGTTCCTCTTCTTTCACCTTTTTTATAATTTCACCTTTTTTAATAAGAAGTCCTTCACCAATTCCCCCGGCAATTCCGATATCTGCTTCTTTTGCCTCTCCCGGGCCATTTACAACACATCCCATAACAGCGACCTTAATATCAAGCGGAATATCGGAAACCATCGCTTCCACCTGGTTGGCAAGTCCAATCAAATCTATTTTCGTTCTTCCGCAGGTCGGACAGGACACCACCTCAATACCGCCCTTTCGAAGCCCCAGTGTCCTCAGGATAAGCTTTGCTGATCTAATCTCTTCTGCCGGCTCTCCGGTTAATGACACACGAATCGTATCTCCGATCCCCTGATTTAAAATCAGGCCCAGGCCAATAGAAGATTTTATATTTCCGGCAAGCAGAGTTCCGGACTCTGTAATGCCGACATGGAGCGGATACGGACATTTATCCGCAATTAACTCATGGGCCTTCACGCACATCAGGACATCGGAAGATTTGATACTGACTACCAATTCTTCATAGCCAAGGTCTTCAATCATATGTACTTTGTCAAGCGCACTTTCTACCAGTCCTTCCGCCGTTACGCCTCCATATTTTTCCACCAGATTTTTTTCCAGTGAGCCGCTGTTCACACCGACCCGTATAGGAATATGATATTCCTTTGCTTTCTCAATCACTGCCTTTATTCTGGATACATCTCCGATATTTCCCGGATTGATACGAATCTTATCTGCACCATATTCAATTGCCGCAATTGCAAGGCAGTAATCAAAATGAATGTCCGCAACAAGCGGAATATGAATCTGCTTCTTTATCCCGGCAAGCGCTTCTGCTGCTTCCATTGTAGGAACCGCACACCGGATGATCTCACATCCCGCACGCTCAAGCTCTAAGATCTGCGCAACTGTTTTTTCTATATCCTCCGTGCGGGTATTCGTCATAGACTGAATGGCAATTGGATTTCCACCGCCGATCACCACATTCCCAATCGCAATTTTCTTTGTATGATCTCTGTACATATTTTCACCTCTTATCATTTTTCTTCCTCTTTAAAGCCGAAAAAACCCTCTATCATGATAGAGGGATTTCCTTTATTGCTTTGTAAACATAAGCTGTTCGCCATACTCACGCTCTGTAAGTGTAAGCTCTTCCTTCTCCACACTATAATCAAATGTTGTTGTCAAATACTGAAGAGAACTCTTAAGTGCCTCCGCCGTATATAATCCATCTGATTTCTCCGCAGATTCTTCCAGCGCTTCTCTTTCCGCCTGAATCGTAATTGTCTTTGCATCCCGGTCAATTACTGATGACAGCTCAACAGCCGCCTCCACGCTTTCATCCAGACTCGATGTCACTACCGGAAGTTCTGGAATAACTGCCCGTATTTTTCCATTGGCTCTTATATCCATAATGAGACTGCCGTCCTCGCTCTCCCATATTCCCTCCAATGGATTTGCCGTAAACATCTTCATCAAAAGATATACCGCAGTCATAATAATCACCAAAGAAGAAACAATCATCGTCATTCCCCATACCCGGCTGCGCTTTTTCTCATCATTTTTCGCTATTATCATTCCGTCTGTCCCTCATTTCCACCAATCTGATCAACCTTCTATTTAAATTATATGAACTTTCTTTTTGCATGTCAACGGGGTAATATAATGTTCCCTTCAGGAACTTTCAGAGCAACACTTTGTTGATTTTTGGCACTTCACATGTTCTTTAATGCAACAACTGATAAAATAAATCATATTATACAGAAAGGAGTCCCCTGCCATGCCATTTGATGAAAAATTAAAGGCTTTACGCCGCGAAAATGATATGACACAAAAATATGTTGCCGCACGTCTGAACGTTGCACGCTCTACAATTGCCGGATATGAGACAAAGAACCGACAGCCTTCTCATGAAAAACTGACGGCTCTTGCTAATTTGTTTCATGTCTCTGTCGATTATCTGTTGGATGACGGGAATTCCATTGAACTATCTCCGCCTCCGGATTCTCCGGGCAACAAGACGGAAGAACTGCTTACCCGTTACAATTATCTCTCTTCCGAATCCAAAAGAGATTTATTTAAGTATATGGACTTACTTGAATTACGCGATAAATCTTAACATTTCTCTGCAATTTCCATAACCAACTCTTCTGTATCTTCCCATCCGATGCAGGGGTCGGTTATGGATTGTCCATATACCATATTTTCACTGATATCCTGCCTTCCCTCTTTCAGATAGCTCTCTATCATTACTCCCTTTACAAGCGTTCTAAGCTCCGGATTCATCCTCCGGCTGTGAAGAACTTCACTGACAATACGTATCTGCTCTTTGTACACCTTATTTGAATTTGAATGATTGACGTCAATAATCACAGCAGGATTCTTTAATTCTTTTTTACGATACAAATTCCAGAGTCTTACACAATCTTCATAATGATAATTGGGGATACAAGTCCCATATTTATCCACACCGCCTCTTAAGATCACATGTGCAAGGTCATTTCCATCTGTCTGTACATCCTGCCCGCGGTAAATAAACCGGTGTCCTCCCTGCGCAGCAATAACAGAATTTAACATCACAGATAAATCACCGCTGGTAGGATTCTTCATTCCCACCGGAATATCCATGCCGCTGGCTGTCAGCCTGTGCTGCTGATTTTCTACAGAGCGGGCGCCAATCGCCTCATAAGACAGAATATCATCCAGATAACTTCTGTTTTCCGGATACAGCATCTCATCTGCCGCTGTAAGCCCGCTTTCTTCCATGGCACGGATATGCATCTTGCGGATTGCAATAATTCCGGCATACAGATCAGGGGCTTTATCCGGATCCGGCTGGTGCAGCATTCCTTTATATCCTTCGCCTGTTGTTCTTGGCTTATTTGTATAAATCCTCGGGATCAGCATCAATCGCTCTTTCACCTTTTCATTCAGCTTTGCCAGCCGACTGACATATTCGCACACCGCATCTTCATTATCAGCAGAACAAGGTCCGACAATCACCACAAACTTATCTTTTTTACCTGTAAATATTTCTCTGATTTCCCGGTCTCTTTCCTCTTTCAGTTTCTTAAGCTTCTCTGATAAAGGATATTCCGCCTTCAGTTCATCCGGTGAAGGCAGTACCTTATTAATTTTCATCGCCATTTTCTCTTCTCCTCTGTCCTTATCCCAAAAGCTGTACATTTCCCAGCAGCACATAAGAAATAAACCACATAATCACCGTCGCCATGCAGATTCCCAGAATCACCGCCGGAAATGCTTTCTTAAACTTCACTCCAAGAAGTGCGGCAATCAATGAGCCGGTCCATGCTCCTGTTCCCGGAAGGGGAATCCCCACAAAAAGTACCAGCCCCCAGAATTCATACTTTTCAATCTTATCACTCTTGCTCATCGCCTTTGCCTCTAATTTATCTACAAGAGGTTTGAGCCTTTTTGTCCCTTTCATCCAATTAAAAACCGGTGTAATCAGAAGCAGAATAAATGGAACCGGTATAATATTACCAATAATACTAAGCGGTATTGCCGTAGCTACCGGAACGCCCAGAAGCGGGCCTGCAACAAGAAGCGCCCCTCTTAATTCCAAGATCGGAATCATAGATATAATAAATACAATTGCTTCTTTTCCCACACTTCCCCCGAGCAGATCAATAATGCCCTGTACCAATGTCTCTGTCATAGATTTCTCCTTATTTTCTCATATAATCTTTCAAAAATACAAACATCGTCTTCATTTCTTCTTCTGTACCGATCGTAATCCGCAAATACTGCTCAATCCGCTCACTTCCCCAGTATCTCACATAAATTCCTTCTGCTTTCAGGGCTTCAAACAATTCCTTTGCATCATAATCCGGATGTGTTGCAAAGATAAAGTTTGTACGGGAATCTGGAAATTCAAATCCCAGTTTTCTCAACTCTTCCTTCGCCCACTCTCTCGTATGGATAATTTTACGAATACATTCCTCAAAATATTCCTTATCCCTGACTGCCTCTGTCCCGCAGACAAGAGAGGTCTGGTTCATCGTATAGGAATTGAACGAATATTTTGCATCATTCAAATATCGAATCAACGCAGGATTACTAATTGCATAACCAATCCTCATACCTGCCATAGAACGTGCTTTGGAGAAGGTTTGCACAACGATCAGATTGTCGTACCTGTCAACCAGCTCCATTGCAGAGCGACCTGCAAAATCCACATATGCTTCATCCACAATCACAATGACATCCCGATTGTGCGCGATAATATCCTCTACGACATCCAGCTCCTCATAAAGGGCTGTCGGTGCATTTGGATTTGGGAAGATAACTCCACCATTTTCTTTATAATAATCCTCTTTCACCAGCCGGAAATTCTCATCCAGCTTCTGACACTCATAAGGAATTCGGTACAAATCAGCCCACACCTTATAAAAAGAATATGTAATATCCGGAAATAATATCGGCTTTTCCGAGTTAAAAAATGTCAGGAAGCACATGGACAATACGTCATCTGAACCAACTCCCACAAATACCTGATCCGGATTTACATGATAAAAGTCTGCAAGCTCCTTCACAAGCACTCCTGCTGTCGGATCCGGATAAAGTCTGAGCCTGTCTGTATCCATACTTTGCAGTGCTTTCGAGACACCTGGCGCAGGCGGATATGGATTTTCATTCGTATTTAGTTTTATTACCTTCTGCTGTGGCTGCTCTCCCGGAACATAGGGCTCTACTTTACGAATATTTTTTTCAAATGCTTTCATTCTAACATCCTTTCTTGCTTTCCAGCTCTCTTCTGTTACACCAATCCGTATTCTTTTGCAAGCTCTTTAAACTTCGGCAGTGAATTTACAATTGTCTCATAAGATACACAATATGCCAGTCTTACATAACCCGGGCAGGCAAAAGAACTTCCCGGAACAAGTAACAGATTGTATTTTTTCGCTGTCTGGCAGAATGCTTTTTCATCCTCTACCGGAGCTTTCACGAAAAGATAAAAAGCGCCTTCCGGTTTGATACATTCAAATCCACACTCCTTCAATCCATGATACAACGTCTCCCTGTTACGGTCATAATAAGAAATATCTGTCTTTTCATTCAGACACTTTGCAACAACCTTCTGCTGCAGGGTCGGCGCATTTACAAATCCGAGAATTCGCGTTGCAACATTTGCCGCAGATAATACGTCCTCACTATCCGTTACCTCATCCGGGATCACAAGATAACCAATTCGTTCTCCCGGAAGAGACAGTGACTTACTGTAAGAATATCCGACGATTGTATTATCATAATATTTTGTCAGATATGGTACTTCCACTCCATCATAGACCAGTTCACGATACGGTTCATCAGAAATCAGGAAAATATCTGTGCCATATTCTTTTTGTTTTGCCTCCATAATAGCAGCAAGCTTCCTGATCGTCTCTTCAGAATATACAACACCGGTCGGATTGTTTGGCGTATTAACAATAACTGCCTTTGTTTTTGGTGTAATCTTCTGCTCAAATTCATCAAGTTTCGGCTGAAAATCTATGGTATTCGGTGATATTTCTACAAGTACACCGTCATAATTGTTCGTATAGGAACGATACTCGCCAAAGTACGGTGCAAATGCAATTACTTCATCTCCAGGATTAATCAGAGACTTCAGGATTACATTTAATCCTCCTGCTGCCCCCACCGTCATCACAATATTCTTTCCCTCAAATTTTGTATCAAACCGCTCATTCAGAGAGTCTGCAACCGCCTGCCTTACATCTGCATAACCGCTGTTGCTGTTGGTATATCCGTGAAGAGCAATCGGATCCTCTTCTTCCAGTAATTCTAAAATTGCTTTTTTTACAGCTTCCGGCGCCGCCACATTCGGATTACCAAGGCTGAAATCAAATACATTTTCTGCGCCATAAATCTCCGCCAGCCGGTTTCCTTCCTCAAACATTGCGCGGATGGCTGAACTGTTCGCTACCATGTTTTTCATCTTTTCTGCTATCATCTGTTATCTCTCCTTTTCTGTTACCTTTCCTTTTTCAACCAGGAATACCGGACGATAGGAAAGCTTTGCCTTCCTTAGTCCCTCTGCCCCTGTATCCTCTTCTCTGTTTACGTATTTATAATCCATGCATTCGTGCTCCACGAACTGCTGATTAATCATAGGATATGCACCCTGTATATCTGCAAACGCTTTCTCAATGTGTACAACAAACGTGTCTGAACAGACCGGTTCTCCTATTGTAAATGCTATAACCTCTCCATCCAGCCTTAAAACACCGCCTTTTAACTCCAGTTCCTCAAACAGGCGAAGCGAATTCAGTGTCACACACATCTCTGCATTTTTCTCCGGATCTTCCTCACAGCCATTCTCATTTCGCCATTTCATCGCCATCTGAAAGCATTCTTCCACATTGTCTGTTGTCATAGGCTCATAGCTCCACCGGTCCGCATAAACGGTTTTAAATTTATTAATATGATTTCTCTTGGCATGAAGCTTCTTTCCGGAAAGCGTTGCAAGCTTTTCAGATTCATACACATAATCAGCCAAATCTCTGACATATTCAATCTGGAATCTTCCCGGATACCACTCCTCCAGTTTTTCAAAATTGTCCGGTGTTACATTATACATACTGAATGGGTAACCTTTGCTCTCGCTGTATTTTTTCATGACATCCATCGCTTTTTTAATACATTCGTCTTCCCCCGCCGGGAAAGCAAACGATACGTGGGTATCATCTTCGCTTTTAAAAACAAGGGTATTTTCAATAACAGCCCACTTCACCGGATACTGCCTGGACCACAGAAACACATTCACAAAAGTCCGCTCACAGCTCCTGCTCGTATGATGCTTCAAATATTTTGTTATAATTTCTTTGTCTTCTAATTCCGCTCTCTTAAACTGAATCTCTTCCATACGTTAACCTTCTGTTTCTTTTATCTTTTTCTATCTATTCTTTACATACAAAATGAAGTATATCACATTTTTTTTCATGTGACAAAAAAATATTGTGAGAACCATCCAAATCGCAACAGGAGCCACAAGTCAGCAAAGCCGTCTGTGTCTCCTGTTTCTAATTCCGTGTTCCTGCTATTCGTTCATGTTTGCAAGTTTTGCTGCCTGATCAGCCGCGATGCAGGCGTCAATAATTTCCTGGATATCTCCGTTCATGATTTTGTCGAGTTTGTACAGTGTCAGTCCGATCCGGTGGTCGGTTACACGACCCTGCGGGAAGTTGTAAGTACGAATTTTTTCGGAACGATCTCCTGTTCCAATCTGACTTTTTCTTGCTTCTGCTTCTGCGTCATGCTGCTTCTGACATTCCAGATCGTATAATTTTGCTCTCAAAAGGGCAAATGCTTTTTCTTTATTCTGAAGCTGTGATTTCTCTGTCTGGCTGTAAATTACGATTCCGGTCGGGTAGTGGGTCAGTCTTACCGCTGAATCTGTCGTATTGACACACTGTCCGCCATTCCCTGACGCACGCATAACATCAATACGGATATCCTTTTCATCAATCTGAATATCTACATCTTCTGCTTCCGGCATCACAGCTACCGTTATGGTTGATGTGTGGATTCGTCCGCCGGACTCAGTCTCCGGCACACGCTGCACGCGATGTACACCAGATTCATACTTCATTACTGAATACGCACCGTTTCCGTTTATCATAAAGGTCACGTTTTTCATTCCGCCAATACCGATTTCTTCGCATTCTACCAATTCTACCTTCCAGCGTTTACTTTCTGCATAATGAAGATACATACGATATATTTCAGCTGCAAAAAGCGCCGCCTCATCCCCGCCTGCTCCGGCACGGATTTCTACAATTACGTTCTTATCGTCATTCGGATCCTTTGGGAGAAGTAAAATCTTAAGTTCATGCTCCAGCTCTTCTACCCTGTTCTTCGAAATATTGAGCTCTTCTTTCGCAAGCTCCCTCATTTCTTCATCTGACTCTTCCTCTAACATCTGGAGACTGTCTTCAATCGCCTGTTTACATTCTTTGTATTCTTTATATGCTTCCACAATCGGAGTCAGCTCATTCTGTTCTTTCATAAGCTTGCGGAACCTGTTCTGGTCATTTGCCACATCCGGCTCCTGCAGTTCACTTAAGATTTCCTCTAACCGGATGAGCAAATCCTCTAATCTGTCAAACATTGCATTTCCTCCTTCAACATATTTCCAAATATGTAATCCTTTTACATTTTACATACCAGACACTACACGGTCAAGCCCTGATAAATCCTTTTTCACACAAATATCACGATATCCGCCTTCCCGCATGAGCGCCGATACTGCTTCTGCCTGGTCATACCCGATTTCAAACAGCAGACATCCGCCTTCCTTCAAATAAGCCCTGCTTTCTCTTATAATTCTTTTATAAAAATATAACCCATCTTCTTTTCCATCTAACGCAATATATGGATCATGCAGTTTCACCTCTTCTTGCAGCTCTTCGATAACCTTTGTCGGAATATAAGGCGGATTTGACAGTATCATATCAAACTTGCCTTCCACATTTTCAAAGAGATTTCCCTGACGCAGGTCCGCTTCCACACCCAGCCTGCATGCATTTTTCTCTGCCACTGCAAGAGCTTCTTTCGATATGTCTGTCCCGACTCCCGAAAGTCCTTTTATATGCATCCTTTCTTCTCCCGTTTTTAAAATGCTGAAAAGAATACATCCCGAACCGGTACACACATCAAGAATGCGCATTCCTGTCTTTAATCTCTTAAGCGCCTCTTCTACAAGCGTCTCTGTATCCTGCCTTGGGATAAGCACATGCTCATTTACACAGAACACGTAGCCCATAAATTCCTGTTCCCCGGTAATATGCTGGAGCGGAATCCTGCGGCTCCGCCTTTCAATAACCTCATAATATCGTTCTGCCTTTTCCGGCTCTGCAGCTTCTCCCATTCTTCCATAATAGGCTGCCCGGTCAAGTCCCGTCACAAAAGAAAGTAAAAGCCACGCATCCAGGGATGCATCCTCAATCCCTGCATCCTCAAGGAGCTTTGTCCCTTCTCTATGCATCTGCTGCAGTGTTAAAATTTTCTGCTTCATAAGTTCTCCAGTCAAATACGGCCTCTACTGCCTGAATTGCTACTTCGATCATACTGTCGTCCGGTTCCTTTGTCGTAAGCTTCTGTACTGCAAGTCCGGGCTTGCTAAGCATATTCACAACCGGATTCTCACTGCTCCCTGCCACTTTAAGCACCTCATATGAAATGCCCGCGATTACCGGGATCAGGGCAATTCTCACCACAACCCTCATAACAGGAGATTCCACATGGATCACTAACAGTAAAACAATACTGATTGCCAGCACAAAAAACAGGAAACTGGTTCCGCATCTTTTATGCAGTCTGGAACTGACCCGCACATTCTCTACCGTGAGCGGAAGTCCATGCTCAATACAGTTAATACATTTATGCTCTGCTCCGTGATACATAAAAGTTCGCTGAATATCCTTCATCCGGGATATAAGAAGCACATAGAGAATAAATATACCGATACGTACAAATCCTTCTATAATCGTACGCATACGGTAGGATTGTATAAACGGCTTTAAAAATGAAGAAAGAACATATGGAAGCACCATAAAAATTGCTACTGCCATAAGAACGGAAAAAACTACGGTTCCTGCCATAATAACACTTTCCTGTTTTTCTCTTTTCTCCGCCTCTTTTTCTGTCAGGACTTCTTCCTCTTCCTCATAGAAGCTCGCTGAATAAGTCAACGTCTTAATTCCAAGAACCATGGAGTCTACAAAATTAAACACACCTCTGACAAACGGGATCTTCGTAAGTTTTTTCCACTTTATAACACTATGATACTGCTCCTTTTGTACACTGATCCCACCATCCGGTTTTCTGACTGCTACAGCGTACTCATCCTTATGTCTCATCATAATGCCCTCTAATACGGCCTGGCCTCCGATATTTGATGATTTCATAATTACCCCTTTATTCTATGTCCTGTAATAAACGAAATTTTCTGTATGATAAGAAAAGGGTGAGATATAAAACCTCACCCCGTTACTTGCAATCTTATTTGCCCATTCCATATTTCTTATTGAACTTATCAACACGGCCGCGTGCCTGAGCTGCTTTCTGCTGTCCTGTGTAGAACGGGTGGCATTTGGAACAAATTTCTACGTGAATGTCTTCTTTTGTAGAGCCTGTCACAAATGTGTTTCCACAGTTACAAGTTACAGTTGCCTGATGATATGCTGGATGTATTCCTTCTTTCATGTTTTTCACCTCTTCTTTTCTTTATCAAACTTATCGCAGTCCGCGATTAATATTCATTTTCTAAACAGCTTTGTTATTGTATCACAAAACCATTCCATTGTCTAGATTAATTTTGTCTTTTTTACTAATTGAATAAATTCCATATTATTTCTTGTACGTGAAAACATATTCAGAATATTATCCACCGTTTCGTCTGCACGCATTCCATTCAGAGCGCGGCGCATAGTGTCAACAGCTTCCTGTTCCTCTCTTGTAAGAAGCAGATCCTCTCTTCTCGTTCCGGACTTCGGAATATCAATCGCCGGGAATATACGCTTTTCAGAAAGTTTTCTGTCAAGTACCAGCTCCATGTTGCCGGTTCCCTTGAACTCCTCGTACACAACATCATCCATCTTACTTCCGGTATCCACAAGAGCCGTTGCGAGAATGGTAAGACTTCCTCCCTGACGCATATTTCTCGCCGCGCCAAAGAAACGCTTCGGCATATGAAGAGCCGCCGGATCAAGACCACCGGACAATGTTCTTCCTGAAGGCGGCACCGTCAGGTTATATGCTCTGGCAAGCCTTGTGATGCTGTCAAGAAGAATCATAACATCCTTGCCATGCTCAACCAGACGCTTCGCACGCTCTATAACCATCTCTGAAACCCGCTTATGATGCTCCGGAAGTTCATCAAAAGTCGAATAAATGACTTCCACATTTTTTCCTTCAATACTTTCTTTAATATCCGTTACTTCCTCCGGACGTTCATCAATCAAAAGAATTAAAAGATGCATCTCCGGGTTATTCTTCTGTACCGATAATGCCACCTGCTTAAGCAGCGTTGTCTTTCCGGCCTTTGGAGGTGATACGATCATACCTCTCTGGCCTTTTCCGATCGGGGAAAGCAAATCCATAACCCGCATGGCCGTGCTTGTCCTTCCACACTCCAGCCTCAGTCTCTCATTCGGAAATATTGGCGTAAGATCCTCAAAGCTCGGTCTCTTCATTGCCACAAGCGGATCAATCCCATTAATTTTCGTCAGATAAAGAAGTGCGCTAAACTTTTCCTGCTGTGTTTTAATTCTCGTATGTCCTTCCAGAATATCTCCGGTCTTAAGGCCGAATCTTCGGATCTGGGACGGAGATACATAAATATCATTGTCTCCCGGAAGATAATTCTCGCTTCTGATAAATCCAAATCCGTCTGACATAACTTCCAGAATCCCACTTACCACAACTCCACTGTCGAGTTTATCTATATCATGCAATTCCTTCAGCTCTTTATCTCCAGTATTTGCAGACATTTCCTTCACGGTCGCCTGAGATTCCTTCTTCGCTTTCTGCCGGTCTTTTTCATCTTCAAACAGCATCCGTTCAATTACTTCCGCTTTTTTCATTGTAGAAATTCCTTTTATTCCCCTCGCTTTTGCAAGTTCCTTCAATGTCGCAAGCGGCAGAGTTTCATATTTTTCTCTCATCATATTATATTAATCCTTTCATAAGCCAACAATTGTTTTTGGGAATCCTGGTCTGAATCGACTATCTCGAAACTAAAGGTATTATACTACAAATCTATCACTTTTCAAACCTTTTTTTCCCGCTGTCTTAATTATAGAAAACTCTGAGGCGTCATCGGGGCAGTTAAATCCCCAGATATGCATCAATTCCATCTGCAATTCCTGCAGCAAGCAATTTCTGATACCCTTCATCAGCCATCTTCTTATCTTCTTCCGGATTCGTCATATAACCCATTTCTACAATCGTTACAGGCACCTGCGCCCAGTTAATTCCACTCATAGTATCTGTTTCCCATACCTTCTCCCGAACCGCTCCTGTGGCTGCGACCATACTGTTTAATACATTCTCAGCCAGAGCTTTACTCTTTGCATAAAGTCCGCCGTTGTATGGGTTCTCAGGCGTCTGGCAGATTGTCATCATTCCATTTACGCTTCTGTTTTCCGAACCATTTGCATGGATACGTATAAACGCATCCGCCCCCGCATTATTCGCAACTGCGGCACGCTCTGAATTTGAAATATTCACATCATGTGTCTCCCGAACCATAATTACATCATATCCCCGGTTCTCAAGCTCGTCCCGAAGCTTCACAGACACAGCTAATGTAAGTTCATACTCTGGTATATCCGTCGCCACACCGGCTGTACCGGAAGATACTTTTGCCTTCATCTGTGATGCTCCCGGACCAACCGGCTCTTTCTCATTGTTTCCTTTGGCCTGATGTCCGGCATCAATCACAACTACATATCCATTCTTCTGATTTTCCTGTTGCTTCTCTTCTTCCGGTTCCGGAGGTGTCTCCTCCTTTTGTTCCTCCACCGGTTCTATATCCTTTGTATTAATAACAAGCTCTTTCGGTTCTTTTTTCTCCTCTTTCGGCGCCTCTTCTTTACTTTCACTTTTTCCACAGGCACAAAGTAAAAGCACAACCACGAGTCCTAATAACAGAATTCCTTTCTTCTTCATAACAAACCTCCGCATTCACATAATACCACAAAAGCACCCCGGTTTATTCGGAGTGCTTTATCTCTTGATGTTCAAGATTTCAACGTGGGCGAGAGGATTCGAACCCCCGACCTTTTGGTCCGTAGCCAAACGCTCTATCCAGCTGAGCTACGCCCACATACAATATAAATGACTTTCACAGCAAAACTTATTATATCCTTTCTTCTCTGACTTGTCAATACAAATTTTTAAATTTACTTGTGCCAGAAAATATGACTGATATAAGCTGCATCATTCTGGACTGGTTGTTTTGTGTCCGTCTGGACTTTTCAAAGTGACCAGTTTGATGCTAATATAGTTTTTGGAAACTTTATAAAAGAAAGAGGATTCCTATGAAAACCACGACAAAAAAAATTGCTGTTATCAACGACTTATCCAGCTTCGGGCGATGCTCTCTGACTGCCGCCATTTCTGTTCTTTCAGTTATGGGGGTGCAGGCCTGTCCGCTGCCGACTGCTATTCTTACCGCACAGACCGGATATTCCAGCTATTATCTGGACGACTATACAGACAAAATGGAATATTTCCGTCGGGAATGGGCAAAAATGGGGCAGAATTTTGATGGCATTTATACCGGATTTGTTGCCGGAGAGGAACAGATCCGCCATATCTTTCATTTCATAGACACGTTTGACACACCGGACACCTTTCTTCTTGTAGATCCGGTCATGGGAGATGACGGAAATAAATACGACATATTTACCTCAAATCTTCTAAAGGAAATGAAAAAACTGGCCAGACGGGCTGATATTATCACGCCAAACCTTACAGAACTATGTCTTCTTACAGATACAGATTATGAAGATATCTATAAGATTAACGATACGCATATGCGGATAAATGCCATAAAAAAACTGGCTTGTTCCTTTCAAGAAAACGGGCCGGAGCATATTATTGTTACCGGAATTCGTTTTATGGATAAAGAGGGGAATGCACAAATGGGAAATTTGTATATTTCAGAAAATAATTCCTGCCTTTCTGCTTTTCCGTATATCGGAGAAAGCTATTCCGGAACCGGCGATTTATTTGCCTCCTGTATAGCCGGAGGCGCCGTAAAAGGTATTCCGATTCCCGAAGTTATCCGGACAGCCGGAAAATTTCTGGAGGCTTCTATTGCTGACGCAGTCAGACTTCATATTCCAGGAAATGACGGAGTAAATTACGAGAAATATTTATCTATGCTATTTTAGGACAAAATGCCTGTGCTTAAAAATCCCGCACCAGCATTTTGTCTTCTATGAGTTCTTCCACTGTATGAATCCCCAGGTCTTCCAGGAATTTCCGCACATACGGATTCTCAAGCGGTGTCCCAAACGGTGAGTTCTCCGCATAGTCGTCTACGTATTTTGTCCCTTCTTCTTTATCAAGAATCGCCTTCGGTCCCCCGACGCAGCCGCCCACACAGCCCATACCTTCAAAAAAATTGGCTTCCGTCTCCCCATTTTTAATCCGCTGTATCATCTGCATACATTCCTTTGTTCCATTCGCCTGTTCTGCCTTCACCTTCATGGCACGCTCAGGACAGAGCTGCTCCGCCATCTCTGCTACCGCCAGGCTTACGCCTCCGGTTCTGGCATAAAGCCTTCCCGCTTTAGATGCATGCTCCTTTTTATCATCCTTTAACTGCTCCGGATGAATATCCGCCGCCTCAAAAATATCTCTCACCTCCTGAAAGGTTAGTACATAATCGATGGCGTCTGAAACATCCGGCTCCCTCGCTTCTTTTTTCTTTGCAATGCACGGGCCAACGAACACGGTCACAGCATTCGGATGAAGTTTTTTAATCATACGCCCGCAGGCGATCATCGGAGAGACTGCCCCCGGAACATGCGGCATCAATTCCCGGTATATTTTCCGAATCAATGCTATCCACACCGGACAACAGCAGCTTGTAAGCTGATAATCTCCAATATGCTTCACGTGACGGTCAAACTCTAGCGCTTCTTTAAGCGTCAGGACGTCTGCAAACAATGCTACCTCTACCATTCCTTCAAATCCAAGTGCTTTAAAGGCAGTCCTGAGTTTTCCCGGCGTAACCGTATCACTAAACTGTCCAAAAAACGCAGGCGCCACCAATACGTATGCCGGTCCTTCTGCCTCCCTCACCGTCTTCATTGCCGGAAGAATATCTCTGCTGGCAGTAAGACTGCCATTTTTACATGCATGGATACATGCTTCACAGCCGGCACAAAGCTCCGGATTAATATACATTTCCCCGTCTTCTGATTCTTCAATCGCATCAAAGACACAACTGTTTGCACACGCCCGGTCATAGGCATTACACTCACACTCCGCCACTCTGATGACTGGCGCATATTCCTCCGGATGTATCAGACAATCCAAATGCTCCGGATTATACTCTTCCGGGAGCGGCTCCTGCAGAGATAGCTTCCTTTTTAAAATATCCCGATACAATTCATCAAATGTCTTCATAAACTTTCTCCCCACGTCCTTCCATATATACATTTATTATGGATCAGAAGAAAAGATTTTATCCATCTTTCATTTTCATTGTTGCATCATGTGAAGTATCTGTGCTATACTAATTTTGTATGCAGCGGTGGTCGAGTTGGCTGATGGCATCTGCCTCGAAAGCAGAAGAGCCGCAAGGCTCCGGGGGTTCAAATCCCTCCCGCTGCGTTTTTATTTTATTACAAATATTGTTTTTCTTAAGAAACTTTATAAACTCTTTTAAATTAAGACACATTCATGTCACAATTTTCCAATATAATGATTCTATCAAATAAAGAAGACGGTAGTTGTGCTTACTGAATATCGCCTGTATGATTACCGCACTTCGCCTAACAACAAGTAAAATTTACATAGATTATTTTCATTCCTCTCTAAAAGAAGGCGGTACAAAATCACCGCCTTCTTTTAACTTCATTAAAATGTATACTCTCTTATCTGAATTTCTGCCGCAACAAACCCGTCGTTTTCTTCATATCCTTTTATATCCACAGTTTGCCCGGTGGCAAGATCCGCCCACTCTGCTTTTTCATAATCAATATCATTTCCCATCCTATCATGAACGATCATCTTTTTATAAGTGGTCTCCGGTGTAACTTTTATATTCACCAGATTCATATTATCACCATTTCCAATCACAGCAATGCTGCCGCCGTCTACTTCGCGGTCCGTTCCCATATTCAGCACGAATCCGTTTTCCTCCAGCTCTCTTACGTCGCCCCAGATATTCTTTTCATTTTTTTCTTCAGATACAGATACCTGTCCACTGTTTTTTATTTTATCTGTAAATAATACCGTATCAACCTTTCCTTCCTCATCCAGCCACAGTAGCATCCCATAATAAGATTCTATTTCTTTTACATCCTGCTCGTTCAACATCTCATAGGATATGATTGTCTTCCATGTTTCTTCTTTTATTTTCTGCTTTACATACTTTGCGGCGTCTGTCACCGGATATTCTTTTACAGTAAGAAGAGACTTTCCGTTGCTGTCCGGAGAAACAAAACCGGAATATGCGTAAAGCACAGAATCCTTTATTTCCAGATAAGTTCCCCCAAAATCACTATCCGTGTCAGGAATATTTTCCTGTCCCTCATAAACAATTTTATGAAAGTCAAGTCCCAGTATAGAGCCAAATTCTTTTCCGGCCACCAAAAGTGCGATAATAAAACACACTGCCGACAAAACTATCGTAATCCGATACTTAATATAGTTATTTTTTGCATAGCGTCCTATGAAATAATAACAGCCATTTCCAACACATACTCCTATGAAATTCAATATCACATCATCTACATCTGCGCTTCCAAGATACAAAAAATATTGTCCGCACTCAAATGCCAGACTGAGAGCCAGACCTGCACACAATACCTTCCATGTCTTTTGAAACGGCCGGAACAACAATGGCAGGAAATATCCAAGCGGTGCAAACACACAGATATTTCCAAAAATATTAGAAATGCCTCGCAATACTCCGCCATCTTTCACAATATCCATAAAATCTTTTATTGTTGTGAAGGGAATAAGATTCAACGAACGAAACCCTTGTCCCTCCTCCATATTCCGTATCATATCCGACACCGAAAAATATTTAAATAACACAATCTTAAACAGTAGTATCAGATAAACTACAAAAATTGTATATAAAATAATGCGGTAAATTGTCCTTTTCTTAATTCTCGTTGGTTTCTTCATCACTCGTTCTCCTTTCATTTTTCACATTATATAAAAAAAATAAAAGGAAAACTTTTAAACAATCCTTAAGATTTTCTGTAGATTTGCAAGCTAAATTTCTTATCTCTGAACACGGCCCGACCCGTCTCCGCTGACAAGATTCTCCACCTCTTCTCTCGTCACCAGATTAAAGTCGCCCGGAATTGTATGTTTCAGCGCAGAGGCAGCCACTGCGTACTCAAGGGCTCCCTTCATGTCCTTTCCATCCAAAAGTCCGCAAATCACACCAGCTGCAAAAGCGTCGCCACCACCCACACGGTCAACAATCGGTGTAATAGAATACGTCCGGGAATGATAGAATTCTCTTGTATTCCCATCCATAATACAGGCGCTCCATCCATTCTTAGAGGCTGAATATGACTGTCGCAGAGAACTGACAATATACCGGAAGCCAAATTCATTCGCCATTTGGCGAAATATGTCTTCATATCCCGCAAGATTTAATTCTCCTTTTGTCACGTCCGTTTCCTTTGCCTTAAAGCCAAGTGTTTTCTCCGCATCCTCCTCATTTCCAATACATATATCAACATACTGCATCAAATCACGCATGATTTCCTGAGCTTTCTCACTTGTCCATAATTTTTTCCGGAAATTCAAATCCACAGACACCGTTACTCCCATTTTTTTTGCTGCATTTAATGCAGCTTTTGTAAGCGCGGCTGCATTTTCCGACAATGCCGGAGTGATTCCGGTAAAATGAAACCAATCTGCATTTCTGAAAACAGCATCAAAATCAAACGCCTCTGCCTTTACAATTGAGATGGAGCTGTGTGTCCGGTCATATACCACATTACTTGGTCTCATTGCTGAACCATTTTCCAAAAAATAGATTCCCAGGCGCCCCTTGCTCCTCACAATAAAGTCTGTTCCCACTTTATATTTTTTTAAGGCCGCAATCGCACAATCTCCAATTGGATTCGCAGGTACAGCCGTCACAAACTGCGTGTCATATCCGTAATTCGCCAGAGACACTGCCACATTCGCCTCGCCGCCTCCATAACACGCGTTGAATGCATCCGCCTGCATAAACCGTTTATAATCCGGAACCGTTAAACGAAGCATAATTTCTCCCATTGTTATTACTCTTTTACACATTCTTAATTCCTTTCCCCGCCTTCTGTCATCCCCGGATTTCTTTCACAATCTTCACTGCCTGTTCTGTCATTTCTTTAATCTTATCAAACTCCTGATTCTCAACAAATTCAGCCTTAACCATCCAGCTCCCGCCACATACCGCAATTTTTTCATAAGATAAATACTGCTCCAGATTCTTTGGACTGATTCCTCCTGTAGGCATAAATTTAACATCAGCATACGCTGCCGCCATCGCCCGTATCGTTTCCAGACCACCTGCCTGCTCAGCCGGGAAAAATTTCAGAAGCTTCAAACCTCTTTTCACGCCCTGGGCGACCTCGGACGGAGTAATACATCCCGGTATTACCGGAATCGCATTTGCAATACAATAGTCCACAACCTCAGCATCAAAACCAGGGCTCACAATAAATTTAACCCCCGCTGCTACCGCACGCTCTGCCTGTTCAACTGTAAGCACAGTTCCGGCCCCAACAAGCATATTCGGATAATTTTCTGTCATAATCCGAATAGATTTCTCTGCTTCCCCTGTGCGAAAAGTAATTTCGGCGCACTTTAATCCGCCTTCACAAAGCGCTTCTGCCAGTGGTCTTGCATCCTCCGCATGGTGCAATACAACAACCGGCACAACACCATATCCTGATAACTGTTCTAATATAGCATTCATTATCCTGTCTCCTTTTGCTTTCCATTGGTCAATCTATGACATGAATATTTTCTATTCCATAAAAATAGCTTTTCCAAAAGGAAAACAAATTATCTATACAAAAGAGATTATTTCTCTTATTTTACAATCCAAATTTATACAGACACAAAAATACCTCAAGTCCTTTGTTTATAAGGACTTGAGGTATTTCTTACTAATGCCGCAGACCGGAATCGAAC
>DKYD01000058.1 GCA_002492335.1 Lachnospiraceae bacterium UBA7109
AAGAAGGGAGAGAGGCTCTGATATCGATGGAGCCTGCGGACAGTTAAGACGGCGGTATAATGACGCGAAGAAGGAGAAGTAGATGAAATTATATGCAATGACCGATATAGGAAGGAAACGGGAAATCAATCAGGACTATGTATATGTAACGGATAAACCGATCGGACCGTTTCCGAATCTTCTTGTGGTTGCTGATGGGATGGGAGGACATAAGGCAGGAGATTTTGCATCAAAATACACAGTTAAAGTTGTGCGGGAAGAGTTGGAAAATACTCCGCTTGACAGACCGGAAGAGATTTTGAAGAACATTGTATCGATTGCGAATCATAAGCTGATCTGTGCATCGCAGACAGATGTGAAGCTTGAAGGAATGGGTACCACCCTTGTTGTTGCAACTGTGATTGGAAGTACTTTGTATTTTGCGAATGTAGGAGACAGCCGTTTGTATCTGATCAATGATAAAATACGTCAACTCTCCAAAGACCATTCTCTTGTAGAGGAGATGGTGCGTCTTGGCGGTATTAAGGCAGAAGAAGCAAAGCATCATCCGGATAAAAATATTATAACAAGAGCGATGGGTGTGAAAGAAGAGGTAGAAGCTGATATATTTGAGTACAGGCTGAAAAAGGGTGATCTGATTCTGATGTGTACCGACGGCCTGAGCAATATGGTAGAAGATGAAGATATGTTTGATATTGTGAAAAGCGCAAGAGACATTGTGGAAGCAGTGTTGATGCTGGTGGAAAAGGCAAATAGTAATGGTGGGAGAGATAACATAGGGGTTGTTATGGCGGAGCCACTTGCAAATGAGGTGAGTAAATGGTAAAGAAAGGTATTTTTCTCGGGAAACGATATGAGGTGTTGAGTAAAGTCGGTGTTGGCGGCATGGCTGATGTGTATAAGGGGAGAGACACGATGCTGAACCGTTACGTAGCGATTAAGGTGCTGAAAAAGGAGTATCGGGAGGATGAAGATTTTGTCCGTAAATTTCGCTCTGAGGCACAGGCTGTGGCCGGGCTTATGAATCCGAATATTGTAAATGTATACGACGTAGGTGAAGACCGTGGGTTGTATTATATGGTCATGGAGCTTGTAGAAGGAATTACATTAAAGGAATATATAGAGAGAAAGGGAAAGCTTTCTCATAAAGAGGTTATCAGTATTGCGATTCAGATGTGTACCGGTATTGGAGCGGCGCATGCGGCAGGAATTGTCCACAGGGATATTAAGCCGCAGAATATTCTTATCTCAAGAGATGGAAAAGTAAAAGTAACGGATTTTGGTATTGCAAAAGCAGTGACTTCAAATACCATTAGTTCGAATGCCATGGGTTCGGTGCATTATACATCGCCGGAACAGGCAAGAGGCGGGTACAGCGACAGAAAAAGTGATATTTATTCCATTGGTATTACGCTGTTTGAAATGGTTACCGGGCATGTTCCTTTTGACGGAGATTCTATTGCATCGATTGCAATCAAACATCTGCAGGAGGAGATTACTCCGCCGTCAGAGCTCGTAGCGGATGTTCCATATAGCTTAGAGCAGATTATTTTAAAATGTACGCAGAAGAACGGGGAGAGGCGTTATGCCAGCACAGCGGCGCTGATTCAGGATTTGAAGCGCTCTCTGGTAGATCCGGAGGGGGATTTTGTTGTAATTCCTCCGCTTCGCAATGCAGATACTGTCATCATTACAGACGAAGAGCTGGATGATATCCGCAATTCTTATGCGAGTGAAGAATATGATGATGATGACTATGATGATGACTATGATGATGGCGATGATGAATACGAAGATGATGACTATGACGAAGACGATGACTATGATGAAGATGATGATGACGATTATCGTTCCAGGGGTAAAGGACGGGGGAGAGATTCAGAGGAAGTAAATCCCCGCATGAATAAGGTCATGAAGATTCTTATGATTGTCGTTGCTGTTATTATTGTATTTATTATGATTTTTGCAATTGGAAAAGCAGCCGGAATCTTTAAGTCCTTCGGACCAGGAGTTAAGACGGAGAAGCTGGAAGATGAAAATGAGGAAGTAGAGGTTCCTGATGTTGTAAGCAAGACAGAAGAAGAGGCAAAAGAAATTCTGCACGAAAAGGGACTTCGGTTTAAAGTTGTATCAAGAGTAGAATCCACGAAATATGAAGAAGGGATTGTCTGCGAGCAGAAACAGAAAGCCGGTACCAAGGTAAAGAAGAATTCTGTTGTACAGGTGGTTGTAAGTTCCGGACTTACGGTGGAAGAGCTGGTAGTTCCGGATGTGGCTGGAATGGAAGAGGATAAGGCAAAGCAGACTTTGTATGAGGAAGGATTTGAGAATGTGCGGACGGATTACCAGTTCAGCGCAGATGTGCCTGAGGGAGAGGTAATTACAACCGTTCCGGCAGTGGGTTCCAGTGCAGCAAAGGATACGGAAATTAAGATGATTGTCAGCAAAGGTTCGGAAAAGAAAGCAGTTCCGAAGGTTGTAGGAATGGAAGACGCGGCGGCTCAGGCAGCAATTAAGAATGCAGGCTTTACTGTAGGAAGTGTAAAATATGAGTATAATGACAGTGTGGAAAAGGGACTTGTTGTTTCCCAGAGTCCGTCCGGCGGAAAGAAAATGGATGCCGGGACTGAGATTACAATTGTTGTAAGCAATGGTAAGAAGCCGGAGGATAAAGTGAATGTTACAAATTTTGCCGGTAAAGATGAAAGCGCATTGCTTAAATGGGCTCAGGATAACGGAATGAAGGTTCAGAAACAGGCCCATTACAGTGATCAGCCGGAAGGTACGATTATTTCCCAGAACCCGTCGTCCGGAAAGCTTGAAAAAGGCGCCACTATCAGTTATGAACTGAGTCTGGGGCCGGAGCCTTCACAGGGTAATGATGAACCAGAAGATGAAACTCCATAAGGCAGAATGGAAGATATGCAGGGAAAGATAGTAAAAGGGATTGCCGGGTTCTACTATGTTCATGTAGTGGAATCCGGTGTTTATGAATGTAAAGCGAAAGGAATCTTTCGGAAAGAGAGATTAAAGCCTCTGGTCGGAGATGATGTAGAGATCGAGCGCCTGAGTGAAGACGAAGGAAATATTACGAAGATACTGCCGCGGAAAAATGAACTGATTCGTCCGGCAGTTGCAAATATTGATCAGGCGCTGGTTGTTTTTGCTGCAGCCAAACCGGATCCGCATTTCAATCTCCTGGATCGTTTTCTGGTGATGATGGAGAGAAAAGAGATTCCGGTTATTTTGTGCTTTAATAAAGAGGATATTGTATCGGCAGAGGAACTTCAGAAATTGAAAAACATATATTCTGACTGCGGGTGTTCGCTTGTATTTGCAAGCGCCCGTGAAGCAACGAATATTCAACAGATAAAGAATCTTTTAAAAGGAAAGACAACGGTAATTGCCGGTCCTTCCGGCGTCGGCAAATCTTCGCTCATTAATTTATTGCAGCCGGAAGCGAAGATGGAGACCGGAAGCATCAGTAAAAAGATTGAACGGGGAAAGCATACGACAAGGCACTCTGAGCTTTTCCCGTTAGATGAAAATTCTTATATTATGGATACGCCCGGGTTTAGTTCCCTGTATGTGAATGACTTTGAAAAAGAGGAATTAAAGTATTACTTTCCGGAATTTGAACCATATGAGGGCAGCTGTAAGTTCAATGGATGTGACCATATTCATGAGCCGGGATGCGCTGTGAAAGCGGCTGTGGAGCAGGGAAGGATACATCCTGTCAGGTATGAAAATTATACAGAAATGTATGAGGAATTAAAAAATAAAAGGAGATATTAATATGAATTATATCTTATCACCGTCTATCCTTGCGGCGGATTTTAAAGTACTTGGGGAACAGATAAAACTGGCAGAAAGAAATGGGGCGCAATATTTGCATTTTGATGTTATGGACGGAGTTTTTGTGCCCAGCCTTTCTTTTGGTATGCCTGTGCTCAGATCCATAAGAAGCGCAACAGAACAGATCATGGATGTGCATCTTATGATACAGGAGCCAATCCGATTTGTGGAGGCATTCCGAAAGGCAGGGGCGGATACCATTACGGTACATATGGAAGCATGTCAGGATATTCATGCCACAATAGCAAAAATACGGGAAAGCGGCGCGAAGGTTGGAGTGTCTGTCTGTCCGGAAACAGAGGTACAGGAGCTGGAAGGAGTACTTGAGGAAACAGACATGGTTCTTATTATGAGTGTGCACCCGGGATTTGGCGGGCAGAAATTCATTCCGGAGACACTGGACCGGATCCGCGCTGTGCGGGAAATGGCGAATGCCCGGGGGGTGCGGATGGATATCCAGGTAGACGGAGGGATTTATCCCTCTAATGTGAGAGCGGTTCTGGATGCCGGTGCAAATGTGATCGTTGCAGGTTCGGCAGTATTTAAAGGTGATCCGGCACAAAATACAAGAGAGTTCATGGAGATACTGAAAAGTTATGAATAAAAAAATTATCATTGTAAGCGGGGGAATGCTCGAAGAAGAATTTGTCCTGCCTGTGATTAAAGAAGATGAGAACGCCTATATCATCGGTGTTGACCGCGGTATGGAATTCCTTTACCGGAATCATATTATGCCCAGTTATATTGTGGGGGATTTTGACAGTGTAAATAAGGATGTGGCAGACTATTACCGAAATGAAACGAGGGTGCCGATCAGAGAATATAATCCAGTGAAGGACGCTTCTGACACAGAGATAGCAGTCCGGTTTGCCATGGCGCTCGGATGTGGGAAATTGATTATTCTGGGTGCAACGGGCGGCAGGGTGGATCACTTGTGGGCGAATGTACAGACTCTTGCAATTCCTTTTCGTGCGGGAGTTCATGCGGAGATCATGGACAGCAGAAACCGGATCCGTCTGATCGGAGGCGGGGAGACGATCTTGAAAAAGACAGAAGCTTATGGCACTTATTTTTCTGTATTCCCGCTTGGTCAGGAAATACTTGGATTTAATATTGAAGGAGCTAAATATCCGCTGAAGGAACATCTTCTGACCCCTTATGACAGTTTGTGTGTGAGCAATCAGATTGAAGGGGAAGAGGTAAAAATCAGTTTTCCGTCGGGAATCGTGATATTGATGGAGAGCAGAGATTAGAAATAGATGAATCAGAATAGAAAGGAACAAAAAATACATGAAGTTAGGAATTGTCGGTTTACCGAATGTTGGAAAGAGTACGTTATTTAATTCACTTACGAAGGCGGGGGCGGAATCTGCCAATTATCCGTTTTGCACAATAGATCCGAATGTGGGGGTTGTAACAGTACCGGATGAACGGCTGAATGTGCTGGGAGAAATGTACCATACTAAGAAAATTATTCCGGCAGCGATTGAATTCGTAGATATTGCAGGGCTTGTAAAGGGTGCATCAAAAGGAGAGGGACTTGGAAATCAGTTTCTTGCCAACATCCGTGAGGTAGATGCAATCGTACATGTTGTACGTTGTTTTGAGGATTCAAATATTGTGCATGTAGATGGGAGTATTAATCCGCTTCGGGATATCGAGACAATTAATCTGGAATTGATTTTTTCCGACCTTGAGATTTTGGAGAGAAGAATTTCCAAGACGTCAAAGGTGGCAAGAAATGACAAAACAGCGGCAAAAGAGCTGAAGCTTCTGGAAAAGATAAAGGCACATCTGGAAGAGGGAAGTCTTGCAAAAACCTTTGAGGGAGCAGAAGATGAGGAGGAAGAAGGATGGCTTGCCGGCTATAATCTTCTGACTTATAAACCGGTCATTTATGCAGCAAATGTGGCGGAAGATGATCTTGCTGATGATGGATGTGGGAATGCAGGTGTTCAGGAGGTCAGAGCTTATGCCAAGAAGGAACAAAGTGAAGTGTTTGTTGTGTGTGCACAGATAGAGCAGGAGATTGCTGAACTTGATGAGGATGAGAAGAAGATGTTTTTAGAGGATCTGGGATTATCTGAGTCAGGACTGGAAAAACTGATTAAGGCAAGTTATCGCCTGCTCGGACTGATCAGTTATCTGACGGCCGGTGAACCGGAAGTACGTGCATGGACGATTACAGAGGGAACAAAGGCTCCGCAGGCGGCAGGAAAGATCCATACGGATTTTGAACGGGGATTTATCCGTGCGGAGGTAGTGTCTTATGATGATTTAATTGCGTGCGGAACACATGCCGCGGCAAAAGAAAAGGGACTCATCCGTTTGGAAGGAAAGGAATACGTTGTAAAAGACGGGGACATTATGCTGTTCCGATTTAACGTCTGATACCATTTCCTGTCGGTAAAATGTTGTAAACTCTGGGAGTTACCGCTTGCGGGCGGTAGCTCCTTTTG
>DKYD01000057.1 GCA_002492335.1 Lachnospiraceae bacterium UBA7109
AACACAGAAAACAGACACCGGAAACCGCCAGGATATGCCCGATTCCATTTGCCTGATATAATTCCTTCACTTCCGGATCCATATCACCTTTTTCACCAAGCAGTACAGCAGACAACACTGCCGCTTCTTTCCGATTCATATTTTCGGCATATATATTCCGACAATACTGCCGGAATTCATACAATTCATTTCGAAGTATATCTTTTTTATTTTCTGTCACCAGCAGCTCAGACGCCCATACACAGACATGGATTCCTTTTCTTTCATAGTACAGCTTCTGATCAAAATTTCCCGGATTACGCGCAGAATCGAAAAAACCGATCTCTCCGTTTACTTTTACCTTTTGTCCGATACATACCTGTTTCTTTTCTTTGTCATAAATCATAAGCTGGGATTCTTTTAGAAATTGTTCCCGACATTTTACAGAGTTGTTTTTTAGATATAGAATCTGATAATTTTCTTTTACTTCTTTGCCGTATACCTGCCCCCAGATGGTTACCTTTTCCGAAGCCTCTGCCTGTCTTTCCAGCGGGGAGGGTCTAAGCTCCGGCAGGAACTTCTCCTTCCCCACATGGATTCCAATGCTTAAAATCAAAAACAGGAGCAGACACACACTACATAAAGGCCTGTTTCTCAATTTTCCTCCATTTCAATCATTTCCGTATCTTTCGTCAGCGGTTTACTCAGATCCACCGTCTCCTGATACACAATATTCGTTTCCCCATTTACCAAAATCTGAACCTGAGTCGCCGCCCCTGCATCGACAAGAGAATTGACCAGGGAATATACCGTCACTTTCGGATTTACCTGCTCTGCGACGTCCAGAAATCCTTCGTCAAAGTTCACATAGCAAATATTCTCTTTCACCGATACACTTAAAAGCTTTGTCTGTGCAGGTACAGCTGCTTTCTTATCAGCCCCTGACGGTCCTTTTATTAATTTCTCCACAACCAGCTTTTCTATGGACATATTACTGTTATAACGGGTTGTTACTTCCTCTGTCACAAGCCTGTCTCCGCTGCTGTTAGAAAAATATAATTTTAAATCCGCCGTCTGATAGGAATGAAGCGAAGAACCTGTATTCTGTATGAAATCTTCCCCCTGCATATATCCGATTTCATTTCCTTTTGCGTCCACGAGCGGGGCGCCGTCAACAAAAAACCTGACATAGCTCACCCCGGGCACCTGTACAAGCGACTGTACAACAGCAGCACGAAGCAGCACCTCTGACGCGGTATCAAGTTTTTGATACTCCGCATTAAAATAAAGATCCAGCTTTCTTGTCTTAAACTCCCAGTCTGTCACCTTTACATGACTGACAAATACACTCTTATAACCGAGTGTATCCGGCTTTTTTTTCAAAAGCTCCAGCACCTCGTCAATCCGATTCTCCGACGTCTTACTTTTTATCTCGCAGAACTCTTCTCCCAGCCGGATCTCCTCCGCATCCTGATAATAAATCCTGTATTCATTTTTCTTCGGTTCTTTTTCTTTCCTGCATCCTGCCAGAAGCAGCACACAAAATACAAGCAAAAAAATCAGACATATTTTCTCTCTTCTCATTATGCCGCCCCTTTCTATGCCACATATATCAAAGGAATACGTACGGTAAATGTCGTTCCTTCTCCCGGCTGGCTATATACTTTAACTGCTCCTCTGTGCAGTACAATTGCATTTCTTGCTATCGAAAGACCCAGACCTGTACCGCCGATTTCTTTTGAATGAGACTTGTCCACCCGGTAGAATCGCTCGAAAATATGCTCCGTCTCTTCTTTTGCGATTCCTATTCCCGAATCAGCCACCTCGATATATAAAAATTTGTGGTCAGCATTCAGGGATACATGAACCCAACCATTTTCTTTATTATATTTAATCGCATTTTCTACAAGATTCGTGATCGCAAGAGACAGCTTCATCTCATCAACCTCCGCGGATACCGGACGGAAGCTTTCATAAACCACTTCTATATTCCGCTCTGCCGCGATCGGGCGCAGCCGTTTCAGGATTTTTTCTACCATATCATTAATATTCTCGGTTTGAATATTCATCACATCTGCAGTTTTATCCATCTTTACAAGAGTCAGGAGATCATTGATGATCTGATTTTCTCTTTCAATCTCTTCTGAAAGATCCTGCATAAATTCCTGATATAGCTCCAGAGGAACTCCCTCCTGCGAAAGAAGTGAATCCGCCAGAACCTTCATAGAGGTAAGCGGCGTCTTCAGTTCATGCGACACATTCGACACAAATTCCTGTCTGGAATCGTCCAGCACCTTCCAACGCCCCAGCATTTTGTTAAATGCCTCCGACAACTGAACCGTCTCCATATATGCATTTTCATGCAGATAATCATCCTCATACCCTTCTGTAACCGCCTCGATAGACTGTGTAATTCTCTGAAACGGTTTTACTGTTCTCTGCATGATCACACAGGCCAGTATAAATACAATGACGCCCAGCATGCTCTGTATCATCCGTGCTTTTCCTTCCAGTATATTCATGCCGTCAGCAATCGTGTCTGTCGATACACTAATCAGCATAACGCCTTCTGTACGGTCAGTCTCAGCTCCTATGACCGGTGTTGTAATTTCAATATACTGGTTTCTGTCATCATATTGGCTCGTGCCCTCTCCTGAAAAGCAGCGGAACACATCTCCTGAGACAATCGTCTTCCCAATATCCATGCCATATGTATCTTCAATAATCCGGAATTCATGATCGATCAGCAGCACCCGCCCGTCATAAATCCCCGATAACTGGTCAAGCTCTGCTTTCATAACTTCAGATGGTTCTCCCTGCAGGTAACGTAAATCCCCCAACTGGTCACATAGAATGGTACATTGATTCTGTATCTCGGCAGTCCGTACCTCTACCGCCCTCTTTTCATAACTTTTAAGAATCACCGTTTTCACAATACTTACAGGCACGACACCTATAAGAATCATCAAAATGATTAATTGAAAACGGAGACTCTTAAATATACTTTTCTTAAAATATCTGTTAATCCCTAAAATAATAACCAACTCCCCACTTTGTATGTACATATTTCGGGTCGCTCGGATTCTTCTCTATCTTCTCCCGAAGTCTTCTTATATGTACATCGACGGTTCTGGCATCCCCCGGATATTCATATCCCCATACAATATTCAGCAGATTTTCTCTGCTGTACACCTTATTCGGGTTAGAAGCGAGCAGTTCGAGCAGATCAAATTCCTTCGCAGTCAGATTAATTTCTCTGTTGTCTATCATAACCCTCCTGCTCTCGCAATCAATCGTCATACCTTTCTTTACGATCATCTTACCCGACGCCTGTCCGGGGTCACGCTTTCCTGTCCTGCGCATGATCGCCTTAATCCTCGCCTTAACTTCAAGAATATTAAATGGCTTTGTTATGTAATCATCCGCCCCATATTCCAGACCGAGAATCTTGTCCATATCATCACCCTTTGCAGTAAGCATAACAATCGGAACATCTGAAAAGTCACGCACCCGGCGGCAGACTTCAAATCCGTCAAATTTCGGAAGCATCACATCAAGAAGCACAAGGTCATATGTATTTTCACTCAAAAAATCCAGAGCCTCCTCACCGTCATAAGCAGCATCTACTTCCATTCCATCCTGCTCCAGACTAAACCTGAGCCCTTTCACAATCAACTTTTCATCGTCTACGACCAATATCCTTTTTCCCATACTTCCTTCTCCCTTACTAAATTCTGACCTTGTCCTTAATCCGGTTAAATAACCCTTCCTTAATTCCGTCGATTTGTTTTAATTCCTCTATCGACTGAAATCTTCCGTGTTCCTCCCGATAACGGATAATAGACTCCGCCTTTACTTCCCCAATTCCGCTAAGTGTCATAAGTTCTTCTCTGCCCGCAGTATTCAGATTGATCCTTTCATCCTCCTGCATCCCGGCTGTCGGATCTGCGTTCTCGTCTCTTCCGGGCATATATACCTGCTGCCCGTCGCTTAACCTTTCTGCCTGGTTCAAAGCTTCTGCTGCCGCCGATTCATTCATCCCGCCAGCCGCCTCTATCGCTTCATACACTCTGCTTCCTGCAGGAAGCCTGTATACTCCCGGTGCATTTACCGCACCACACACATACACATAAATTTCTTCTGTCTTTTCTTTTATATTTTCCTGTGCCTTCTGTTCATTCTCCTCACTTCCGGAGTCTTCCGGAATATCCGCTTCTTTCAGCTTCGTCATCTCTTCTTTCGCACAGCCACATATCAAACACATGAACACGATAATGAAAAAGCTGCATAAATGCCGCCTTAATCTGCGCATAGTCTCCCTCCTTCATAAGAGTACGACTATAAATACCCCTCTTTGCGCCGATTAAATTTATTTTACTATTTCCACTGAAAAATTGCAACTCCAATCAATGCAATTCCCATGCCGATTACCTTTCTCCACTCCAATGGTTCCTTATCAACCCCGAAAAGTCCCAGAAGTTCGATAAGATATGCCACGATCAGCTGCGCAATAACGATTAAAAGAGCTGCTTTTGCAGGCCCTAACTGCTCCATACTCTTTATGACAGTAAGGGTGATTCCCGCTCCGATGACGCCGCCCAGCAACACATATTTGGGTTCTACCTTTGTAAGTGTCATCACGTTATCCCTGCCTGCAAGAAACCATGCCAGGAAACATACGGCAAATGCCGTAAGCTGCACCCATGCATTGCTGACCCACATTCCCGTCGTTTTCGTCACCTGTGTATTAAAAACTCCCTGCACGCTCATAAGCGCTCCGGAAAGGAGCGCAATCAAAAAACCAATCATCTGAATCTACCTCCCGAAATTTCTTCTGATATAGCATATCCAGCGACTGGTTTTTTATTCACTTAAAGTACTTTCTTTATTTTTTCTATCATTTCATCAATATGCTTCTTTTCTATCACAAGAGGCGGGACAAGTCTTAGAATATTATCTCTCGCACTGATTACAAGCAGTCCCTCTTTCAAAGCCGCACTTGAAACCTCACCCACCGGCTTTCCCGGCCGGATGCCCTGTATCAGTCCGGTTCCGCGAATTTCTTCTATCATACCGGATTGCTTCAGCTCTTCCAGCTTTTCTCTCAGATAACTCCCCATTTCCTTTACATGGGACACAAGATTTTCTCTTTCAAAAATCTCCAGAGTCTTCGCGACTGCCGCACAGGCCAGTGGATTCCCTCCGTAAGTTGTTCCATGGTCGCCGGGTTCAAGAGAAAACTCTGCGATATCCTCTGTCATCGCAAATGCCCCTACCGGGACGCCGCTTCCGATCGCCTTTGCCATCGTCATAATATCCGGCTTCGTGCCATAAGACTGCCATGCAAACATAGAACCCGTACGTCCCATGCCGCATTGAATCTCATCACAGATCATCAAAATTCCCTCTTCATCACAAAGCTTACGAATTCCTTCCATAAATTCTTTTTCAGCCATGTTAATGCCGCCTTCACCCTGAAGCGGCTCCAGGATAATTGCACATGTCTTATCCGTAACAAGCGCCTTCACACTGTCCAGATTATTAAATTCTGCAAATGACACACCCGGAAGCATCGGTTCAAACGGGGTACGGTAATGCTCATTTCCTGTCACAGATACCGCGCCAATACTGCGTCCGTGAAAAGAATGCTCCATGGCAATAAACTCATATCGCCCGCTTCCTTTCTTCCACGCATATTTTCTGGCTGCTTTCAGCGCCCCTTCAATCGCCTCTGTTCCACTGTTTGTAAAGAATACCCGATCCATTCCGGTTACCCTTTTCAAAGCTTTCGCTGCCTTTCCGCAGGTGGTATTATAATAAAGATTAGAAGTATGTATCAACTGATCCACCTGTTGTTTCAATGCACTGTTTAATTCCTCGTTCCCATATCCAAGCCCGCATACCGCAATTCCTGCTGCAAAATCCAGATACCGGTTGCCGTCTGTATCGTACAAATATACTCCTTCACCTTTTTCAAGCACGACCGGAAAACGATTATACGTATGTACAAGCCCGGCTTCTGTCTCTTTCATATATGTATTCATTTTCTTATTCTCCATAATAATACCGCTGTTCTCCATCGTTGATAATTGCCGTGCCGATACCTTTATTTGTAAAAATCTCAAGCAGCAGGCAGTGGGCAATCCTTCCGTCCAGAATATGGACTCTAGACACCCCGTGTTCAATCGCATCAATACAATTGTGAAGCTTTGGCAGCATACCTCCGCCGATAAATCCTTCCTCCATCAGTTCATGTGCTTCCGAAACCGAAAGCTCGGAAATCAGTGTAGAAGGATCCTTTGGATCTTTATACACTCCCTCAATATCTGTAAGGAATGCAAGCTTCTCTGCACGCATAGCTCTCGCAATCGCACATGCGGCGTCATCCGCATTGATATTATAAGTATTGTAATCATCATCCAGTCCCACCGGACATACGATTGGAAGAAAATCCTTCTCCAGAAGATCATACAGGATCGAAGCATCGACCTGTTTTACTTCACCGACATAGCCGATATCCTCTCCATCTGCATATTTTTTATTTACAGACAGAAGCTTTCCGTCCTTTCCGCTGACGCCGATCGCACGCACACCCAGACTTTCCACCAGCTGAACCAGGCTCTTATTGACTTTTCCGAGTACCATTTCCGCCAGCTCCATCGTATCTTCATCTGTTACGCGCAGTCCGTTGACGAATCTCGGCTCCATGCCAACCTTTCCTACCCATCTGCTGATTTCCTTCCCTCCGCCGTGAACAATAATCGGCTTGAAACCAACCAGCTTCAGAAGAGTCACATCCTGGATCACCTGGCGTTTGAGTTCCTCATCCACCATGGCGCTTCCGCCATATTTTACAACAATAATCCGTCGGTTAAATCTTTGAATATACGGGAGCGCTTCTATAAGCACCTCCGCCTTATCAAGATATTTCTGCATATCCTTATTCATTTCTTCTTACTTCCTTCCTTTATCCTCTTAGCTTCTATAATCCGCATTAATATCAATATAGCCATGGGTAAGGTCACACCCCCATGCAGTTGCCTTCGCATCACCCATTTTTATATCCGCGATCGCTGTCACCTCAGGCTCGGAAAGAATCTTTGTCGCCTCTTCCTCGCTGTAATCAGATGCGGTTCCATTTTCAATAATCTGAATTTTTCCTGCCCTGCTTTCAAAGAACAGATCTACCTTCTCCGGATCAAACTGCGCGCCGGAATATCCCATTGCACAGAGAATTCTGCCCCAGTTTGCATCGTGACCGGCAATTGCTGCTTTTGTAAGATTCGAACATACGACTGATTTTGCAAGCGTTTTTGCCTGCTTCACACTCTCGCATCCAACCATTTTCACTTCAAAAAGCGCTGTAGCTCCTTCACCGTCTCCTGCCATCTTCTTTGCCAGATGTTCATTTACTTCATGAAGCGCCTTCACAAACTTCTGATAATCTTCACTTCCATATGTAATCTCAGGATTTCCTGCAAGTCCGTTTGCAAGAAGAAGTACTGTATCATTGGTGGACGTATCTCCATCCACTGAGATCATATTGTAAGTATCTTCTACATCCTCACTTAAGGCTTTCTGAAGAGCCTCCTTTGCAATCGCGGCGTCGGTTGTCAGAAAAGCGAGCATGGTACACATATTCGGATGAATCATACCGGAGCCCTTTGCCATTCCTCCGATCGTTACCGTCTTTCCTTCGATCTCAAACTCTACTGCAATTTCCTTCTCACAGGTATCGGTCGTCATAATTGCCTTCGCCGCTTCTGTCCCGCTTGAGATGGAATCGTTCTTTTTCCCTGCAAGCGCCTGGATGCCGGCTGTCACCTTATCCATAGGAAGCTGCATGCCTATCACCCCGGTAGAACCGATCGCAACACTGTCCGCAGAAACACCAAGAGCTGCTGCCGCCGCTTCTGCCGTATCCCTGCAATATCCCATCCCTTCTTCACCGGTACATGCATTGGCAATTCCGGAATTGACTACAATTGCCTGCACTGCCGCGCCGCTTTCTACCACCTTCTTATCCCATTTCACAGGAGCTGCCTTTACTACATTCGTTGTAAAAGTTCCTGCGGACACACATGGAGTCTGACTGTATATCAATGCCATATCTGTCCGGTCTTTATATTTGATCCCTGCCGCGGTGCTTGCCGCTTCATATCCTTTTGCCGCAGTGACCCCGCCTTTTATCTGTTTCATCCTCTTCTCTTCCTTTCAACCTCTGCATTTCTTATCTTCTATTGGATAAATGCTGTAATATTCTCTTCATTTAACGTAAAATCATAATAATTCAAATCTTCTCTTTTGGTCCAGCCGATTTCTTTCCAGAATGCATTTCCAATATCATTTTTCGTAAATGCGATCAAAGATACCTTATTGATCTTCTCTTTCTTTAATGCTTCCATCGCATATACGACCATAGATTTCCCAACCCCCCGCATCCGGTAGTTTTCGTCTACGCATACATGATAAAAGCAGCCTCTTCTCCCATCGTGCCCGCAGAGAATCGCTCCCACGACCCTGTCATCTTCGATTGCAACCACACTTGTTGTCGGATTCCTTCTTAAAAATCTGTCAATTCCTTCCCGTGAATCATCCACGCTGCGAATTCCGAACCCCCTGATCTTCTTCCAGAGGGCATACACCTCATCATAGTCTTCGATTGTCATTACTCTTATCATCTGTATCCTCTCTCCCGGCGCATTTCCTGTCCGCTTTTTCTATGGAAACATCGGTACAAGTTCAAGCCCTTCCTCTTCCGGCAGTCCGAACAGAAGGTTCATATTCTGTACTGCCTGACCCGCAGCGCCCTTCACAAGATTATCGATGGCTCCCATCATAATAATCCGATTTGTTCTCGGATCAATCTGAAATCCGATATCCACATAATTACTTCCTTCCACCCATTTTGTCTCCGGACATACTCCTTCATCCAGAACACGGATGAATGTTTCATCTTTATAATATTGATCATAAATTTCTTTTACTTCCTTATATGTCACCTGTTTCTTAAGCGTCGCATACTCTGTCGCAAGAATTCCCCGGTTCATCGGCACAAGATGAGGAGTGAAATTAATCACAACCTCTTCTCCTGATGCATATCCAAGCTGTTCCTCAATCTCCGGTGTATGCCGGTGGGAAGCCACCCCGTAAGCTTTCATATTCTCATTTACCTCGCAGAACAGATTCGGAACCTTCGCGCCTCTTCCTGCCCCGGAAGTACCGGATTTGGCGTCCACAATTAACGTATTCATATCAATGATTCCTTCTTTTGCAAGGGGATATGCTGTCAGAATCGAACAGGTAGTATAGCAGCCCGGATTGGCAACCAGTCTTGCTCCTTTTACCTGTTCTCTGTTAATCTCGCATAATCCGTAAACCGCCTCTTCTATAAACTGCGGACTCTTATGCTCGATTCCATACCATTTCTCGTAGACCTTTACATCCTTTATTCTAAAATCCGCACTCAAATCTACAATCTTTGTTTTTGATAAAATCGCTTCACTGATTACCGATGCGCAGAACCCCTGCGGTGTTGCCGTAAAAATCACATCCGCCTGCTCTGCCAGTTCTTCCATATTATCATCCAGGCACTTTGCATCTACGATCTGAAACATATTCCGGTATACGTCTGCATATTTCTTATCTATATAACTTCTGGAGCCATACCACACGATCTCTGCATCTTTATGTCCTTTGAGCAGTCTTACCAGCTCGCCGCCGGCATAGCCTGTAGCTCCAATAATTCCTACTTTAATCATTTTCCATATCCTCCTTGTCGCATCTCAAAAGCATATGCATAAGTATACATCTTCAATGCATAATATGCAAGACTTTTTCTACGGCCTTATTTGCCCGTTTCCAAAAATCACATACTTTGTCGTCGTCAATGCCTCCAGACCCATCGGCCCTCTGGCATGAAGCTTCTGCGTACTGATACCAATTTCCGCACCGAATCCAAACTCAAATCCATCCGTAAAACGGGTAGATGCATTCACATACACTGCGGCGGCGTCAATCTCATCCTGAAACTTCAGCGCATGGTCATAATCCTTCGTTATAATAGACTCCGAATGCCCGGTATTATATTGATTAATATGCGCGATCGCTTCTTCTATAGAAGATACTACTTTCATGGAAATAACCGCATCCAGATATTCTGTTCCCCAGTCCTCTTCTGTTGCAGGAACAATCCCTTTCTGAATGGCACATGCCCTCGCATCTCCTCTTACTTCGACCTGCTTCGCACTCAGCCGTTCATAAATCACCGGAACTGCCTGTTCTGCAATCTTCTCATGAATGACCAGTGACTCACATGCATTACACACACCCATGCGCTGTGTCTTTGCATTATCAATAATATCTGCCGCCATCTTAAGATCAGCTGTCTCGTCAACAAATATATGGCAATTTCCGGTTCCAGTCTCAATGACCGGAACGGTACTGTTCTGTACCACACTGGCAATCAGCCCTGCCCCGCCTCTTGGGATAAGTACATCAATATATTCATTCAGCTTCATCATCTGATTTACGATCTCACGGCTTGTATTTTCTACAAGCTGGATTGCTGTTTCCGGAAGCCCTTCCTTTCTGAGACCTTCTTTAATGACTTCCACAACTGCCTGATTGGAACAAATTGCATCCGAGCCGCCGCGCAGGATTACAACATTTCCGGTCTTAAAGCAGAGTCCAAATGCATCCGCCGTAACATTCGGACGGGATTCGTATATGATACCGACAACACCTATCGGCACTCTTCTTTTCCCAATCCGAAGACCATTCGGCCTGATCTTCGTCTCCATTGTCTCGCCAATCGGATCCTCCAGAGAAACAATCTGCTCAAGCCCCTCAGCCATCCCGTCAATCCGTGCTTTCGTAAGCTTAAGACGATCTACAAGCGATTCCTTCATGCCACATTCTCTGGCACGTGCTACATCCTTTGCATTCTCTTCCATCAGATAGTCTGCCTGCATTCGAAGCTCTTCTGCCACGCTTTTTAATCCTGCATTTTTCTGTGTCTGCGTAAGCAGCATAACCTCTGCACAGGCTTCCTTTGCCCGTTTCCCAATTTCTACTATATAATCCATATCCATCCTCCCTGACTATAACCGCCTTTTCCGTTCCTCTTTCCTTCTGTTTTTTGCAGTTCTCCGGTATTTTTCCGTTTCGGGTGCGAGCTCATGGCCGCCTGTATACCCGCTGTTCTTTGACAGAAATAAAGTCCCAACCTTCTTTCCTGCCAGAACATCATTAATTGTATAAATATTATCGCCGTTTGCAATCACCATGTCAACACCTGCCTCCGTGGCAATCTTTGCAGCCATGATCTTCGTTGCCATTCCGCCCGTTCCAAACTCCGTCCCGGCGCCTTTCCCCATATTTTCCAATTCTTCATCAATATAGCCTACGGTATGTACGAACCTCGCATTCGGATTCTTCTTCGGATCATCCGTATACAGTCCTTCGATATCTGACATCAGAATCAGAAGATCGGCGCCCAGAAGCGCCGCCACCTGTGCAGACATCGTATCATTATCGCCAAACATTCCATAGAATCTCTCATCTACGGACACCGCGTCATTCTCATTTACGACCGGAACAACATTCATGGCAAGCAGTTCGTTAAATGTCTCCTTCGCACTTTCCGCACATTCCCTGCTCAGCAAAGTCTCTTTCGTGAGAAGAACCTGCGCCGTCCTCTGGTTATATTCAGCAAACAATTTCTCATACATCATCATCAATCTTCCCTGCCCGACTGCCGCGCAGGCCTGTCTGAGCGCCTTGCTCTGAGGACGCTCCTTAAGTCCAAGCGCCTTTCTTCCTACCCCGATGGAACCGGAAGATACAACAATAACCTCCTTGCCCTGGTTGCGCAGGTTCACCAGGATCCTTACAAATTTCTCCAGTTTCCCCAGATTCGCCGCACCTGTCTGCGGATAGGTAATCGTTGAAGTACCTACCTTAATGACAATCTTCTTCTTTTCTCTTAATACTTTTCTAAAATCCATGAATAATACCCCTGACATAATAATTACGATACTCTCATCATGAAAGTACCGTAATCTATTCCATAATTATTAATCTTATCCTATTACAAAGTTTTGTCAAGCATCTTTTCTCCGGATGTGAGCCTCATACTTATAAATTAATGTTACACGATCATTTTATTTCTGCATACGGATAATAAAATTCCCATATATAAATACGTAATCAGCAGATACGAATTTCCATTTGACAAAAATGGCATATAAAGACTTCCTACCGGTACTACGCTGAAATTCATTGCCATATACAGGATCGTCTCGATACCTAAAAATATTACACACGCCAGACTTACCATATATCCCAGCTGATTTTTCTGTTTCCGTGCCGTTCTGAACAAAAATCCCCAGAAAATAATTACAAGCGAAGTGAGCAGAATTCCCGGTAATGTTCCAAGATACTTGCACAGAAACAGCCAGCAGTAATCATTTTTAATCGTATCGATCATATTCCCGGCAACCCAGAATGCGCCGTTTTTCACTTCCTGCGCCGCCCCTGCAACTACCTTTGCCATATAATTATACTCCTGATACTTTCCCGGATGAAGCCATGCGTCTATACGCATCAACTGATAATCTGCCAGGAATCTGCCATCAAAAAGCAGCAGCCTTCCTGCGACGCACAAAAGTCCCAGAACCAAAACCGCACCCCACAGGTAAAAATACAGTTTCTTTTTCTCTCTGCCAAACCACCCTCTGTAAATTGCTGTATGAAGCAGAACAAAGGCAGTAAAGCCAATTAAAATTATCATAACTAACGCATAATGATATGCAAGAATAACAAGCGGAATACACAAGCAGCCTCCGCTTTTCAGAAGCCCTTTCTTTCCCTGCCCCCGAAAATGATACAAAATCCCGGCATAACATGGAAGAATCAGATAAGACGCCTGCATAAGATAACCGGGTCTCCCATTGACTGTCGGACCTGCCACAATACTGCCTGCAAGAATTACATTCGCCAGAATCCACAACACAACTGCATACTTTCCAATCATGGAATAGTCCAGCCAGCATATCAGAAGCATGATGAAAATACCGATTACAATCGTCACTGCCTGTCTCCTCATTCCATCTCTGATCACATCCAGAAGCCACATTCCGGTTCCGTCTGACAACGGCCTTGCAGTTCTTGCAATCACCGCCTGCAGCAGGAAACCGGCAAAACTGATCAGAAGAATCGCGATCAGCACGCCCCAGTTCATTTTGGGCCGGTGAATTCTGTCAAGGGCAACACCTGCCTCCACCGGATCCCCCATTTCCCGGACTGCCTCTTCCTCCGCTTCTGCCTCTGTCCTTCCTTCTGCCATAAGTGCACATTTCTGGTCTTCTATATGATCCTCCACCTCTTTTATAACCATCGGTCTTGCACGCTTCGTGCGAATCTGCTCCTGTAATATGGAAAGATAAGTGTTTCTATCCATAGCACACACCCCCAAGCACATTTGACACAGCTTTTGTATATTCCTTCCATTCGTCTTCCTTCACTTTTAACTGTTTCCGGCCTGCCTTCGTAATTGCATAATATTTGCGTACCTTTCCGGACACTTCCTGCTCATAAGCTTCCACATACCCCTTTTCTTCCATGCTATGAAGAAGCGGATACAAGGTTCCGGCCTTCAATTCAAATACATTCTCCGACCTTTCCCTGAGCATTTCTATCATCTCGTACCCATACATATCCTTTTCCTCCAAAAGCTTAAGAAGCAGCATCATAGTGCTTCCGGAAGACAGACTTTTATCAACTGCCATATTTTTCTCCTCCTTCTTTATTATATAGATTGTCTATATATCTGTTGTTTCTATTATATATAGATAATCTATATATGTC
>DKYD01000072.1 GCA_002492335.1 Lachnospiraceae bacterium UBA7109
CAGATAAATTTTTATCATACATGATTTTATCTAACAGTATTTTCATAATACATATATTGTACAGGAAGATACTATTATAAATTACTGGTAAATATTAGAAATAGTGTGTTATGCTACGGCGTTAACATAAATAAAAAGAAAAGAGAGGAAATTGATTATGAAAAAGAAAATTCTATCTACCTTATTGGTATCAACAATGATATTGTCACTAAGTGCATGTGGTAGCCCCACAAATTCTGCAAAAAATCTTGATAAGGACATTAAAGAAGCAGAAACGACTACGGGAGAAAATATACCTTCATTAGCCAAAGGAGAATATAAAGGATATACTTTTTTATACGATAACTCATGGGAGGTACGATCTAGCGAAGATGAAAAAATATTATATTTATACCCAACCAATAATCATGCAGATGGACTTGTTATGCTAAACTATAACGAAGCATCTATAGGTGATGAACATGCAAACACCTTAATCTTTGCAGAAAATATGACAAAAAGTGATAATGTAACAGAAGTAAGCTATAATTACGAGACGGAAGTTTCAGGTGTATTTGCAAGAAGAGTTGTATATACGCAATTAATTAACGAAACTGAATATGCCGTCGACTCATATCTCATTGCAAATGAATCTGAGGGAGTTCTGTATATCGGATTATGCACTCCCAAAAATTCTAATAACGATTATACGAGCGGCTTCTTTAAAGTCTTATACACGCTAGAATATGTAGGAGATGTAAAAAACAAATATGACATCGAAGATTCTATAGAACAATCATCGACAACTTCTCGAATAACAGTTGGACAGTCAAACGCTCTCTCTTCAGCAAGAAGTTATTTAGACACAATGGCTTTTTCTTATAGCGGACTGATCGAACAATTAGAATATGAAGGTTATTCAACTGAAGACGCAACCTATGCAGCCGATAACTGTGATGCTGACTGGAATGAGCAGGCTGCTAAATCAGCACAATCTTATTTAGACACAATGTCCTTTTCTCGCTCAGGGCTAATTGAACAGTTGAAATATGGAGGATTTACACAGGAACAGGCAGAGTACGGAGTTTCTTCTGTAGGATACTAATACAAAAACCGCCCCTGCGCTAACAGGAACGGCTTTCATAGACTGTATTCCCGAAGGTCGACACAGTGTATTCCCAAATTCATTGTATCATCTTCGGTGACAGGTGGCAAGAGACCATCTGTATTTTTTATACCCCAAAATCATACATTTACAAAGGAAGGTGTTATCATGCAGCAACGATATGGTTATGGTTATGTACGCGTGTCTACAGATAAGCAGGAAGAACTCTCTCCCGACTCCCAGGAGAATCTCATCCGGGAATATGGAAAGAAAAATAATATCGTCATTTTAAAAATCTTTTTTGAAATCGGCGTTTCTGGACGATCTGCTGATAAACGGCCGGCATTTCAGGAGATGATCGGCTCTGCTAAATCCAAGGAACATCCAGTTGACGTTATCCTTGTCTGGAAATACAGCCGGTTTGCCCGGAATCAGGAAGAAAGTATTGTATATAAATCCCTTCTAAAGAAACAAAACAATGTGGATGTACTCAGCATATCAGAACCCTTAATTGACGGTCCTTTCGGAAGTTTGATTGAACGTATCATTGAATGGATGGACGAATACTACTCTATCCGGTTATCCGGTGAGGTCTTTCGCGGTATGAAAGAAAATGCCATGCGCGGAGCTTTTCAGGCGCGCCCACCTCTTGGATATCGTATCTCTGAGCAGGGAAAGCCTCCCGTTATCGTCCCGGAAGAAGCAGAACTTATCAGACTCATCTTCCATAAATATGCAAATGAAAAGCTTGGCTTTTTTGATATAGCACGCTATCTAAATTCCCGTGGATTTCTAACAGCTCACGGCAAGCCGTTTGAGCGCCGTTCCATCGAATATATCATACAAAACCCAATGTATTGCGGTATGATCCGCTGGAATCGGACACATAACGCATCTAATGAAATCAAAGATCCGTCCGAGTGGATTGTTGTTGATGGAGAACATGAACCAATCATTTCCAAAGAACTATACGAAGCGGCTCAGGAACGTCTGAGAAGCACCTACAAGCCATCCGGTACACGCCCCTCTTCCACTTACCGTCATTGGCTGTCCGGGCTGCTGAAATGCCCGGATTGCGGCCGCACGCTAACCGCCTGCACGATGCGGCGCCGGAATGGTGAAAAATACTCCTACTTCTCCTGCTATGGATACAGCAAAGGAAAATGTAAAAAACCGAACGGCATCAGCTCCCTTGTACTGGAAAAAGAGGTCATGAACAGCCTCAGGGAAATTCTTGACACCAAAACGATCGAATATGAACTGCGGAACTACGAACCTGTTGAAATCACAAACGAATATCAGACCTTGCAGAAGCGCCTTGACGGACTCATACATAAAGAAGAACGTATTAAAGCATCTTACCGTGAGGGTATCGACACCTTAGAGGAATACAGGGAAAATAAGCAGCTTATACAGGAAGAACGTGAACGGTTGAATTCACAGCTTAAAGAACTGTCCGACAGTGAATCCGAAAAAGAAACAGCCCCGGACTCTCAGGCTATGCTTAAGAGAGTCCAGAGCATCTATACCATTCTTGAATCAGACAAATATACGACAGCACAGAAGAATGAAGCCTTAAAACAAATTGTAGACAAGATAATCTACAACCGTCGGGAAAATACTCTGAAAATCTATTTTTTCTATTACACATGATTGCCCTGAACCCCTTGTAAACAGGGGCTTTCAGGGCACTTTATAGGTTGCGACAAAAAGGTTGACACAGTGGGGAAGTAAATCTCTGGGAGACCAGGGCTACACCCCTATTGAAATCCTCCGTTATTATTATGGCGATAATATGTACATTAACACTGCCGAGGCCATCTCCGGTATTCCATCTTCATGGCCCGGTTATAATCTGACTCAGGGATCCACCGGCGACAAAGTACGTCAGATGCAGGAACAACTTGCCGTCATCTCTAACGCCTATCCTGCAATTCCCAGACTTACTGCTGACGGCATCTTTGGTCCGGCAACGGAAGCCGCAGTAAGAGAATTTCAGTCTGTATTCGGGCTGCCTGTCACCGGAATTGTAGATTATCCGACCTGGTACAAAATCTCTGAAATCTATGTCGGAGTGTCAAGAATTGCAGAGCTGACATAGGTCTTTTTTACATTGCAAAAATGTATATATCAGACAGGGAGCCCGTATATGAATCATAATCCGGCTCCCTTTAAATCTCGCTTACAGATTCTTTCGATATTTACTCGGAGTTAAACCTATCACTTTTTTAAATACTTTCGTAAAATAAGAATAATCTTTATATCCAACCATTTCTGCAATCTCTTCAACCGAAAGTGCTTCATCAGCCAACAACTCCTTTGCCTTCTGCATCCGTTTCAATGCAATATATTCAGAAAAAGAAAATCCAAGTTCTTCTTTCAGCATTGTACTCAACCTCCCGGTACTCATAAAATATTTGTCTGCAAGATCCGTCAGGTTGATGTTTTCGGTATAATTTTGCCGTATTTCTTCAATAATGCGTTTTATAGTTGTGACATTCGCAGATTCCGGTGTTTCCTCTTCTGATATATTCCATTCTTCCCGAAGCGTATTTAAAATTCCATCAAAAACCTCTTCCAGTTTCTCCTGCTCCACCGGTTTCAGAAGATAATCTGCCGCTCCAAATCGGATTGCACGCTGCGCATACTCAAACTCTGCATATCCACTGATTAAAACAACTTTGGTATTCAGGTTCTTTTCCCTGATTTTCTCAAGCAACTGTAATCCATCCATACCCGGCATACGAATATCTGTCATCAGAACATCCGGTTTCAGCCTCTCAACTTCCTCCATGGCCATCACTCCATTGCTTACTTCGGCCACAACCTGAAAAGGCGCTCCTGTTTTTTCTATCAGCTTTTTCAACCCCATAATAACCCATATTTCATCATCCGCTAATATAATTTTATACATTTTTTCTCTCTCCGTTTTTAACCGTATCGGGAAGAACAATCGTAACCTTTGTTCCCTTTTGTGGAATACTTTCTATATCAAATGTCATTTTATCATCATAGAATAATCTCAGTCTTTGATAAATGTTAGCGATTCCAATCCCTTTTGTACTTTCCTTTGACTTCAGTGTATCAAGCACTTGTTTTAAAGTTTCTGCATCCATACCGCAGCCATTGTCTTCTACAACAAACCGCATATAAGTGTCATTCATTTTCTCAACTATAACACTTACTTCTCCTTCATCAAGCTTACGTTCCAGTCCGTGAAATACCGCATTCTCAACCAACGGCTGAAGAATCAGCTTTATTACAGGCGTTTTTGCCACCTCATCTTCCATTTGAATCCTCACATTCATCTTTCCCATGAAACGATATTCTATGATTTCAGCATACTCCTTAATATATGCAACCTCTTGTTCTACTGTAACAATATTTTCACTTTTGGCAGCATAACGGAACATATGGGACAATGCCATTGTCATACCTGCAATATCATCAGCGTCATGATATAACGCCATCGATCGAATACATTCAAATGTATTATACAAAAAATGTGGATTCATCTGATTACGGTATGCCAATACCTCCAGTTGGTTCTTCGCAAGCTCCGTCTCATATGTCTTCTTCAGGGAATCTTTAACCTTCCTGTCTAATGCTGCTTTTTCATCCAGCATATGATTCAGACTTTGCACCACTGTTCCAATCTCATCTTTTCGGTTTGTACTCATACGAGCCTCCGGGTGTAAGATAATCCGTGTTACAAATGAATCAATCCGACTAATTGGAATAATCATTCTTTTATAACAAAAATACAGAAGAATAACAATAAGTAATGCTGCCACTGCAAAAATCACCATAATACTATAATACCAGCCATTCGACTCCTCTGTCATCTCATTCCCGGGAATTCGATCCACAATCTTCCACCCTTCAATTCCTGCTTCCTCCTGCAAAACATAACGGTCGCTGTCACTTTCGAGTCTGCTCTTTTCCAGTTCCCCCGGTATTTCAGCTCCTGCTGATGCAACAACCCACCCGGCCGGATCCAAAAGATAGACTTCTGTTTTCTCCGTAATTGCCTTTTCTTTTAAGATATCCTTCAGACTGTCGGTTCGCATAACCAGAACACTCAGGCCTATCTGCTTGCCATATTCTTTACTGTACAAGTCAAAAACAGGAAAAGAAATCATATAATATTCCAGTTGATTGTACTGATATATATATATATTGCTGAATTTCATCCCGTCCTGCCACAAACCTGTAAATTGCTTTTCTTCTATTTCACCAACATCTTTTCCCATGCTGGCAATCCTGTTCATATCTGCATCATATAAAGATACTCCTATTATATCCTCTTCTAATAGTAATGTATTGGAATAAACTGTTTCCAGCACATCATTATGTATTGCATATTCACTTGGATTCATCCTGAAATATTCATATACTGTAGGTGAATAAACAAGTGATGACGCAATATGGTTGACAGACTCACAGAATAATTCTACTTCACTTTGAATCTGAGACACGATCTGCTTATTTGTATTTAATACATTATTCCGGTTAGAATCCATAACATAATTTACCATACTGATATATGCGTTCAACAATACAAGCAGTATAATGCCTGCTAACAATGACATCTGCCGAAACAGGCTGTTTCTTAATTTATTCATCTGAACTCTCTCTCTTTACATTTACCGGCTTAATAACAGCCCCGAAAATCCTGCACTTCTCTTTATACCCTTCATTTTTCATCTGATCCAGCAGATGTATCTGCCTGTCCTCCAGACCTTTTATCAATACAGAATACTCTTCTTCAAATGCCAATTCACTTTCTGCAAGAATTACTTTCTTAACCTGTGACTTTTTCCATGTCTCAATTTGTGCCTCTATTGATTCATACTGGTCATCACCGGCATATATGGCTGAAAGATTCTGCAGCAGAGATGCATCATACACGCTGGTATGTTCATCCAGTGCATATTGCTCCCTTTCAATCTCTCTTGCTTCCTCCTGTCCACCTTCAGGTACAGGAGCCTTTACACTCCTGTCCCAGTCTGAATTAACAAACATCCACCAGACATTCACTCCCGATTGTGAGCCATTTTTCTGTGCCTCTAATCCTTCTTCTGTCAACTCAACAAGTCCCTGCTTATTCATCTGATAATGTATGCCTTCTGTACCGAGAACCCATCTCATCTGCCCCTCTCCACTTGTCATATAATCCAGAAGATTTGCTGTTTCTTCAGGATGACTGCAATCCTTCGATACAAAAGTATTTATCCATCCCAGATTCCCACGCGAATTTCGCCCGAATACCGGTAAATTCCCATTCTCGGAGAGAATAACTGCCGAAGACTTCCAATCACGAAAATCAACCATTATATTGGCATTATTTCCAACAAAACACAGTACTCTTCCCTCGCTTAGCAACTCATTTATACGTTCATTGGACATTGTTATCTGCTCCGGCTCTGCATATCCTTTTCTTATAATGGTGTTAAAAAAATCCAATGCTTCTTTCATCTGCGGCTGAAGCATGGAGTCCACATAGTTTCCCTGCTCATCTATATTCTCTACTCCAAACGTCCTGGTAAAAAATTCTAAAGTGCTCTCCTGATAATCTGTTCCATCCATCAAAAACGGTATTATTTCTTTTCCATCTATTGTTTTTTTCGTATTTTTTGCAATCTCAAACGCCTCCAGAATTTGTTCTTTATTCTGAAGTCCTGATATATCAATATTCAGCTCTTTCAATAATTTCTTATTCCATATAATACTGTTATTGTACCCATACTCAACCATATTTACATAATATTCATCGCTTGGAACCCAGACGTTTCTGTTATCCTGTGAACTCATATGAGATGGATACGCATACCATGCCCCATCACGGCTGAGCAGATTTTTTTTGATATCCTCGGGAAAATCCTTTAATATATGCGAATCCGGCTTATATCTTTCTAAAAATTCGTCCAATTTCCACACTTTTCCTGATGAAACAAGCTGACTGATAACCGTACTGTCGGTAACCGATATAAGATCCGGCAGGTCATTATTAATAATCTTCAGACTTAATTGCCTGTCCGCATCTCCGGTAACATCTATCACATCAATCATCGCACCTGTTTTTCTTGATATATCTCCTGTAACTGTACCTTCTTCTAATGTCCATTCAGACGGCTTCCAGAAATCCACATCACAGAAAAGACTCACTTTCTCATATTCTTTTTCTTCCTCAAACATTCCATCTTGCTTATTACTTCCACATCCCGTCAGAAAAAGACTGCATATTAAACCCAAACTAAACCACTTTTTCCCAATCATTCATATTCTCCCTTAAGATTCCACACTGCAAAGTTTTATTTTTCATAAGAAAAATCTACTTACAATATAAAGTATAGTTACTTTTTATTATAAGTAGATTTTCTGCATTTTGCTATACCTGTTTTGAATTATTATTTCTCATATTTTTCCAGAAATCTCTGAATAATA
>DKYD01000001.1 GCA_002492335.1 Lachnospiraceae bacterium UBA7109
CAGTGCAATTATTTATAGATAAAGGGCAAATAATTATATATATAATATAGAAAATATCATATATAATAACACGTGAAGTATGCAAATATGAAGAAGGAGGATTCTTATGAAAAAAAGGATAATTGCTTTTATGACGACACTTGCAATGCTTTTAGGATGCATATGTGATGTGTCAGTTGTAGCGGCAGCTGAAGGTGACAGTGAAAAATACTATCTCAGAAGTGATTATGCGGTAAGTATTGAAGGCGTTACCTCTGATGAGACAAAGACGGATGGCTCGACAGGTGATCCGCAGATTGATGTAAACACCGGGGTTTCTGCAAAAATCGTAGTGAATGCAGACAGGCTGAGCGAGATGTCAGCAGCAACGATTACATACGCACAGAGCGGTGGAACACTTGACGTAAAGCTTACAGCTTTGACAAGTGCAGATGCTGCAGACGGTGTCGAACTTTGTCATAACACTTTGCAGGCGGCAAGTGGATATGCAACACGTACATCGGATCCAATGGTGTTTGGTGCGGCTGTTCCGTCTGACGCTAAATTTCTCAGAGTGGAATTAGCGGTAAACGGTTCATTGGATGGGAAATCTTATGTAAATTACGTTGAGGTTTCAAAAACAGTGAAAGTAAAGCCGATCGTACAGTTGAAATCTGCTGCTAACGGTAAAGTATTGGATATCACCGGCTCAAGCAAAGATAATGAAGCAGCTGTGACAGTTTCGGATGCGTCCGATGCAGTCTCTCAGACATGGGAACTTCAGGAGGGGACGGAAGCAGGATGGTACCATGTTATAAATAAAAACAGTGATAAGGCGATGTGTCTGCTTGCCGGAACAACTGCTCCGGGGACTCAGCCTGCACAGTGGACAACAGGTGACTCTGCAGATCAGTTCTGGAGATTTGTAGAGGTGAAGAAGGATAACAAGACTTATTATAAGATTCTGAATAAGAACAGTAAGCTTGTACTTACTGTGGCAGATAGTAAAGTAACCCAGGAGACATATACAGGTGCTGATACACAGCTTTTCGAGGTTGCTGTAAAACAAGGGAATGAAGATTTCGTGAGCAAATACGACGATAATTATTCCATTGGCAACATCAGTGCTTCTGCTGAAAATTATGAAATTTCATATTCTGCAATGTACTCCATGCAGAGCGGAATGTATTTTGAAATAGTTCTTTCAGATGGGCAGAGAAGCACAGAAGGAAAAGGTACATTTAAAGTTTCCGCTGATGGTGAGTATACATTGACAGCTTCTGTTTATGAGGATAATACAAAAGCTGTAAAAGTGTGTGAAGATTACGCAAAGACAATTACATTGGCAAACGGAGAATATAAGATTGTCGGCGCTGAATGGACCAGTTCAACGGAACAGTCTCCATGGACAGACAATGGTGCAGTAGATGTAAGAGACGTGACGGACGAGCAGGTTGAGGAAATTAAAAATTCAGCTGCTAATTATATCGTTGTTGACCAGAACACACGTTATCAGGCAATGGATTCCAACCCATGGGGCGGGTGCTTTAATGAAAAAGGATGGTATGCAATGCGTGACCTCAGTGATGAGGAACGGGAATCCGTGATTCAGGCATTGTTTGATCCGAATACGGATGGACTGAAGCTTACGGCCGGAAGAACTCCGATCGGATCAAGCGACTTTGGTCTTGATATGTACACTTATGCAGATGATGAGTGGGACGATTATGACATGAGCAGCTTTAGCATTGACCGGGATAAAGAATATCTGATTCCGTATATTAAGGCGGCTATGAAGTATGTTCCGGATATGCCGATTTTCTCATCACCATGGACTCCTCCGGCATGGATGAAGACAAATAATAAATTGAATGGTGTTGAGAGTGGATGGCCGGGAATTGAAGATACAAAAGAAAACTTTGAGGCGTATGCATTGTATTTTGTAAAATATCTTGAGGCATATGCAGAAGAGGGAATTGATCTTCACGCGGTAACTCCTCAGAATGAGCCGACTATGAATACTCCATATCCTTCCTGTGTATGGAATGGGGATCAGCTCAATGTATTCTTAAGAGATTATCTTTGTGATGCAGTGGAAGCATATAACAAAGCGAACAACAAAAATGTTGAGGTATGGCTTGGTACATTTACTGATTCCAATCAGAGTATGGTATGGCCGACCTATAAAGATCCGGTAACAAGTGCGAAAGTAGACGGTTACTGCTTCCAGTGGTGGGGAGCTCCGCTTGCCACAAAGCTTTACGCACAGAGCAAGGCTGAAAACGGCACACCGGTGAAGATGATCCAGTCTGAATCCAAGTGTGGCGGTGGTGACAACAGCTGGCAGTATGCGGAAGAGCAGTTTGACTGTTACAAAGAATTCCTGGATGCGGGCGTAAGCCAGTATCATCTGTGGAATATGATCTTAGAGGGCAATGGAGAAAACAATGCAGAGCCGGCAAGCAGAAGATGGCCGCAGAATGCGCCGATTTCTGTAAATGGAAAGAATATACACTTTAATCCAAGCTATTATCAGGTGAAGCATTTCAGCTCTAACATTGATGCAGGGGCAAGAAGAATTAAAGTAGAAGGCAACAATCTTGGCGAAGGTTCCGTATCAGGTTATGTTCAGGATTTGAGAGCAATCGGTTTCCAGAATACGGATGGAGAAGTTGTATTAAATGTAAAAAATTCAACAGCAGCAGCGAAAGATGTAACGGTAGTTGTAAACAATGAGGCATTTGACGTAACTGTTCCGGCACATTCTATTAATACCTTTAAGCTGGATGGTACATATGAGAACACACCGGACGCCACAGAGGTAACTGCAGTAGAAGAGACAACAAACCTGAAGCTTACAAGCGCTGCAACAGGAGACCTTCTCTCCGCAGAAGGATATGCAAACGGTGATGTAGTTAATACAGCATCAAACCGTGGAGAGAGTAATCAGACATGGAAGCTTGTAAAATCTGATAAGGATGGTTATTATCATTTTGTAAACTTTGCAACAGATTTAGGTATTGCAGTGTGGGATGGTCTGACTACAGAAGGTGCTGCGATTAAACAGTTTGCAAATACCGGAACGGACGATCAGAAATGGGCACTGGAATTTGTAGAATATCGCGGAGAAGGCGCAGCCCGCAAAGCGTATTATAAAATTACAAACTATAAGAGTAAGCTTGTACTGACAGCTTTGGGAGAAAGTGACAACAAAGCACTTACACAGAAAGCGTATGCTGGTACAGATGATCAGCTCTGGACACTCGATGTTGTAGGCGGAGAATGGAAGTTCCCGGACGATGAAGATCCGGTAGATCCGACGATACCGGAAGTCCTTGCAGACTTTAACTTTGATGCATCTGGAGAGTTCTTTGATGGTGGAAATGCAAAAGCAACCGGTACGTATACACTGGAAGATCACGGTACAGGAAAAGCGCTGAAGCTTAACGGAACAGACCAGTTCCTGAATGTAACCGCAAAA
>DKYD01000066.1 GCA_002492335.1 Lachnospiraceae bacterium UBA7109
CAAAAAAGGATAAATACTGATATAATGCTATATTAAAAAATGCTCAGAATAGAAAGAATCTATTCTGAGTTTTTTTGTCGAAACAAATCTTGTTTCCGCTATCATCTTATGACAAATTCTTTAACAGATTCCCCGTATAATAAATCTTGCTCATGTACCAAATCGATTTAGTATCAAAAGAGGAAGAGGGTGGAACATGCACTATGAATTATACATAGACGTGTTTTTTCTTGTGAACTTTATGATGGACTATATTTTGCTTGCAATTGTGCGTAAGATATCCCCATGCCTGGCTACACATGGAAGTATCTGCGTTGGCGCAATGCTGGGGGCAGTTCTGACCTGTGTTGTCGTAATCGTTCCGGGATTAAATATGCCTGTTAAGTTCCTGCTGTTCCATGGAGTTATTAATGTTGTGATGATAAAAACAGGACTTAAGCTCAGGTGGGATAAAGTATTTGCAAGAGCTTATATACTGCTTTACATATGCGCATTTCTCATGGGTGGAATTATGCAGTATTTCCATCAATACATCAGAGTGGGAAGTCTCTTTTTTGCATTGGCGCTGGCAGGTTATTATGTGAGTCTGGGTATCTGGAATTTTTTCACTTATCTGGCAGCCAGGCGTGCGGGACACTGTACGGTAGTGCTTGTAAAAGATGAAAAAGAGTGCCGCGCAGAGGCATTAATCGACACGGGAAATCGTCTGCGGGACAGCGTGACGGGGAAACCGGTCAGTATTGTTTCAGAAGATATGGCAAAAAAGCTTGGCTTTTTCGTTCCGGAAACCGGTTCGGTGGAAGAGATGGAGAGTGCGGATGGAATCCGCTATATTCCATATCACAGCGTCGGGAGGGCGCAGGGAGTGATGCCGGTCATCATGCCGGACAGAATGTGTATCGAGAACGGGCGTCCGATATGGATTGAGCATCCCGTTGTTGCAGTATGTGAGGAGTATATGACAATGGATGATTATGAAATGCTTATAAATCCTGACTTGTTATAGGAGGAATAGATATGGTGATTAAAATAGCGGTACCTCATCAGTTTAAATTAAAAGTGATACCGGATCTTCGGACGTTACTTTTTCCGGATAGAAGAGATGTTCATTACATTGGTGGTTCGGATATCCTTCCGGCGCCTCTTGAAATGGAAGAAGAAGCGGCGGCGATCGGTGAACTCGGAACCGAGGAAGATGAACATGCGAAAAAGATGCTGATTGAGCACAATCTTCGTCTGGTAGTTTATATTGCCAAAAAATTTGATAATACGGGAGTTGGGGTGGAAGACTTGATTTCCATAGGAACGATTGGTCTGATTAAAGCGATCAATACGTTTAATCCCAAAAAGAATATTAAGCTTGCGACTTATGCTTCCCGCTGTATTGAGAATGAAATTCTGATGTATCTGAGGAGAAATAATAAAACAAGAATGGAAGTGTCCATTGATGAGCCGCTGAATGTGGACTGGGATGGAAATGAGCTGCTCCTCTCAGATATTTTAGGGACAGAAGAAGATACCATTTATAAAGATCTGGAGCAGGAGGCGGAGAGAAAGATCCTGATAAAAGCGATTGGACATTTGTCGGGCAGAGAGCGTACGATTGTCAGAATGCGGTTTGGGATCGGAACTCCGGATGGAGAAGAAAAGACACAGAAGGAAGTTGCAGACATACTGGGAATCTCCCAGTCATACATATCGAGGCTGGAAAAGAAAATTATGCAGCGGCTGAAGAAAGAGATGGTAAAGTATTCATAGTCATACCGGGAAAAAAGTGTTATAATAAAAAGAAAAGGGGTGTGCATATGAAGCTTATATTTATTGGTGCAGACCATGAAGTGACCGGAAGCTGTCATCTGATCGAGGCCTGTGGGAAAAATATTCTGGTAGACTGTGGAATGGAGCAGGGACCGGACTTGTATGAAAATCAGGAGATACCGGTATCTGTGGCGGATATCGATTATGTACTTCTTACACATGCACATATTGATCATTCCGGCAAAATACCTCTTTTGTGTAAAAATGGTTTTTCGGGAGATATTGTTACTACATTTGCTACTGCTGATTTGTGCAATATCATGCTGCGTGACAGCGCTCATATCCAGGAATTTGAAGCCGAGTGGCGCAACAGAAAGGCAAAAAGAAGCGGGGCGGCGGAGTATGAGCCGCTGTATACGATGGAGCACGCAGAGGCTGCGATCCGTCTTCTTTCGCCTTGCGATTATAACCAGAAAATTGTATTGTGCGACGGAATAGAAGTGCGCTTTACAGATGTGGGACATCTGCTTGGTTCGGCGGCAATTGAAATCTGGATCACAGAAGATGGCATAACAAAGAAAATTGTATTTTCCGGAGATCTGGGAAATCTGGATCAGCCGATTCTAAAAGATCCGCAGTGCGTGAAAAGTGCGGACTATGTTGTAATAGAATCCACCTATGGCAACCGTATACATGGAGAGGAACGACCGGATTATGTCGGAGAGTTTACCAGAATATTGAAAGAAACCTTCGATAAAGGAGGAAATGTTGTTGTTCCGTCTTTTGCTGTGGGGCGTACACAGGAGCTTTTATATTTTATCCGTGAGATTAAGGAGAAGAATCTTCTGCCGGAATATCCGGGATTTGAAGTGTATGTAGACAGTCCGCTTGCGATTGAAGCAACGAACGTATTTAATAAAAACGTAAAGAGCTGTTTCGATGAAGATGCCATGGCTCTTGTGGAGCAGGGGATAAATCCTCTGATTTTCCCGGGACTTAAGACGACGATTACGAGCGAAGAGTCAAAGATGATTAATTTTGATGAGAAGCCGAAGGTTATCCTGTCTGCCTCCGGAATGTGTGAAGCTGGCAGAATCCGTCATCATCTGAAGCATAATCTGTGGAGAAAAGAAAGTACCATCTGTTTTGTCGGATATCAGGCGATGGGAACTCTGGGACGCAAGCTGATCGAAGGTGCTGAGTGTGTGAAGCTTTTTGGAGAGACTGTGGAAGTGAATGCAAAGATAGAGTCTCTGAAGGGCATCAGCGGTCATGCGGATATGAACGGGCTGTTAAAATGGCTCGAAGGGTTCGAAAAAGCGCCGGGGCATGTATTTGTCGTACATGGAGAAGATACGGTGACTGATGAATTTGCAAAAACGATAACAGAACGCTTCGGCTGTCCGGCCTTTGCTCCATATTCCGGAGGATGCGTTGATCTTGCAACTGGAAAGATCATTTCTGAGGGGATTAGAGAGCCGAAGAAGGCTTATGAGAAACCATCAAGGATCAGGAAGCAAAGTGCATTTAACCGCGTAGTCGCGGCGGCAAAGAGACTGCTTGAGGTCGTATATAAAAATGAAGAGTTAGCCAATAAAGAGCTTGCCAGGTTCGAGAGCCAGATTCAGAATCTGGCAGATAAATGGGACAGATACGAATAGATGGTAAATGCAGAGAGCGGTAGTTATAATGACTGTCGCTCTTGTTGTTTTTTAGAATAAAAATTCTGAAAATTAATATAAATACAAGAAAAATGAATATAAAAAATAAAAAAATATATATAA
>DKYD01000074.1:0-14528 GCA_002492335.1 Lachnospiraceae bacterium UBA7109
AATCTTTACTCTATACGTTTATTATTTGTTAACTTTTTGTTTCTTTTTCTTTTTTTATTAAATTTAAAATACATATTATAATTTCAAAAATTTTCATACAAGCAAAAGAAAAAGAATGCCCCAGAACCATGAATCAAAAAATCCATAGTTCTGAGACATCCTCATTCACTTATATGCTATATACAGACAGATTTGTCCTTTACGCTGCCACCATTTTATTCATAAATCCCATTGATTGTCACATCAAAGACCGCTTCTTTTCCGTTCAGTTCTTCCACACCGTAATCCTCCGGGAATGTAACAGTAACCTGTACATTCTCCCCTACATTATGGCCGATAAGCTGTTCTTCAAAATCATCAATGTAAGTTCCGGAACCAATCGTCAGATCTGCTCCGTTTCCGTTGGTACTTCCGCCGTCGAATGCAACATTGTCCACATACCCCGTATAATCAATATTTACCGTGTCCCCGTCTGCAACCGAAAGACCTGTATCGGTATTGTAACTGTCAGACACACCGCCGTCTTCCATACCGCTGTCAGCTGTTACGTCTGCCGTGCCATCTGCTTCTGTATCACCCTCTGCCGTTGTGTTTGCATCGGCAGTATCGTCCGACCTGGCGCTCTGGAACACAAATACGCCTGCGATACATACGACAATCAATACCGCCACACCAGTAATCATCCATTTCTTCGAAGAAAATTTCTTCTCCTTCCCGTCTTTTCCAGAGGCCAGCCTCTTAAGATACCGAACCGCTTCTTTATCCTTTTTTCTCTTCAGCTCACCATTCCTGTTATTCGTGTAGCGGATATTGCCGATACGCTTTCCCAGCACATCAGCAGCAGATTTTCCGTCGCTGTTTTTCACTGCAGGATCAAATCCCTTTGCATAGAGAGCGTTCATAGCTTCTATGCTCCGGTCCGACAGCGCCGCCTCTACCCAGAATGCCACCTTGCAGTCTTCGTGCATGTACTTCTCCGGGATTTTATCAATCAGGGAAAACAACTCAAGAGAGCAGGTCACCAGCTTCGGATACCTGCCGACTGCCTTTCCGTGCTGAATCAAATATCGAAGCATATTTCTATTTCCCACAATACAGGCGATCTCAAACAACCGTTCGCAGTCCTCTTCCTCTTTATAATCAATCTTCTTTAAATACTTTGTCATCAGGAAGGATACAAACTCCCTCTGGTTCCGGTTCTTTAAATCAAGCTCCATCATTTCCACAGAAAACTGCCCTGTTATTTTAAAAAGCTGCTCCGCAATCTGCTTGTCGCACAATGCAAGAATCCTTCTATAAACGGGAATTTTATCCTCTTCGCCAAGCATCTGCAGGACACCGCTGTTCAGCATAGTCCGCACATTATCCCGCCTGTGGTACTTCAATTCCTGTATAAAATTCTCAACAGTAACTTCCAATTCCATCTTTTTCTTATTTTCTTTCATCCAATTTATGCCCTCCAAATTTCCGTTTTTCATATCATATTAGAAATTTGTGTCTTTTTCGTCGAAAAAGTGTGATTATTCTGTGACGAAACACAGAACAAAGCAGCCAGGCACGCAGTATTTAAGCCTCCCTCAGCGCATCTAACTCCTCCATCCACGCTGTCACACATGCATCACTTGGCATTCTCCAGTCTCCTCGCGGAGATAAAGCAACCGTCCCGACTTTCGGACCATCCGGCAGACAGGAGCGTTTGAACTGCTGGCTGAAGAACCGCCGGCAGAATGTACGCAGCCATTTATATATCGTATCTTCCCCGTACACTCCTGCAAAGGAACGTTTTGCAATACGATAGATTTTTTCCGGCGCATATCCAAACCGCATCATATAATATAGAAAGAAATCATGCAGCTCATAAGGTCCTACCAGATCCTCTGTCTTCTGTGCGATCTCACCATCCTTCGGAGGAAGCAGCTCCGGGCTTACCGGTGTGTCGAGCACGTCATATAATACCTCTTTTAACTGTTCATCCCCGCACGTATCTGCATAATAATGTACCAGATGTCTTACCAGCGTTTTGGGAACTGATGCATTGACCCCATACATAGACATATGGTCGCCGTTATAGGTCGCCCAGCCAAGCGCCAGCTCCGACATATCTCCTGTTCCAATTACCAGGCCGCTCTTCTGGTTCGCAATATCCATAAGCACCTGTGTCCTCTCTCTTGCCTGTGCATTTTCGAAGGTAACACTATGATCCCCTGGATCATGGCCGATATCCTGAAAATGCTGAAGTACCGCAGCTCCGATCGGCACTTCCTTCAGTTTGGCTCCAAGTTTTACTGACATTTTGCACGCGTTCTGATACGTGCGGTCGGTAGTTCCAAAGCATGGCATCGTTACGGCTGTAATTCCACTTCTTTCAAGTCCCAGCGCTTCAAATGCTTTCGCCGTCACAAGAAGTGCAAGTGTGGAATCCAGACCCCCTGAAATACCTACGACTACATTTTTTGTATGCGTATGAGAAAGACGTTTCTTAAGCCCCATTGCCTGTATCGTCAGAATTTCCTCACATCGTTTTGCTCTCTCACTTCCTTCCCCCGGAACAAAGGGCATCGCCGGAAATGTCCTGGTAAGCTCCGTCTCTTCTTTTTTTACTGTAAATGGAATCCGGAGCAGTCTACGTTCTTTTGCCGCCTGGAAGGTCGTATTTCTTCTTCGCTCACTGTTCAGTCTCCGAACATCGATCTCAGAGTAAATAACCCCATTTTCGAAGCGCTTTCCCTGTGCCAGTATTGTACCGTTTTCCGCAATGATATTATGTCCGCCAAATACAAGATCCGTCGTAGATTCTCCTTCTCCTGCGTTCGCATAAATATATCCGCAGATCAGTCTTGCAGACTGTCCGGATATCAGACTGCGTCTGTACTCTTCTTTTCCGATTGTCTCATCACTGGCAGAACAATTTGCAATCAGCACGGCGCCTTCTCTTACCGCCTCTATACTCGGCGGAACCGGAGACCATACATCCTCACAGATTTCCGCTGATACGATCAGTGAATCCATCTCATCTGCCACAAAGAGAAGCTGCGGGCCAAACGGAATCTCTTTTCCTTCGAATAATATCATTCTTGCCTGATCCGGTCCTTGCCGGAACTGACGCATTTCATAAAATTCTCCGTAATTCGGGAGAAATGTTTTTGTCGTAAATCCCAGTATCTTTCCTTTATTGAGCGCTGCTGCCACATTGTAAAGTTCTCCGTCAACTGCAAGAGGCACGCCTACAAATATGAGTCCTTCTTTGTCTTCTGTATATTTTGCGATCGTCAGAAGAGCCTCTTTTGCCTTGTCAAGCAGTATATCCTGTGTAAATAAATCTCCGCAGGTATATCCGGTAATACACAGCTCCGGAAAGACAATCACCTTAGCCCCGGCCGCAGAAGTCTCTCTGATTCTTCTGCATATCTGTTCTGTATTATACGTAATGTCTGCCACGCGGATATCCGGCGTTACGGCTGCAACTTTTACAAACCCATGTCTCATGATCTTCCTCCATTTTATCTGCTTCTTTTTATAATCCTCTTCAAGTCTTCTACGGTATAGTTATATGCAGTATTACAGAAATGACACTTTACTTCAATGTCTTTTCCTTCTTCTATCATTTCCTGAATATCCTTTTTTCCGATACTTACAATTGCCTTTTCTACCCGCTCTTTGGAACAGTTACAGTAAAACCCTGTCTCAATCGTATCCGTAATCTCAAGTTCCAGGTTCCCCAAAAGCACCTCCAGAAGCTGCTCCGGAGAATACCCTTTCTCCAGCAGCGCTGTGACAGAGGTTACCTTTTTCAGATTTTCTTCCAGCTGACTGATTGTTTTCTCATCTGCAAACGGCATCAACTGGATAATAAAACCGCCCGCGCATTTTACAGTATTATTCTTTTCCATCCGCACACCTAATCCTACCGAAGATGGAATCTGCTCAGAATTTGCAAAGTAATAGGTCAGATCTTCCGCTATCTCGCTGCTTACAAGAACGGTCTGACCGGAATATGGCTCTTTAAGCCCCATATCCTTGATTACCTGCAGCAAGCCAACACCTACTGCACCTCCCACATCCAGTTTCCCGTTTTTGGGTGGGAGCATCACATCAGGGTTCAACACGTAGCCCTTCACGTTGGCATGGCTGTCCGCAGTCACCGTAATTCCTCCCAGAGGACCTCCCGAACGAATCTGCAGGGTCAGCATATCCGAATCATTTTTCATCATACTTCCCATCATGGCTCCGGCCGTCATAAGTCTTCCGAGCGCCGCTGTCGCCACAGGACTTGTATTATGATGCTTTCTCGCAGTTTCCACAAGCTCTCTTGTTGTAGCTGCAAACGCTCTTACCTGTCCTTCTGCAGCCGTTGCTCTTACAATATAATCTTTCATTTATCCAAAACTTCCTTTCTCTTGCCCTGTTCTCTTGCCACCACACAGATTCTTTCACTTTTTTCATGCGGTGCTTTTCTCGTATATGCATCATATGCCGTCTCAAAGATCAGCCCTGCATTCCGGGTCATCTCTTTCATCTCGTCCAGCGTATATGCTCTCTGAAAATGTACCTCCTGATATTTGCGGTAAAACTCCTTCTTCTCTTCATCCTGAATGAACAAGGTCAGCTCATATTCGTTTATTTTTTCCTCTTCATCATAATAATTGTCCCAGATAAAGCTGCATTTTTCACGGTCCTCAGCGATTACCTGTTCTCCGAGAACCTTTTTATATTTATATTCTGTATTAAAATCAAATACAAAGATACCATCCGGGTCAAGGTAGTTATTTACAAGCCGGAACACTTCTTCTAATTCCTGTTTATCTACAATATAATTTACCGAATCGCAGACACTCACAATTCCACGCACCGTGCCATACAGCTCAAATTCCTGCATATCCTGTAAAAGATAGAGAATATCATATCCACTCTGCTTCTGCTTTTTCATTGCGATCTCCAGCATCTCACCGGAATTATCCACACCTGTCATATCATAGCCACGTTTTGCAAGCGCTTCTGTCATATTCCCGGTTCCGCAGCCAAGCTCCAACATAAGTCCTTCCCGGATTCCATATTCACTGAAAAGCGTCTGCAGATAATCTGCCCACTCTTCATAAGGTACATTATCCATAAATGTATCATAAACTTCGGCAAAACTTGTATACGAATCCACGATTTATCCCTCCTGCCCTGCATTTGTCCCTCGTCTCATATTATACACGAACCAATTATTTTATCAACCAAAAGAAAAGGAGAGGTCCTCAAAAGATCTGCGCCTCTCCATTCTTCTGTCTCATCTATTCTGTTTCAATAATAAATTTTGTGCTTCCCTTTACTCCTTCTTTGATTCCGGCAAAGGATCGATAATTCTCTCCCAATAATGTCATCGCATCGATCCGATCAGTCAGATTCTTAATATCTCCGTTAAAAAGCTCTGTTAATTTATCAATTCCGGAAGTCTTAAACTCGGACATTCCATCTGCCAGTGTCTGATTCCCCTCAGCAAGCGTCCGACTTCCATCCGCAACCTGTGCCGCGCCGCTCTTCAATGCATTTGCTCCTGCAGACGCTGCATTCGCGCCGTCTGCAAGCTGCCTTACTCCTTCTTTCAGCTGAGATCCTCCCTGCTGCAGCTTTAAGGTTCCTCCTGTCAGAAGATTACTGTTTTTATTTAATACTGCCGCACCGTCTGCAAGGCTGCCCGCACCTTTTGACAGCTCTTCTGTTCCCGCCGCAAGGTTTTCACTCCCCTGCGCAAGACTTCCAAGTCCACCCTGAAGCGCTGCCGCTCCGTCGTTTAACCCCTTCATTCCTTCGTTAAGAACCGGAAGCTTTTCATTTATTCCATTCTGTATCTGTCCGATACCGCCCTGCGCGCCGCCCAGATATTGTGCCACCTGGTCGAGTCCTTTTACATCTGCCACCACATTCTTTTCTGTGATTTCTTCCGGAACCGCACTTTCTATTGCCGCTTTAATCGCTGCCTTCTGCTCACTGTTTAGTGTACTGTCAGATGATATGGCATTCATTGCCGCATTTACAATCTCTGTTTTATTCACTGCAACCGTGACGTCCGCACTGGCGCTTATACCGTCAAGTGCTGCCTGCGCGCCGCCAAGTGCATCAGATACCCCCTTAAGCCCTGTCGAAATATTTCCTACGACTCCTGCCACCTGGGAAGAAGCGCCCTCTAGTCCTGCGGCAAGCTGATCTGCTCCCGCCTTTGCACCTGCTGCCCCGTCTCTCACCTGAGCAGCGCCGTCATTCACACTTTTTGCACCTTCTCTTAAGACTACACTTCCCTGTGCCAGACCTTCTACACCCATCGTATATTGGTTTATGCCGTCTGCCAGGTCTTTGACTCCTTTTATCAGATCACCGCTTTTATTATTTAACGTATTCACTCCTCCTGCAAGCGTCTGATTTCCCTCCGCAAGCGCACTTGCGCCATCAGACAATTCCCTGGAACCGTCTGCCAGCCGGTCTGCACCATCGGACGCTTCCCTCGAGCCATCTGCAAGCTGCGTCGCCGCATCATCAAGCTCATCGATAGAATCCTCCAGATCCTCAAAGCTGTCTATCTCATCCAGTCCAAGGTTACTGATAACATCTGCAGATGCGGCTGTTATGGTCGGTCCTACACTTGCATTTTTTACATCTGCAGTAATCGTTATGCTCTGCGGAATATCCAGTTCAATTTCCTGAAGCTTCAGATTCTCCTCTAATCCCGGAAATGCAATTCCAACTACAATGTCCTTATCTGCATCAGAAATAATCCTGCCGTGGTCAATGGTCACATTTTTATATTCCTCTGTCGGAAGCATCAATGCGGTTACCATCGCAAATGGTGTGTACATCTCCACATCTTCACCACCTATAGAAACTTTCTGTTTTGTCTTGTTCGTGTATCTGATATGAATCTCAACCTTACCATCTTTCCCCTCAAGATCCTCTGCTGAAATCTCTTTCCCGTCAAGCTTATAGGAAATCCTTACATCCACCGGAAGTTCTTTCTTTGTTGTTCCCTGATAATAAATATCCTCTCCTTCCGACTGCCAGGTAAGCGTTCCGTCATTTCCTTTTTTGAATGTCTCCTCCCCCTTGATATTCTGAATATCGGATAGCTCAGAAACATCTGCCGCTTCCCCTGCTCCCGGATTCTTCAGCCATTCCGTTACTGTTATATTTTTTACTTTTCCGGATGCATCCGCTTTTACATATACCGATTCATCCTTAAAAAATTCTCCTGTGCTTCCTGTATCACTGTCTCCAAGCATCTCCTCTGCCGCTTTTTTTAATGCTTCTTTCTCTTCCCCCGCATAAACAGTTACTGCAGGATGACTGTATTCATAAACTCCTGTAAGTCCTGTGCCTGCAACCAGCGCCATAGATGCGGCCAGTATTCTTTTCTTCGTCTTATTTTTCATGAGAAATCCCTCCTAATTCTTTGACTTTTCCGTTTTTGGCAGAAAATTTTTACTTGTCTTTACAATTACTTTATCAAATACCATAAACATCGACGGCAGGACAAATACAACTACTACCATACTGATAATCGCCCCTCTTGCCATCAGAATACACAGTGAGCTGATCATATCTATATTGGAATATAATCCAACACCAATCGTTGCCGCGAAGAAACTTAATGCACTGACAATAATTGACTGGGCAGATACTTTATGGGCAGTTGTGATCGCATCATGTTTTGTCGCCCCTCTGTTTCTTTCGCGCTTATACCGGGTTGTCATAAGAATTGCATAATCAACTGTCGCTCCCAGCTGAATCGTTCCGATTACAATCGATGCCACAAACGGAAGCTTCGTCCCTGTATAATATGGGATTCCCATATTGACAAAGATTGCAAATTCTATTACCCCTACCAGAATAACAGGAAGTGATATGGAGCCAAACAGGATTAAAATAATCACAAATATAATTCCTATCGACACGACGCTTACCGTCTTAAAATCTGTATCTGTAATATCGATCAGGTCTTTTGTCAGCGGCGCCTCGCCTACCAGCATGGCATCCTTATCGTACTGGTCTGTAATCTCATTAATCGCCGCCACCTGATCATTTACCTCGTCCGTCGCAACCTCATATTCCGAATTAATCATAAGCATCTGATACTCGTCATTTTTCAACATCCCGGTAGCGGAATCAGGAAGCATATCTGCCGGGATTCCGGGGCCTGCCACGGAATTAAGCCCGAGCGCCCATTTGACCCCATCTACCTTTTCAATCTGCTTAATCATCCTGCTTACATCTGCCGCAGGAACATCACTCTTCAGAAGAAGCACATGAGTCGTATTCATATTATAATCCTGCCTAAGCTTCGCATTTGCCTGAATACTTGGCAGGCTCTCCGGAAGTGAATCATCCAGTTTATAGTAAACACTGGTATGATTATTTCCATATACAGCCGGTATCAGTAAAATCAGGAATAATACCACATAAAACATATAATGCTTTGTTACTCTGTCTGATATTTTTCCAATATCCGGAAGCAGCGGTTTATGCTTCGTCTTATCAATGATCTTATCACAGCACAGAATCATGGATGGAAGAATCGTTACACATGCGATAACGCCAAAGATCACTCCTTTTGCCATTACAATACCGATATCCAGTCCCAGGGTAAAGCTCATAAAACACAGTGCAATAAACCCGGCCACTGTCGTAATCGAACTGCCGATCACAGAAGAAAATGTCTGGGATATGGCATGTGCCATAGCACGCTCCTTATCTCCGTGATACCGCCTTTGCTGCTCTTCATAGCTATGCATCAGGAAAATAGAATAATCCATCGTAACACCGAGCTGTAATACCGCCGCAAGCGCCTTCGTAATATAAGATATTTCTCCGAAAAGCACATTGCTGCCCAGATTATATACAATAGCCATTCCTATGCTAAGCAGGAACAAGATCGGTGTAAAGAAGGAATCCATCGTAATTCCCAGTACAAGCGTGGACAAGAGAACTGCAATCAGCACATAGATCGGCGTCTCATGTTCAGAGAGTTCCTTTGTATCCAGAACGATTCCGGACATTCCGCTTAAGAAACACTGTTTCCCGGTAATATGCCGGATTTCTTTTACCGCTTTCAATGTGCCATCCGCTGATGTCGTATCATCAAAAAATACTGCCATCATCGTTCCCGTATCCGAATTAAAGACCTTATACATATCATCCGGAAGCATACTCTCCGGTACTGAAATATCCATCACGGAATCATACCAGATAACCTTTTCCACATGCTCTGCCTTTTCAATCTTTTCTTTCAGCTTCACGACATCTTTATTCTCCATGCCGTCTACCACAAGCATTGAGAAGGCTCCGACTCCAAAATCCTCTACCATGATGTCCTGCCCTTCCATCGTCTCAATATTCTCCGGAAGATAAGTGAGTACATCATAATTAATTCTGGTGTTAAAATACCCGATTGACGCAGGAATCAGAAGAAGTATACTGACAATCAATATCAGTACCCTGTACTTCACAATCTTCTTTCCCATTTTAACCATACCTGTTGCACCTCTTTCATTTTATGACTTCTGGTCATTTATCATCGTATGTACTATACCTCTAAAATGACTTTTAGTCAATACTTTTTTTGACTTTTAGTCATTTTTTTATTATTTTATCTTGCAAAGGAAACGTTTTCACGATACAATGTGAATGCAACGAACAGTAAAAACACTGATTTCAGCTATACCTGCAACGAACGAGGAGTGATTTGCAATGGGAAAAATTGATGAAAATAAGAAAAGAAAAAAAGAGGCCCTCTATAATACTGCCTATGAATTATTTATTACGAAAGGAATCAACTCTACCGCCATTTCGGATATCGTAGAAAAAGCCGGAGTTGCCAAGGGAACCTTTTATCTGTATTTTAAGGACAAATATGACATTAAGAACAAACTGGTATCCCATAAAACCCAGGAGCTTTTTAACGCCGCAGATGACGCCCTCGCCATATCAGGCACAAAAGGGCTTGAAGAACAGCTTATTTTTATTATTGACCACATCGTCAATACCCTGATGAACAATAAGCCGCTTCTTAACTTTATTTCCAAAAACCTCGTTATGGGCGCGCTTCGCTCCACTTTGATTACAGGTGAAAAAAACGCCAATGAAATTTACGAAAAATTCCTTAAACTTGTAGAACAGGATGAATATTCCTATACGGACGTTGACGTCATGCTTTTTACAATTGTAGAGCTTGCCGGCTCTGCCGGATATAATTCCATGATGTATGAGGAACCCCTTCCAATTGAAGAATATAAACCATTTTTATACCGGACGATCCGGCTGATTATAGAAAGCCATCGAAAAAGGACGCAGACATCTTAAAAATCTGCGTCCTTTTGTCCCACATATCATAATCTGACATATCTTTGAAAGACTAAAATTCCCTTTTCTCCAGTATTTTAACAGAAGACAGGTACGATACTGCCAAAACCAGCAGCCCTGTTATCGCACATCCGGTTATCATTCCTCCCGGATGACCGACAATGATCCCTTCAACAGCTTTTCCTATGTCAAATCCAAGAGATAATGATATTTTCACAATCCCGTATGCAAGCAGCGCTGCACACCCACACACAAAAAGAAGGACAATCCGGCTTTTATCTGCCTCGAATTTAAACTGCAGCGGTATCATCAGCGACAGAAGCACGGCGGCAACAAGAATACAGACTCCTGCAGCTCCCGCCCATTCCTCCGGCGGATATGAAATCTGCTTCACCGTAACAACCACCCAGGAGAGAATCGACATTCCGGCAAGGGCACAAAGTACCATAATCCCGCCAAACACATATTTTTCCAACGCATAACCCTTACGTGTCACCGGAAGAGAAAATAGATATACCATTCCATTATCATATTCATCATAGCTGATCGTACTGATCGTAAACATTGTAAATACAATCGACACATAAGAAATTGCAAAATCAGGTGTATCCCATGCAAAGACAAATACTCCTCCGACCAACATAATAATTACAAAAAACTGCTTATTATTTTTCAAGAGATTAAAATCCTTTATCAATAATCCTTTCATCACGCTTCACCTCTCACCATCATCATAATCAATTCATCAATACTTCCTTTTTCCATAACAAGCTGCGGATAATTATCAAGATAAAACTGCTTCTGGTTCGTCAGACAGCTGTATCCGAATTCTTCCTTTTTATGACGCACAATATAGCTTTTATCCAGTGTCCGGTACTGTTCCTCCGTAACTTTCAGAAGCCCGTAAGAATCAAGCAGTACATCTGCCTCTTCATGAAGAATAATCTTTCCATGATCTATCATGTAAATATCATCGCAAAAGCCTTCCAGATCACTGGAAATGTGAGAGCTGATTAAGATAGAACGCTCTCCCGTCTCCATGTATTCACGCAAGATATCTAAAAGCTCTTCTCTTGCTACGACATCAAGTCCTACTGTAGGTTCATCCAGGATAAGGAGCTTTGCATCGTGGGAAACTGCTGCCAGCACCTGCAGTTTTCGTTTCATTCCGGTAGAAAATTCCTTAATCTTCTTTTTCATCGGCAACTCAAACTTTCTGCATCTTTCAAGAAATTGCTCCCTGTCAAACCGGGAATACAGACTTCCAAGGACCGGCAACAAATCCTTCACCATCAAATATCCGCTAAAGCCTGAGTCTGATAACACAACTCCGATATCTTCTTTTTCCTTTACCCCAAGCAGAGAGACGTCTTTTCCAAATACTTCTATGATACCTCCCTCTGTCTGAATCAATCCCAGACAGGCTTTAAATGCCGTACTCTTACCCGCTCCGTTCTTACCGATCAATCCGGTGACACACCCCGTTTTCACTTCCATCATACACTGAAGCTCAAAATCGTTATATTGTTTTCTGACATTTTCTAACCGTAACATATCCCTAATCCTCCAAAACAAGATAAAATAATTCTTTCAGTTCCTGATTATTCATTCCGCAGCTCCTGCCCTTGCGGATAGCTATTTCAAGATCCGCTTCTACTTCTTTTTTCCTCTCTTCCAGCAAAAGCTGCTGGTTCGCAAAAGCTACGTAACTTCCTTTTCCATGAATCGTAATGATAAATCCTTCCTGTTCCAGCGCGTCATACGCTTTTTTCACAGTCAGCGCACTGACCTTTATCTCCTTCGACAGAGTGCGGACAGACGGAAGAGGCGTATCTGCCTGTAATTCCCCCTGCATGATCTTTCCTTTCACCTGATCTACAATCTGTTCGTAAATTGGCTGCATGGAAGAATGATTTATAATTAATTTCATTATATCCCTCCTTTGTTGTAAACAGTATATAACAGTTTGCAACTGTTGTCAACTGTTATATACTGTTTGTAGATGAATTTGCATTATTGCACAACCGCGAACGCATTGACAAACGGTCGGTATACCGATATAATACAATAAAAAAGGAGGATACAAATGAATTTGCAAGAATATATAGACAGCAAAAATATTACCAAATATCATCTGTCACAAGTCAGCGGCATTCCTAAAACGACCGTTATAGATATCTGCTCCGGTAAAAGTTCTTTGCAAAAATGCTCTGCCCGCACGGTACAACAACTTGCAAGAGCCCTTAATTGCACTATGGAGTATATTATGTCTTTAGATGCGACAAATACAGACTACGATAGCGAAACTGGTCTTCCCATAAGCAAAGATTACCTCGAATGCGATTTACCGCCATATCTTCAATCCTCATTAAAAAATATGATTGCTTCCTGGAAAATTGTAGACAACGGCAAAAAAGATTATCATTGGGATCTATACTGGAGCGAGTTAAATGCAGATATTAACTCTGCCGAAGTTGGGCAGGAAATATCAAATGAACAGGCCTGGTATTTGCGTGAAAAATATTTAAGAATGAAACGAGGTGACTAACTAATGATTGATTTTACTCATCTTCCCATTCGTAACAAAACCTATGCAGGTGCAAATGGCAGCAAAATTTCTGTGTTATACAACAACAGACTGTATATGCTTAAATTCCTAGCTACTCCCGCTATTAATAAAAAAATGAGTTATGCAAACGGTTGTATATCAGAATATCTCGGTTGCCATGTTTTTGAAAGTATTGGTATTCCGGTGCAAAAAACCTTACTCGGAACCTATACAATGGTTACGGTACTGAACTAAGCGATATTATAAAAACTTTAGAGGAGCAAACCGCCATTGATTCCAAGTTATTAACTGATTGGTTTTGGGATATGTTTATTGTAGATGCTTTAATCGGCAATTGGGACAGGCACAACGGCAACTGGGGTTTTCTTTATAATCCTGAAACCATGGTCAAAAAATCCAATATTTCAAGTTTATTGCCTCTTTGGAAAATATAGATTGCAACAGGGCATTAAAAAGAATATTGCCAAGAATTGATATGAATAAGATTTATAAAATTATTGATGAAACTCCTTTTATTTCTGATTTGCAAAAAGAATTCTATAAGACAATACTTCGGGAACGAATTTTAGATTTTCCCATCAAAAATTATACAAGTGTGAATGTTTCACGAATCTTAAGCATTAAAGCTTAGTATTAATTCAAAACCTGATGACAAGATAACCACAATCGGCCGACAGGAGTATTCCCATCGGCTGATTGCTCCTACAACTTATGAATTGCCCATCCTCTTAAGCCAGTCATATCTTATCTTCTTTTAGCATACCTTGCAGATCCATCCTTCCGGCGCCTCAATATGTCCCATCTGGATTCCCGTCAGAGTATCATATAACTTCTTCGTAACCGGTCCCATCTCATCCATTCCACTTGGGAAGCAGATCTCGTTTCCATGATCTACAATCTTTCCAACCGGTGAAATAACTGCTGCCGTTCCGCAAAGACCACACTCTGCAAAATCTTTTACTTCATCAAAGTATACTTCTCTTTCTTCTGCTTCCAGTCCAAGATATTCTTTTGCCACATGCATAATGGAACGTCTTGTAATGGATGGGAGAATTGTATTTGACTTCGGTGTTACAACCTTTCCGTCTTTTGTTACGAAAATAAAGTTCGCGCCGCCTGTCTCTTCTACCTTTGTTCTGGTAGCGGCATCGAGATACATATTTTCATCATACCCCTGGTTGTGTGCATCTACGATTGCATGAAGACTCATTGCGTAATTCAGACCTGCTTTTACATGACCTGTTCCATGCGGAGCCGCACGGTCAAAATCACAGACACGAATTGTAATTGGTTTTGCGCCGCCCTTGAAGTATGGTCCTACCGGTGTCGTAAATACACGGAACTGATATTCTTCAGCCGGTTTTACACCAATAACTGCATTTGAGCCAAACATATACGGTCTGATGTAAAGCGTCGCACCGGAACCATATGGCGGAACATATGCCGCATTTGCCGCTACTACTTCCTTAACAGCCTCTACAAATCTGTCCTCAGGAAATGGCGGCATTTCCAGTCTCTTAGCTGTGTTTGCCATTCTCTGTGCATTTAAGTCCGGACGGAACATAACGATATCTCCATTCTCCGTCGTATAAGCCTTTAATCCCTCAAAACAGGTCTGTGCATACTG
>DKYD01000074.1:14829-15516 GCA_002492335.1 Lachnospiraceae bacterium UBA7109
AGGTCTGTGCATACTGAAGTACACACGCACACTCATTTATCGTTACATTCGCATCAGATGTCAATGTTCCCTCATCCCACGCTCCGTCCTTATAGTTGGACACATATCTTTTCTCTGTCTCTACATAACCAAATCCTAAATTTGCCCAATCAATGTTCTTCTTATCCACTGTTCATTCCTCCGTTCTTCTTATAAAACCAATCTGGTATTTATTATAATACTCACATTATATAAAATCAAGAGTGCGCTTTAGGCTTCTTCACTCCGCTTCCCAAGCCATTCCACCTCGGTTCCGCTCCGCTTCTCCTCGGTGGGTCTGAGCGCCCTATACGCAGCGGCGATACGCCTGTGCCGTGAGCAAGCTCCCGCTCAGGCGTATCGCTGCTGCGTGCATGGCTTGGTCAGCGTTCCATCATGCTGATTGATTCTATTCCGACACTTCCGCCTCGTACGACTTCTATGATCCGGAATTCTTCTTTCATCAGTTTTACGACTGCATCATTTTTAGTTGCTGTCTGTACAAATTCTAACAACAGGCTGTCTTTTCCATAATCGATTACCTTAGCCTTAAATGTCTCTGCTATCTGAAAACACTCCACCTTATCTTCTGCTGTACATTTTTTGACCTTTATATACATAATTTCCTTCATCCGGACAAAAATGTCTGTAAAATCTATTACTTTAATG
>DKYD01000074.1:15767-16309 GCA_002492335.1 Lachnospiraceae bacterium UBA7109
GTTCAGCTGCTTCTTAATCTGCTCGAAGGTCTCATCGTCACTGACTGTTGCTATCGTCATCCTGGATACCGTCGGGTCTTCTGTTGTTCCAACAGTAAGGCTGTCGATATTATAAGATTTCCCGGCAAATAGTCCGGAGATTTTGGACAGGACGCCATCCTGGTTTTCTACATACAGAGAGATCCATCTTTTCTTCATTCCATTCATCCCACGTTTCCCCTTTCTAACAGTCCATAATCATATCCTTTAAGGTTCCGCCCGGCTCTATCATTGGATATACCAAATCCTCCGGATCAATCTCAAATTCTATGATGGTCGGTATTTTCGTACTCTTCATCGCTTCTTCAAAAGCCGGACGTATCTCTTCTTTTTCCGTAACACGAATTCCTTTTGCGCCATAGCTTTCTGCCAGCTTAATGAAGTCCGGTGTGTATTTCGGACATTCCACATCTCCGCATTTTCCCCTGCAGGCCGCGCCGGAACGAAGGCAGGTCATAGAATATCGTTTTCCATAAAATAATTTCTGCCACTGGCGTACCATG
>DKYD01000074.1:16633-20014 GCA_002492335.1 Lachnospiraceae bacterium UBA7109
AATTTCTGCCACTGGCGTACCATGCCCAGATTACTGTTATTAAATATACAGGAGATAATCGGCAGTTCTTCTAATACTGCTGTCGCAAGCTCCTGAATATTCATCTGCATACCGCCGTCACCGGAAATCGAGATAACAGGTGTGTCGGGATTGCCGATCTTCGCACCAATCGCCCCCGGAAGTCCATACCCCATTGTTCCAAGACCTCCTGACATCAGAAGCTTCTTTTTTTCAGTTATCTCTGCAAACTGGGCGGTAAACATCTGATGCTGTCCGACGTCCGTAACAATAATACATTCCTCAAACATTTCATTAATTGTATCGATGACATCCTGCGGCGTCATAATCGGTTTCTTTTTCATTGCAAGAGGATGCTCCTGCTTCCATACCTCAATCTGGTCTGTCCACTTCTTCGTATTGTATTCTTCTACATATTCCAGCATTTTCTCAATCGCTTCTTTTGCATCTGCAACAATCGGCACATCTACCTGTACATTTTTGGAAATCGCCGCTGTATCAATATCGATATGTACGATCTGCGCCTGTGGTGCGAAGGAATGGAGCTTTCCGGTAATCCGGTCATTGAATCTCGTCCCGATAGAAAACAGCAGATCGCATTCATTAACCGCCATGTTGCAGGCATAGGCTCCATGCATTCCAAGATTTCCAATATACAAAGGATGCTTCGTAGAAATCGCCCCTCTTCCCATAACCGTCGTCACAACCGGAACCTGGGTCTTACCAACAAGCTCTGTGAATTCCTCACGGGCATGAGCAATATTTACTCCACCACCTACAAGAAACAGTGGACGCTTCGCTTTACTCAACATTTTAATCGCTCGCTTGAGCTGCCCGATATGCACTCCGGTACTGGGTTTGTATCCGCGAATTACAACATCCTGCGGATATTCGGCATTTCCAAGTTCTGCCATCACATCCTTTGGAAGGTCAATAAGCACCGGTCCCGGTCTTCCGCTTCTCGCAATAAAAAATGCTTCTTTAATAATTCTGCCCAGATCTTCTCTCTTTTTAACTACAACGCCGTATTTCGTTATACTCCTTGTAATACCAACAATATCCACTTCCTGAAACGCATCATTTCCAATTAAATGTCTGGAAACCTGACCTGTAAAACATACAAGCGGAACACTGTCATAATATGCGGTTGCAAGTCCTGTCACCAGATTGGTCGCACCAGGCCCGCTTGTTACAAGACATACTCCAACCTTACCCGTGGAGCGTGCATAAGCATCTGCTTCATGCACAAGTGCCACTTCCTGTCTCGGCAGGATGACTTTCGTGTAATCCTGTTTATAAAGCTCATCGCTGATGTCAATTGTGCAGGCGCCCGGGTAGCCGAAAATCGTATCTACTCCTTCTTCCCGCAGCGCTTTTACCAGTAATTTGTTTCCACTGATTTTCCTCATACCAAAACCTCCTCAATAGAAATGCCCTAAGCCGTAAAGCTTAGGGCGAATATCCAATCCGTGTTACCACCTAATTTCATAGAATCACATCTATGCACTCTGTCGGCACGGGAATTATCTTCTATTGCTTTTTTCTTCCGATACCGCTTCCCTGTAACGTGGGAATGACGTTGAAGACTACTTGCAGCTCTGAAATATAACAGGTTCCTTCCCGCTGCGTTCGATTCACTGCTCGAGGGCTACTTCCACAAATCCGTCACGAAGATTTCCACCTTCCATCTTCTCTCTTGGCTTCAGGTACTTGTATACTCCTCCCTGTCATAGCATTTCTCTGATAATTAAGACTATTATAGCTGATAGAAAAAGAGATTGTCAACCGCTTTTGAATATCTTCTATATTTTCACTACTCTCCATATTTCTCCATAAAACGCATCATAATGGTTGCACATTCTGCACGGCTTGCATAACCCTGCGGGTCAAGTTTCTTTCCATTATCTTTCCCTGTAATAATTCCAGTTCCGACCGCCCACTTCATAGCGTCCTTCGCAAAATCATTTACAGAAAGCGCATCTGAAAATTTACTGAAATCTCCTGCCGCACTGATATCATATCCTTTATAATCAGCATAACGATACATCATAACAGCCATCTGCTCACGGTTGATATCATCAGCAGGTCCAAACATTTTACTGTTGGAATATCCATTTACCACTCCAATGCTGTTTGCCCACAAAATTGCATCCGTATACCAGATATCATCTCCTACATCCTGAAACTTTTCGGTATATTCTATTGCCGGTTCATCATTCATACGATGCAGGATAACTGCAAACTGAGCACGTGCAAGCTGCTGTACCGGACCAAATCTCTTCTCATCTAATCCGGTCATCAGATTATTCTTGAAAGCATACTCTACATAATCGTAATACCAGTCGCCTTCCTTCACATCATCAAACGCCATCTGTATCTCTACCGGATCCGGAGAAATCGTCAGATACTTATATGTACAGTCACGTCGTCCTTCGTAATATTCACTTTCTTTAAATGCTCTCATTTTATCTACGTTTTTCCCGGCAACACTGTCACCCACATAATAATAAGAATCACTTACATCGTTTAACTCATACACATATGCAGTCAATGGTACAGCATCCGCTTTGGATGCTTTAATGCTGATAAATGCATGATCAATCGTAAGTTTGCCTCCAAAGCTTTTATCTTCATCCGTTGACGGTATATAACCCATATAGCCACAACCGATACCAATCAAATTAGCTGCTTTTCCCAAATCCATCCGGATCGTTGTATTTTTAATCACCATATTCATGTTCTGGGAATCAATACCCACATGCAAATTTGAGCTTGGCGTATCTCCGCACTGAATATCAACAGTTCCTCCCAGGAATTCAAATTGTCTTTCGGATTCCATAGAGCTTGCCCAATAACTGATTCCATAGAATACATTGATACTGTCTTCAGAAGATGGGGATGTGAGATGGAGATTTCCTGACGTCATTTTCAGCCCTGCTGTCATGATACCATAATAAACCGGTTCAATATTCAACGCTCCATCTCCTGTAATATGCATAGTATTATAGGAAAGAATTCCTGAATTAGTACCTTTAATCGTATTATTTCCTTTCAAACAAAGAGTAAAATCAGAACCCGAAATGCTTATGCCATCCGTTCCTTCTTCCGGGTCACCCACGATCGTAACATCCTCAAGTGTAATTATATGTGCGGCAGTATCTATCGTCATTCCTTCCGGCATAGCCTGCGATATTACTCCTTCCGCAGAAGCCACTGTTTCACCCAATACCTTTACTTCAAAATAATCAGCTGCCCTCACTGTCAACGTGCTGTTCATTCCAAACAGAAACAATAAAGCAAACCCGAAAATTCCCAGCCATGTTTTTAACTTTTTCATTACACTTTTCCTCCCATAAAATAATT
>DKYD01000033.1:0-19582 GCA_002492335.1 Lachnospiraceae bacterium UBA7109
CCTGAAATTCCGTACGGTATTTCAAAACAAAATAATAATCCGACTTATTGGTCGCGTTTCTTTTGCACAAAAAGCAGTGGCTAAGAAGCCGATTACATATCCTTTTAAATTCATCTTTGTCTTTTTGTCGCATATTTTCCAGTCGTTCCACTTTTATTTCCTCCAGATTCTAAAATCCTTAAACCGAAATCCGTTTATTTCCTTCTCTTCTGTTGTCTCTATCCGGTACTTCATATTCTTTCGCTGTCCATACAGCCGGACATAAATAATTTTCACAAAATCTTCAACATCAGATAACGGAAGCTCTGACGCCATTATTTCTTTTCTTTCTGCCATACATTTCTCCACATAACGCTCAATCTTTTCCGTACTTAGAATCCTCTGCATCTTCTCCATCATACGGCGAAGCTTTTCCTGACGGATCTTATCGTCAGGTTCTTTGCTTACAATCTGCTGCGGGGTAAATTCCTTCCGTCCTTCTATCGGTGAATAAAAAGAATTCTCATCAAGGAAGGTACAACTGTATATACGCACAAGATTTTCGAGGAAGTCAATTTCATAGATCCCGCCCAGATCCATCTTTTCTCTGTTGACTGCCTCATTCAGGCCAAGGAGGATTTCTTTCAGCTGCCCTCTGATATCCTCATTTCCCGAAAGCAGGAACTTTGCCCTGTTAATCGCCGCTCTCTGATACTGGGTATTCTTCTGATTAATTTCATTCAGGATATCGTCCATATTGCGGAAAGCCTCAATAATCTCATGAAGATACCGGTAAACATTTTCCCTTGCAGTATCCAGATCTGTCTCCTGCAGCCCTGCAATCTCTGCAGATGCTTTCTCAATATAGGCCTTGCTCCTGCTTCTGCTTTCCAGCCGCTCAATAATCTCCGGGCGGAATTTTGATACATTATCAGATGTGAGAAGCCTGTGATATGCCTTATCTACTATATTCGTAATATAATCATTAAACAGCGCATCCATAATCTCTGCTACCGTACTGTGCTTTGTCAGCTCGTCTATGTAATGCTTAATATTGGAATTCAGATTCTTAAGACCTGTAATCAGAAAATCCGTATTCTCCAGAATCTGCAGCAGCACCACCCCGGGGTTATCCGTATTTCCACGAACCAGACTATAGATTGTATAAATATATCCCTGATATTCAATCTGTTTTCCTTCTTCAATTTCCAGCAGCACCTTCATAAGCCGCACAGAATATTCCTTAAAATTCACTCTCTGTACATAACTCTTATCCGTCTCTATCTCAATCCAGCCATAATACTCCAACCGCCGCAAAATACCGTTAGCCTTCCCCCTGCTGTCAGACCCGGCAAACTCCTCTTCTACAATCTCAGCCGCTGCGGACTGTTCAAAGTAATATTGAAGTTCATCAACAAGAACTTCTCTTTCCACACCAAAAGAAAGCTGATGTTCCATCACGGAAAACAGCTTACAGATGCACTCCCAATATACCATTTTATTTGGTGAAGAAAGGGGAACAAAAAAGTTCCCCGGCAAAACATGAAACATATCTGACCTCTTCTCAATATAGCACAAGATTTATAATGCCATTATAGCAGTAACTAACTGTGAAAGACAAGACCTTCGTTGACATTCATTTTTAAAATGGTATAATCAAGTTAGCGGATGCAAACTATTCATCCACTTATTTCACATATTTCAGAAGAAAGGAGATTTTATGATTAATTATATTATCGTGGCAATTCTTGTAGTTCTGCTCCTCTTCTGCCTGCGAAAAAGCATCGGACATTTTCGCGGAGAGGGCGGTTGCTGTGGCGGCGGGGACAGCTATAAGGCACGTGCAAAAAAGCTGGACGCCATTGTATCTTCCAGAATTTTCCTTGTGGAAGGCATGAGCTGCCAGCACTGCGTAAACCGGGTTATGGAAGCCGTTAATTCGCTCGACGGCGTCTCCGGTACCGTAAATCTGAAAAAAGGAACGGTAACCGTTTCCACAGACCATCCCATTTCTGATGACGCGATTAAAAATGCGATTGAAAAAGCAGGCTATACAGTGACTGGAACAAAAGACATTGCCCATAAGTAGCCCATGTATATTAGCTGAAAAAGGACGTAAAGCGCCGGGCTTTACGTCCTTTCTTAATTCATTTATTTTGTATGGCAGTGACAACCGGCATCCTTCTCACTATTGTCGCCGCAAACTGAAGTCGTCTCTCCATGCATGCTGCATCCACGGCACCCCTCCGGGCATCCGATACATTTTACTCCCCGTTTTCTCTCTTTGATGATATACGTAAGCGCTAATCCTATAATCACCGCAAGAATCACAACAATAATGAAATCTGTCATTCCAGTCACTCCTTTTATAAATATCTTCTAAAACATTCTCTGTCTCTAATTCGCACTCAGGGCATATTTAGCCGCCAGATCTTTATCTGTCTTCTTAATCAGGTAAACAACGACAGCCGCCATTATAAGAACTGCAATGAGTCCCGGCACAAATCCTGCTCCCAAAGAACCTGTTGTAACCAGTGTTCCAATCTGATATACAAGAAATCCAACCGTATATCCTACACCTAACTGCAGGCAGATACCGCCAAACAGCCATTTTCCGCTCTTAATCTCTGAATGCATTGCTCCAATCGCTGCAAAACACGGAGGTGTAAACAGGTTAAACATCAGGTAAGCCAGAGCTGCAACCTTTGTCAGCGCAAAGATAGAAGCAACATCACTTGCGCCGCCTACCAGCGCTAATTCTTCTGTATCAATAAAGTTTGTCACACCATAGCATACAGCCAGCGTTCCTACTACATTTTCCTTTGCAATAAATCCGGTAACAGAAGCTGCTGCCAACTGCCATGCGTGAAAACCGACAATCGGAATCAACAGATAAGCAAATGGTCCCGCGATAGACGCCAGAATGGATGTATTCTCTGCGCCTTCCTCAACAACCTGGAAGCTCCAGTTAAAGCTCTGCATAATCTGCACAACAGTGTTACAAACCAGAATAATCGTACCAGCCTTTACTATGTACGCCCACCCACGGCCAAGCATGGAAACAGCCGCACGTTTCAGACTCGGAAGCTTATATTCCGGAAGCTCGATAATAAAAAATGATTTTCTTACCTTATATCCTGCAAGCTTATTAACCAGCAGTGCGCAAAGCAGAATCAAAATGATACCCACAAAGTACATCAATGTACCGACCCAGGAAGCGTCTCCGAAGAATGCACCTGCAAATAAAGCGATAACCGGAAGCTTCGCACCACATGGCATAAATGGCGTCAGCATTGCGGTCGCCCTGCGTTCACGCTCATTACGAATCGTACGGCACGCCATAACACCTGGAATTGCACAACCTGTGCCGATTACAAACGGAATCACAGATTTTCCGGAAAGACCTACCTTCTTAAAAATCGGATCCAAAACAACGGTCGCACGTGCCATATAACCACAATCCTCCAACAAAGCGATGAGGAAATACATAACCATAACTAATGGAAGGAAACCAACAACGGCGCCCACACCACCGATTATACCATCAACAACAAGCGCCTGCAAGAACGGAGCAGCGCCTTCCATCCAGCCTCCCACAACTTCCTGGAAACCTTCAATCCAGCCTACCAGAACATCTGCAATCCACGGTCCTAACCATGCCTGGGAAATCTGGAACACAAGGAACATTACAACGGCAAAAATAGCCAGACCCGCAACCGGATTTGTAAGGATACCATCCAATGAATCCTGTGAATTTTTCTCCTTTGTCAGAACCTTACGTTTCTCAACTCCGGAAACGATCTTATTCACAAAGTCAAAACGTTTTCTGTCGGCATTCTCAACTGCCTTTTTGTCATTTAAATCAACACCCTTCTGAACATAAGGCGCCTTCTGCTTCACGCCCTTTAAAGAAGCTGCCGCCTTAACAACATCCGTCAGACCACTGGCAGAGGTTGAAACGGTCTTGATTACCGGACAGTCCAGCTTTGCAGCAAGCGCTGCCTCATCAATTTTTGTACCTTTCTTTTCATTAATATCACTCTTATTCAGAGCAACAACGACCGGAATTCCAAGCTCCAGAAGCTGTGTCGTAAAGAAAAGACTACGGCTTAAATTTGTTGCATCAACAATATTAATAATTGCATCTGGATTCTCATGCTTTACATAATCGCTTGTGATACTTTCTTCTGATGTAAACGGGGACATGGAATAAGCGCCCGGCAAATCAACCGCAATCAGCTCCTCCGCACCATCATAAAAATTTTTCTTAATGGGGTGTTCCTTTTTTTCTACCGTAACACCTGCCCAGTTGCCAACGCGCTCATTTCTTCCTGTGATCGCGTTATACATAGTGGTTTTACCACTATTCGGATTACCCGCAAGAGCAATTCTCATTGTTATTTCCTCCTCATTAAAATATTATAGTTATTCCCTATCATTTATCTGATAGTTTAGAATAGTTAAATTGAAATGGCATCTGCCAGCTGATTGTCAATATTGTATCTGCCATCTTTTACAGAAACAACACACCCGCCCTTCAAATGTGAAATCACCGTAATCGGTTCACCACTGTAACAGCCTAAAGAAAACAAAAATGCATCCAGCTCTTCGTCCTCTGTTACGATATCCTGAATAATATACTCTTTTCCTTCTTCTGCCCCTGTCAGTTTCATACATCTCATCCGCCTTTCAACCCCTGAATTTTTCTTAAGCGCCTTTACAACAAAGGCTTACTGCTCTCTCCAGATTCTCTGATCTCATAAAACCATTTCTTGCGCAGCAGCTCCATATCCTCCAGAAGCTGTACGGTCCGATATACGGCAGCAATCCCAACCTTCCCATCTTCCTTACGGGCCGCGTAATAGACTTCTTTACATGAAGAACATTCACTCCCCAATATGAGTCGGAGAAGAAGCTTCCTTTGATTTGTAATGCGGTATCCCTTTTCTTTCAGTTGTCTGATTACTGTTTCCATCTTTTCTTCTTGATTCATATACTGCCTCGCGCGAATTGATACTGATTATCATTTGCGATATTTATTATATTCTTGATGATAATGATTGTCAATATTGTTATTGATAAATTTTCTCATTAAGAACAGCAAATATTTGAGAAGGGGTTTTGAATAAATAGCATTAAAAAAAGAGAGGCCACACATCTAAGTGCGGCATCCCTTTTTTCCTTCTGCCTTATATCTGTTATTCTTCGATTTCTATCAGTTCTTCTTCAAAATCTTCCTGAACTTCCGGTGCTTCCTCATCCGATGCAGCTGCATTAAAGTTCTCTTCTGCTTCTGCACCATCTTCGGCAGCAATATCTGATTCTGCTGTCTTAGGAGTTTCTCCCTCATCAACAACTAATTCATCATCCATGGCAATTTCGCCCTCCAGCTGAATATCACGATATTTCTTCATACCAGTACCAGCCGGGATATACTTACCAATGATAACATTTTCTTTCAGTCCTGCAAGCGGATCTACCTTACCCTTGATGGCAGCCTCCGTCAGTACCTTTGTTGTCTCCTGGAAGGATGCTGCTGACAGGAAGGAATTTGTAGCAAGTGACGCCTTTGTAATACCAAGCATAATCTGCTCTCCGGTTGCCGGTTCTTTACCTTCTGCCTCCAGCTCTTTATTTTTATCTTCAAATTCCAGAATATCTACATTTGTTCCCGGAAGGAAATCAGAATCTCCGGCTTCCTCAATCCGGATCTTCTTAAGCATCTGACGAACGATAACCTCAATATGCTTATCGTTGATCTCAACACCCTGCAGTCTGTATACTCGCTGCACTTCCTGAAGCATATAATCCTGAACTGCACGCAGTCCTTTAATCTTCAGAATATCGTGTGGATTTACGCTACCTTCTGTCAGCTCATCACCCGCTTCGAGCACTGCACCATCCTGAATCTTAATACGGGAACCATAAGGAATCAGATATGCCTTTGATTCACCTGTCTCATGGTTGGTTACAATAACTTCACGTTTTTTCTTCGTATCATTAATCGTTGCAACACCTGCAAATTCTGTGATAATCGCAAGTCCCTTCGGCTTTCTTGCCTCAAAAAGCTCCTCGACACGCGGAAGACCCTGTGTAATATCATCACCCGCAACACCACCGGTATGGAAAGTACGCATGGTAAGCTGTGTACCCGGTTCACCGATAGACTGTGCCGCAATAATACCAACAGCTTCACCAACCTGAACCGCTTCGCCTGTCGCCATATTTGCACCATAACATTTTGCACAGATACCGGTATGGGAACGGCAGGTAAGAATGGTACGAATCTTAATTTTCTTCAAAGGTTCGCCGTTCTCGTCTACACCGTTCTTCATAATAAGCTCTGCACGCTTCGGTGTTACCATATGATTCGCTTTTACAAGTATATTGCCATCTTTATCAACAATGTTCTCGCACAGATAACGTCCGGTAATACGTTCCTGCAGACTCTCGATCTCTTCTTTTCCATCTACGAATTCACTGACATACATTCCCGGAATCTCATCACTGCCCTCTGCGCAGTCAACCTCATGAATGATCAGTGTCTGTGATACATCCACAAGACGTCTTGTCAGGTATCCGGAATCGGCTGTACGAAGAGCCGTATCAGAAAGTCCTTTACGCGCTCCATGTGCGGACATGAAGTACTCCAGTACGTCAAGACCTTCACGGAAGTTAGACTTAATCGGAAGCTCAATAGTACGTCCGGTTGTATCTGCCATAAGTCCACGCATACCTGCAAGCTGTTTAATCTGTTTATCGGAACCACGGGCTCCGGAATCAGCCATCATAAAAATGTTATTATATTTATCAAGTCCGGTAAGAAGTGCCTCTGTAAGAGCATCATCCGTTGCCTTCCATGTCTCAACAACCTCTTTGTAACGCTCTTCTTCGGTAATCAGACCACGCTTGAAGTTCTTTGTAATCTTATCTACTGTATCCTGCGCCTTCTGGATCATCTCCGGCTTCTGCGGAGGTACGGTCATATCGGAAATAGATACCGTCATCGCTGCTCTTGTAGAGTACTTGTAGCCGATTGATTTTACCGCATCAAGCACTTCTGCTGTAGCAGTAGAGCCATGCGTGTTAATAACCTTCTCAAGAATCTGCTTTAACTGCTTCTTTCCTACATGGAAATCAATCTCCGGAAGAAGTTCGTTTCCTTCCACTTCACGGTCTACAAATCCAAGATCCTGAGGGATAATTTCATTAAAGAGACAGCGTCCTAATGTTGTCTCAATGATTCCTGTCTTCTCTTCTCCATCCGGCATCGTCTTAGATACCCGGACTTTAATCCTTGAATGGAGTGTCAACGCCTCATTTTCATATGCAAGGATCGCTTCATTTATACTCTTGAATGCCTTGCCCTCTCCCAATGCTCCCGGTCTTTCCTGGGTCAGATAATAAATACCAAGTACCATATCCTGTGACGGAACGGCAACCGGTCCACCGTCTGAAGGTTTCAGAAGGTTGTTTGGTGACAACAGGAGGAAACGGCATTCTGCCTGCGCTTCTACGGACAGCGGAAGATGAACTGCCATCTGGTCTCCATCGAAGTCTGCATTATACGCAGTACATACAAGCGGATGAAGCTTGATTGCCTTACCTTCTACAAGAATCGGCTCAAATGCCTGGATTCCCAGTCTGTGAAGCGTGGGGGCGCGGTTCAGCATAACCGGATGCTCTTTAATAACATCCTCTAAAACATCCCATACTTCCGGCTGAAGTCTCTCAACCATTTTCTTTGCATTTTTAATATTATGGGCAGAACCATTCTGCACCAGCTCCTTCATAACAAATGGCTTAAAAAGCTCAATTGCCATTTCCTTCGGAAGACCGCACTGGTAAATCTTAAGCNNGAAACGGCACTCTGCCTGCGCCTCTACAGACAAAGGCAGATGCACAGCCATCTGGTCACCGTCAAAGTCCGCGTTAAATGCGGTACAAACCAGAGGATGCAGTTTAATTGCCTTACCCTCAACCAGAGTCGGCTCAAATGCCTGAATACCCAGTCTGTGAAGCGTAGGGGCACGGTTTAGCATGACAGGATGCTCACGTATTACGTCCTCAAGGACATCCCACACTTCCGGCTGAAGTTTCTCTACCATCTTCTTCGCCTGCTTAATATTATGCGCCGTACCATCAGATACCAGTTCTTTCATTACAAACGGTTTAAACAGCTCAATCGCCATCTCTTTAGGCAGACCGCACTGGTAAATCTTAAGCTCCGGTCCTACAACGATAACGGAACGTCCGGAATAGTCAACACGCTTACCCAGAAGGTTCTGACGGAAACGTCCGGATTTACCCTTCAGCATATCAGAAAGAGACTTGAGCGCTCTGTTACCCGGTCCTGTTACCGGACGGCCGCGGCGGCCGTTATCAATCAGGGCATCTACAGCTTCCTGAAGCATTCTCTTCTCATTTCTTACAATAATGTCCGGAGCGCCCAGCTCAAGAAGACGTTTCAGACGGTTATTTCTATTAATAATCCTTCGATACAGATCATTCAGATCGGATGTAGCAAAACGTCCGCCGTCCAGCTGTACCATCGGACGAAGATCCGGAGGGATAACCGGGATATTTGTCATAATCATCCATTCCGGTTTATTTCCGGATTCACGGAAAGCCTCAACAACCTCCAGACGCTTCACGATTCTTGCACGCTTCTGTCCGGTTGCTCCCTTTAAGCCTTCCTGAAGTTCTTCATATTCTTTATCCAGATCAATCGCCTGTAAAAGCTCCTGTACAGACTCAGCGCCCATACCCACACGGAAAGCGCTTCCCCATTTTTCTCTTGCTTCCTGATACTCCTGCTCGGACAATACCTGTTTGTACTGAAGATCTGTCTCCCCTTTGTCCAGCACAATATAAGAAGCAAAATACAGTACCTTCTCCAACGTTCTCGGAGAAAGGTCAAGAATCAGACCCATCCGGCTCGGAATTCCTTTAAAATACCAGATATGTGATACCGGGGCTGCAAGAGCAATATGTCCCATACGCTCACGACGCACACTTGCTTTTGTAACTTCAACACCACATCTGTCGCAGACAACACCTTTATAACGAATCTTCTTATATTTTCCACAATGACATTCCCAGTCCTTGCTCGGTCCGAAGATTTTCTCACAGAACAATCCGTCTTTTTCCGGCTTCAGCGTTCTGTAATTGATCGTCTCAGGCTTCGTAACCTCGCCTCTTGACCATTCCAATATTTTTTCAGGTGATGCCAAACCGATTTTGATTGCATCAAAAGTCATTGGCTGGTAGGATTGTTCTCTGTTATTTTCTGACATACTGGCACCCCTTTCTACTCATCTTCCAATTCCATTGCAAAATCATCAGTTTCTTCAAACTCTATTTCAAATTCATCCTCAGGCTCTTCTACCTCTACATCCACAAGATCTTCTCCCTGGAACTCCTGCTCTGTATATCCCTGAGCGCTGAAATCATCATCCTGACGGTATTTTCTGTCTCCTTCAATCAGAGAGCGGAAATCGGTTTCTCCCATATCAACCGTCTCCATAATCTCAACCTCTGTATTATCATCACGCAGCACACGTACATCAAGACCTAATGACTGAAGCTCTTTCAGAAGTACCTTGAAGGACTCCGGAATACCAGGCTCCGGAATATTTTCACCCTTGATAATCGCCTCATAGGTCTTTACACGTCCGACAACATCATCTGATTTTACCGTCAGAATCTCCTGCAGCGTATAGGATGCGCCATAAGCCTCGAGCGCCCATACCTCCATCTCGCCGAAACGCTGTCCTCCGAACTGTGCCTTACCACCCAGCGGCTGCTGTGTTACCAGTGAGTAAGGACCGGTAGAACGTGCGTGAATCTTATCATCAACAAGGTGATGCAGTTTCAGATAATGCATGTGTCCGATTGTTACCGGGCTGTCAAAATATTCTCCGGTTCTTCCGTCACGAAGACGAACCTTACCGTCTCTTGAAAGCGGAACTCCCTTCCACAGCTTTCTGTGTTCTCTGTTGTCATACAGATACTGCATAACCTCCGGAAGCAGCTCATCTTTATGCTTCTTCTCAAATTCTTCCCAGCTTAAATTTACATAATCATTTGCCAGGTCAAGGGTATCCATAATATCATTTTCATCTGCTCCATCAAATACCGGTGTAGCAATATTAAACCCAAGCGCTTTTGCCGCAAGGGAAAGATGAATCTCAAGTACCTGTCCGATATTCATACGGGAAGGTACACCCAACGGATTCAGTACGATATCCAGCGGACGTCCGTTCGGAAGAAACGGCATATCCTCTACCGGAAGCACACGGGAAACAACACCCTTATTACCATGACGTCCGGCCATCTTATCTCCGACAGATATCTTTCTCTTCTGTGCAATGTAAATACGGACAGATTGATTTACACCCGGTGACAATTCATCTCCGTTATCCCTTGTAAACACCTTCGCATCTACAACAATACCATATTCACCATGAGGTACTTTCAGAGAAGTATCTCTTACCTCACGGGCTTTTTCACCAAAGATTGCACGAAGAAGTCTTTCTTCCGCCGTCAGTTCTGTCTCTCCCTTTGGTGTAACTTTTCCTACAAGAATATCTCCTGCACGAACCTCTGCACCGATCCGGATAATACCTCTTTCATCCAGATTCTTAAGCGCATCATCACCAACACCCGGAATATCACGAGTGATTTCCTCCGGTCCAAGCTTCGTATCACGAGCCTCTGCTTCATATTCTTCAATATGAACAGAAGTATATACATCTTCCTGCACAAGTCTTTCACTCAGCAGTACCGCATCCTCGTAGTTATAACCTTCCCACGTCATAAATCCGATCAACGGATTCTTACCAAGCGCCATCTCACCGTTTGATGTTGACGGACCATCTGCGATCACATCGCCGGCTTCTACTCTGTCGCCCTTGAAAACGATCGGTCTCTGGTTATAACAGTTGCTCTGGTTACTTCTGAGGAATTTCGTCAGTTTATATCTCTTCAGATTACCATCATCCTGGCGGATTGTAATTTCTGTAGATGTTGAGCGTTCTACGATACCGCCCTCTTTTGCAACAACACATACGCCTGAGTCAACTGCTGATTTCTCTTCCATACCTGTTCCGACAACCGGAGCCTCTGTCATAAGAAGCGGAACCGCCTGACGCTGCATGTTGGAACCCATAAGCGCACGGTTTGCGTCGTCATTTTCCAGGAAAGGAATCAGTGCTGTCGCAACTGAAAATACCATCTTTGGAGACACGTCCATATAATCAAATAATTTTCTCTCATATTCCTGCGTCTCTTCGCGGTAACGGCCGGATACTGTCTTACGCACAAAATGCCCGTCTGCATCCAGTGCCTCATTCGCCTGTGCCACATGGTAATTATCTTCTTCATCTGCCGTCATATACACAACTTCGTCTGTAACAACCGGATTTTCCGGATCCGTATGATCGATCTTACGATACGGAGCCTCTACAAATCCATACTGGTTAATTCTTGCATAACATGCCAGTGAGTTGATCAGACCAATGTTCGGGCCTTCAGGCGTCTCGATCGGACACATTCTTCCATAATGAGAATAATGAACGTCACGAACCTCGAATCCGGCACGGTCTCTTGACAGACCGCCAGGTCCGAGCGCTGACAAACGTCTCTTATGCGTCAGCTCACCAAGCGGGTTATTCTGATCCATGAACTGTGACAGCTGTGAAGAACCGAAGAATTCCTTCACCGCCGCAGTTACCGGTTTGATATTAATCAAGGACTGTGGAGAGATCCCCTCCAAATCCTGTGTCGTCATTCTCTCACGAACAACTCGTTCCAGTCTTGACAGACCGATTCTATATTGATTCTGAAGAAGTTCGCCAACCGCACGAATACGCCTGTTTCCAAGGTGGTCAATATCATCATCATTTCCAAGTCCATATTCCAGATGAATATTATAGTTAATGGACGCAAGAATATCTTCCTTTGTAATATGCTTCGGAATCAAATCGTGAATATCTCTTCTGATTGCATCCTTTAATTCTTCAATATCCCCTGCCGTCTCTTCCAGAAGGCCTGCAAGAACCGGATAATATACAAGCTCCGTAACCCCTACTTCCTTCGGATCTATATCTACAACAGAAGCAAGATCTACCATCATGCTGGAAAGAACCTTTATCTTTCTCTCTTCCTCCGGCCTGTCAATCCACACAAAAGGAACCGCCGCATTCTGAATCTGATCGGCCAGCTCTCTTGTCACCTTCGTACCTGCCTCTGCAATCATCTCTCCGGTAAGAGGACTTACCACATCCTCTGCCAGAATCTGCCCGCTGATACGATTCTTAAGCATAAGCTTCTTATTAAATTTGTAACGTCCGACCTTAGCAAGATCATAACGTCTCGGATCAAAGAACATACTCATAATCAGGCTTTCCGCACTGTCAACCGCAAGCGGCTCGCCCGGACGAATCTTCTTATATAATTCCAAAAGTCCTTCCTGATAATTTGTAGCAGCATCCTTTTCAAAACTTGCAAGGATTTTCGGTTCTTCACCGAACAGCTCTACAATCTCAGGATTCGTGCCAATACCCAGCGCACGGATCAGCACGGTAATCGGCACCTTTCTTGTTCTATCTACTCTTACATAAAAAACGTCATTGGAGTCAGTCTCATATTCCAGCCATGCACCACGATTCGGGATCACGGTAGAAGAATACAGTTCTTTTCCTAACTTATCATGGGAAATTGCATAATAAATACCAGGTGAACGGACAAGCTGGCTTACGATGACTCGTTCCGCACCATTAATTACAAATGTACCGGTACTCGTCATCAATGGCAGATCTCCCATAAAAATTTCATGTTCATTAATTTCATCAGTCTCTTTGTTGTGGAGTCTTACCTTTACTTTCAACGGCGCTGCATAAGTTGCATCACGCTCTTTGCACTCTTCAATTGTGTACTTTACATCATCCTCACATAAAGTAAAGTCTACAAATTCCAGACTCAGATGTCCGCTGTAATCAGAAATCGGGGAAATATCATCAAATACTTCCTTCAATCCTTCATCCAGGAACCAGTTATAAGAGTCCTTTTGAACCTCAATCAGATCCGGCATCTGAAGAACTTCTTTTTGTCTGGAATAACTCATACGCGAACTTTTTCCACTTTTGACAGGGCGAATTCTGTTTTTCTCCATATTGACGTTTCACTCCTTACATATTTTTTTGTGGGCGCTGATGCCCGTAAATATTGTAATTCAAACAAAAACCTACATACTTCGTCTTATTTTCAGGCAATATTATGGTATAAGTTTCCACAATAGCGCATTTTTAACTATAGCACGAAGAATGCAGGCTTGTCAACGAATATTCATTATTTTTTTCAAAAAAAGTAACAGTTCAGCCCACGCCATTCGCAAAGGCGTCTGCGACGCTTTCCCGCTGCTAACGCAGCTAACTTTGCTCATAAAAAGGCGTTCTGCTCATGACCGGCATAACGTGCTCATTCACGCAAGCATGATTCGCCCGTTTTACCGGTCATGGCTGAACTGTTACAAAAAAGGACAGCCGCAATTTTACGGCTGCCCTTATCAGACTTCTCAAATTATTTAAGGTTAACTTCTGCACCTTCTGCTTCAAGTTTTGCCTTAATCTCTTCAGCCTCTGCCTTGGAAACTCCCTCTTTCACTACCTTCGGAGCTTCGTCTACAACCGCCTTAGCCTCTTTCAGTCCAAGTCCTGTGATCTCACGAACAACCTTGATTACTTTAACCTTGGATGAACCAGCAGATACTAATTCTACATCAAACTCATCCTTCTCTTCTGCTGCAGCTGCTTCTCCGCCTGCTGCTGCAACTACTACACCTGCTGCTGCAGATACACCAAATTCTTCTTCACATGCTTTTACTAAATCATTTAATTCTAATACTGATAACTCTTTGATAGCATCAATAAATTCAGCTGTTGTTAATTTTGCCATTTTATTATCCTCCATTTTTAATATTTTTTAATCTCTGCTCTCATTTACTCCTCTGCCGGAGCTTCTGCTGCTTCTTCTGCCGGAGCGGCTGCCATGCAAGCCTCTGCTCCTCCCTGCTCTGCAATCTGATTAAGAACACGGGCAAGATTGGTGATTGGTGACTGTAAGCTTCCAAGCAATTTGGAAAGTAATTCTTCTCTTGAAGGAATACTTGCTAATGCCTGCAGACCAGCCTGGTCATAAGCTTCGCCTTCCACTACACCGGCTTTTAATTCAAGAGCTTTCGCATCTTTCGCAAACTTCGCAAGAATTCTTGCCGGAGCCGTTGCATCGTCTTTAGAAATTGCAATTGCGCTCGGTCCTTCCAAGTGCTCATCTAAAGCTGCAAACTCTGTTCCTTCAAAGGCTCTCTTCATCATTGTGTTTTTGCAAACCTTGTAGATGATCCCAGCTTCTCTTAACTGCTTACGAAGCTCTGTATCCTGCGCAACAGTAAGTCCACGGTAGTCTACCAATACAACACTTACCGCATCTTTAACATCATCTGCGATAGCCTGCACTACAGGTTGTTTTAATTCAACTTTTGCCATGAATGGTGCACCTCCTTATATAATTTGTCTGACTGCTATAAGGAATATAAAAAACCTCTGTGTCAAAGACACAGAGGCATTGTAATTCATAATATCAAATACAACTTTCCTCGGCAGGCGTTTATCTTCTTACGCTTTCGCACCTGCTGTCTTTGGCAGTCATCTGATATAATAGCACTCCTGATTTCTTCTGTCAACCATTTTTCAACTTTTTTATATCATTTTTTCAGGCCATTTACAGTCACGCGCACACTCCTCATTTCCTCTATTTTCCCATATGTTTTAGTTGGCTGATTTTACGTTCTCTTATGTACAGGACTATAAACAACATTGACATCATCATCCAGTATACAACTTTAATAAACTTCTTCATTATTACTGTATTCTGACATGATTCTTAAGCTGAAAATTCTCATCATTGGAGCACAAGTATATAATGCCCTCAATAAATGCGATCACGGCCGGAATACCCGTCCAGCAGAAGCAAAGATATAAAATTCCCATTCCGACTTTTCCAAGATAAAACTTATGAATTCCAAGTCCGCCAAGGAAAATCGCCAGAATTCCTGCTGCAATTTTACTCTTTATCGGCCATGCAGGATTAATTCCTGACACATATCCCGGCTGCTGTACCTGCTGAATTACAACCTGCGGCTGAGGCTGCTGACCATATACCTGCTGCTGCGCCTGCTGAACCGCAATTTTCTCACCGCAAAATTTACATTCCCCTGCTCCCGGATCCAACGGAGCTCCACACTGTGGACACACATTCCCACTCATTTCAAATTCCTCCTAAACTATAGTTATTTATTTATCTTTTTCTCATAAGATACATGAGAATTGATATCCGATTATTCTACTTTTTTCCCACATTCCGAGCAGAACTTTGCGCCTGGCTTCAGCTTATTTCCGCATTCGCAGACTCTCTCGCTATTGTTGAATCCACATTCCGGACAGAATTTGGAATCTGCCGGAATCTGTGCATGGCAGCCCATACATTCCTTTGTTTCTTCCCTTTGAATCGGATTTCCAACGGTCTGTCCCATCGAAGCACCCATTCCCATGGCAGCTCCCAGACCAATTCCACCCGCCGCAAAAGCTCCTGCTACTCCACTCTGATTATTCGCAGCACCTTCATACACATCGAAAGACCGTTTTGTTGCATACCTTCCATCTCCCATGATTTCAAATGCCGCTTTGTCCTCAAGTATTTTATTAATTTTCGCAAAATCTTCATCCGGAAAATTAATAGACTGAATATAAAAATTGGTCATTGTAAAACCATATTTTTCAAATTCTGGCGCCACCTGCTGTTTAACCTTCCCAGACAACTTCTCCAACTGTGTTGAAATTTCCAGAGCCGAAATGCCGTTCGTGATAATCGCATCCGCAATTGCCGCTTTCGCTTTAATAACCAAAATGCCTCTGTAATACTCTTTCACCTTATCTATCTTGACCACATCTGCCTGCTGCATCCCGCCAATAAGTTCTCTGAAAAGAGTCGCAGCATCCAGAACTTTTAATCCCATCTGACCAAATGCCCTGATTCTCAGCTTCACATAATATTTCGGATCTATCAGCTGGATCGGATCTATCGTTCCCCAGTTAACATCCAGCTTCACCGCTGTATTTACGAAATACACCTCTGCGCTGAAAGGCGTTTTTCCTCCAAACGGCAAATTCACAAGTCCTTTCAGAATTGGCAGATTGTCTGCCGACAATGTATATGTTCCGGGATAAAAAATATCACAGATCATCCCGCCTTTTGCAAAAATAGCTGCCTGTCCCTCCTGAACAATCAGCTGGGACCAGAGAACCAGTTGATCTGAAGGATATTTATATATCAGCCAGTCTCGATTTCTCAACCCGTCAAACCGTACAACATCTATAATAGCCATAATAACGTCCCCTTAAATTTAAAGTTATTAATAATTATATCAAGCTTCGACATCTTTTTCAATATATTTTGAACGTCTGGCAGATTAAGCGAAAAAAAAGGCATTCAAAAACTGAATGCCCTTTTTTTACATATATTGACTTATGAACCTCTTATGCCAGTTTCATCGGGTTAATCTTGACACCCGGTCCCATTGTAGAAGTAAGTACCACGCTCTTTAAGAACTGGCCTTTTACTGCTGCCGGTCTGGCTTTATTGATTGCATCAATCAGCGTCTGGAAGTTGTCCGCAAGTTGTTCTTCGGTAAAGGAAGCTTTACCTACTGGCACATGGATAATGTTTGTTTTATCAAGTCTGTACTCAATCTTACCGGCTTTAATCTCCTGAACTGCTTTTGTCACGTCCATTGTTACTGTACCGGCCTTCGGGTTCGGCATAAGACCTTTTGGTCCAAGTACACGACCGATACGTCCTACAACACCCATCATATCTGGCGTAGCAACTACAACGTCAAATTCAAACCAGTTTTCTTTCTGGATCTTTTCAATCAGTTCCATTCCTCCGACATAATCTGCTCCTGCTGCCTTTGCCTCTTCTGCTTTCGCGTCTTTTGCAAATACAAGGATACGAACCTTTTTACCTGTTCCGTGCGGCAGCACAACTGCGCCACGAATCTGCTGGTCAGCATGACGTCCGTCACATCCGGTTCTGATATGAGCTTCGATAGTCTCATCAAACTTTGCTACTGCAGTCTTTTTAACTAATGCTACTGCATCTGCAACATCATAGAGTGTTCCTCTGTCAATTGCTTTTGCAGCTTCAACATATTTCTTTCCTCTTTTCATCTAAATAACCTCCTTGTGGTAATGTCGGGATAACCCTCCCACGATATTTGTTTACATTGACTTGCTCTATTCCTCTACAGTTACACCCATACTTCTGCATGTACCTGCGATCATGCTCATAGCAGCTTCTACGCTTGCCGCATTTAAGTCAGGCATTTTAAGTTCAGCAATTTCACGAACCTGATCTTTTGTAATCGTCGCAACTTTTGTCTTATTCGGAACACCGGATCCGGATTTGATCTTACATGCTTTCTTAATCAGCACTGCCGCCGGCGGCGTCTTTGTAATAAAGCTGAAACTTCTGTCATTGTAAACTGTAATAACTACAGGAATAATCATATCTCCCTGATCTGCAGTTCTTGCGTTGAACTGTTTTGTAAATTCAACGATATTTACACCGTGCTGACCAAGAGCCGGTCCAACCGGTGGAGCCGGAGTTGCCTTTCCGGCAGGAATCTGCAATTTAATATAACCTTCTACTTTTTTTGCCATTCTAATTACCTCCTTGTGGTACTTCCGGGGCTTTTTTGTCCCTCCCACTTTTTTCATTTACTTACTGCATACTACTTGTAGTAATTACATTTTTTTAACTTCTGCGAAACTAATTTCAACCGGCGTTTCGCGGCCGAACAGCTCAACATTAATCGTAAGACTCTGCTTCTGCAGATTCATCGTCTGGATTACGCCAACCGTATCTGCCCATGCTCCGGCAATAACCTGAACGGTATCGCCTTCTTTAAAGTCTACAACAATATTCTCCTGCCTGATTCCCAGCGGCGCCATCTCTGCCGGAGTAAGCGGAACCGGCTTGGATCCCGGACCCACAAATCCCGTGACGCCTCTCGTATTACGCACAACGTACCATGTATCGTCGTTCATAACCATATGAATCAGCACGTAACCCGGAAACATCTTCTTCTGCGTTGCCTTCTGCACTCCGTTTTTCAGTTCTACAACGTCCTGCATCGGAACACGGACTTCAAGGATCTGCTCCTCCAGATGTCTGTTCTCAATCGTCTTATCAATGTTGGCTTTTACTTTGTTTTCATACCCGGAATAGGTATGAACTACATACCATTTTGCGTCAGACATAAACTCACCTTTCCTGCTGTTCGTTTTATTAACCCAGGTTGACAAGAATATCGACTCCGTTCTGTACCAGGAAATCAACAACTGCGATGATTACTCCCAGCAGCACGGATACACAAACAACTGCCGTCGTTTGTTTTGCAAGTGTCATCTTGTCCGGCCAAATGATTCTCTTAAATTCACTGTTAAGACCTTTGAACCAGCTTTTTTTCTGAGTTTTTTCACTCATAACATTCACACTCCTTCTACGCGGCTATTTTGTTTCCTTGTGCAATGTGTGTGACTTACAGAACTTACAGTATTTCTTAGTCTCCATGCGCTCAGGATGAGATTTCTTATCCTTTGTCATGTTGTAGTTACGCTGTTTGCATTCTGTACATTCCAATGTGATTCTTGTACGCACAACTTCCACCTCGCTTCGTTTTATTAAAGTTCTTGGTTACCGGCAGTTTGCGGGACTGCCAAATTTTAGGCACAAAAAAAAAGACCTACTTCCATTCGCTAGGATAGTGTAGCACACAAATCCCCAAAAAGCAAGCCTTTTTCCTTTATCACGCAGATTTCCTGCACATTTTCGTCATTATGCCTGCAGCAGTTTCTCTACGCTCACCAGTTTTACACTAAGCACAAATATCTCTGCTGCCACTTCAAGCTCCTCCACTGTCGGGAAAGACGGAGCAATTCTTATATTCGTATCCTTTGGATCCTTTCCATATGGATAAGTAGCGCCCGCGCTTGTCATAACAAGTCCGGCTTCCTTTGCCTTGGCAACAATTGCCTTCGCGCATCCCTCCATGGAATCAAAGGATATAAAATATCCACCCAAAGGCTTCGTCCAGCTTCCAATGCCAAGCCCGCCAAGCTCTCTCTCCAGCACTTCCTGCACCTTTTCAAATTTCGGGCGCAGAATATCCGCATGCTTACGCATATGATTATACATTCCCTGCATATCATGGAAAAATCTCACATGACGAAGCTGATTCAGTTTATCATGTCCGATCGTCTGGAACTGCATATAACGTTTCGCGTCCTCCAGGTTTGCTTCAGACGCCGCAAGCGCCGCGATACCGGAACCCGGGAAGGATACCTTGGAAGTCGAGATAAACTTGAATACCATATCCGGATTACCTGCTTTAATACATTCATTTAAAAGCTCCAGAATAACATCCCGCTTATCATCATAAAGATGATGAATGGAATATGCATTATCCCAGAAAATACGGAAA
>DKYD01000033.1:19880-39668 GCA_002492335.1 Lachnospiraceae bacterium UBA7109
GCATTATCCCAGAAAATACGGAAATCCTTTGCCGCCGGTTTCAGATTCGCAAATCTTCTTACGGTATCATTTGAATAGGATATACCCGTCGGATTCGCATATTTCGGAACACACCAGATACCTTTCACAGATGCATCCTCAGAAACAAGCTTTTCTACCATATCCATATCCGGTCCTGTCTCAAGCAGCGGAACATTGATCATCTTGATTCCGAAGAATTCTGTAATCGCAAAATGTCTGTCATATCCCGGAACCGGACACAGGAATTTTACTTCTTTCAATTTTCCCCACGGCTTGCTTCCCATAATTCCATGCGTCATAGCACGTGAAACCGTATCAAACATAACATTCAGACTGGAATTCCCATAAATAATAATATTCCTCTCCGGAACTTCTGACATATCAGCCAGCAGTTTTCTTGCCTCTGTGATTCCGTCAAGCACTCCATAATTTCTGCAGTCTACTCCATCAGAACTTACGAGATCACAGTCTCCGGTAAGTACATTCATTAATCCGTTACTTAAATCAAGCTGTGCTTTCGACGGCTTGCCTCTTGACATATCCAGTTTCAGGCCCTTGCCTTTCACATCTTCGAATTGCTTTTCAAGTTTTCCTTTTAAGGACATTAATTCTTCTTTTGTAAGCTGACTGTATGGCTTCATTGGAAACCCCTCCTGTTATCTTTCTTCCTTATTTATAAATTCTGTAATCACATACCATATGCTATTCTATGAAAAAAATGAAAAAATTGCAAGCAAAACTTGCATTTTTTATCATTTTCACAACTATTTTTCTCGATTTTTCGTTTTATTATGCAATTTCCAATCTTAAGAATGGCAAAATCTCTCTCCTAACCCTTTTTTCATCCATCTCCTCTGCAAGCACCTGCCTTTCCCTCCTGCATATATTAATAACAAAATAGGAAGGAAGAATTTTTATATGTATTTTCTTTTCGGTTTCTTTTTTATCCTGATCCTTTTCTGCACAGTATCATGCTGCTGGCGTAAGGCATACTCGATAAAAAAAGTCTGCTCTATGACTTGCTCTGAAAAATGTCGTCTTCTGAACGAACTCATTCATCCTTTCGGATATCAATATCTTCCGGCACAGGATCTGTTCTTTACAACTTTCGATGCATGGCAGAGAAAATTTGGTTATGCCAATATCTATGACTGCACGGCGCCTTTTTTTCACATGGTGTTCGACAGTGAGCCTGTCTACTTTGATTACAACGGCCGCACCTGGCTGATCGAATTCTGGAAAGGACAATATGGTATTAATACCGGTGCAGAAATCGGAATCTACTGCGCAGATAGTCTGATAGAACCAAGTCAAAGAAATCACACCCTTTTCCACACAGTCTTTGACAGCGAAATTCCCATTTTCTCTATGAGACTTGGATACAGCACAAAGACTACGTGCCAGGATATCGGGATTCTTTCTATGCCGCACTGGTGGCTTGCCATTTTCAAAGTGGGTCTTTTTTCCAGTCCCGACAACCTCCTTGTAAATTTCTGCATAGAATTTCCCAGCTATGATATGTTGTGCGCCTTTCAGGATGCACTTATTGAGAAAGGCTATGATAATTGTTCTCTGCAGACTTACGGCTGCCGCATTTGCTTTACTTTTAAAACCCCCAAAAGTCCTGTCCCCTGTGGAACCCTGACAAAACCGGTCCGTATAATTGCACAGCTTTGGAACCGCCTGTTTTGCAGCCTTTACCGTTTTGTCACCCGGGAATTTGACTGTACCTCTGACCGCCTGATTTACCTTTATTTTTATTTGCCGTTTCTATTCCGGCATTGCCTGCATCTGCGCCGATACAGAAAACGCGCATCCAAAGGAATCCGGTTATGAGCGCATATTCCAGACTTTCCCAGGCCTTTGCTGCCGCTCCGGTTTTGCCGCTTGACCCATCCTCCCGTTACGTTTTGTTCAGCGACTGCCACCGGGGCTGTGCAAATTCCAATGACAATTTTGTCAAAAACCAGCACCTTTATTTTTCTGCTTTAAAATACTATTATCAAGATACTTTTACCTATGTCGAACTTGGCGACGGCGATGAACTATGGGAAAACAGAAAAATGGAGCAGATTATCGAAGCACACGATCATGTATTCCGGCTGCTCTCGGAATTTTACAGGGAAAACCGCCTTTATATGCTCTACGGAAATCACGATATGGAAAAGAAGAAGAAAAATTATCCTGCCCGGCATTGTTCTTCCTATTTCTGTACAGACAGCCAACAGATGCAATGCCTGTTTCCGGATATCAAATATTATAGTGGGATTATTCTTGAAAATGCGGACGGCCTGCGTCTGTACCTAACACATGGTCATCAGGCGGACCTGCTGAATTCTGTATTCTGGCGGGTTTCCCGTTTTCTGGTGAGATATATCTGGAAACCACTGGAATACATTGGTGTCCCGGATCCCACCAGTGCCGCTAAAAACAATCACCGGAAAACACAGACCGAAAAACAGCTTTCTGACTGGTCAAAAAAAGAACAGCAGATACTGATTACCGGACACACGCACCGCCCCAGGCTAAGAGACGATGGTTCTTTATATTTTAATGCCGGAAGCTGTGTTCATCCACACGGTATTACCTGCATCGAAATCAAAAATCAGACGCTTACATTATGCAAATGGGCTGTCAATACACGCCCTGACCGTACCCTTTATGTTGCGCGGGAAGTTCTTTCCGAATTCCCTCTCCTACCCCGGATAAAGTTTTAGCCCGTTCGATTCTTTTCTCTCTCGAACGGGCTACGAATGAATTTCTTTTAATTTCATTGTCTACACCTTCTACTTTCTTAGATTATGAGTAATGGATTAAGTTTTCTTCGGTCCGTACCTCCTTGTTAAGATTTTTCTTTTTCATTTCTTCTTTTCTTTTGATAGTTATACCATACACCATTATCTGATATCTGTCAACACAAATTTTATAAATTTAATTATTTTTATTAATTTTCTAAATTTTCCGACAATTCATTTGTTTTAGAGTTATTCCATAGAATAACTCATCTCATGCCATTTTTCTCCGCCCCAGGAAGAATCCGCCATACCATCATCGTGAAATCCCATTTTTTTGTACATTGTCACTTTGGAATCCAGACAGGTCAGCACAACTTTTTTCCTTCCTTTTTCACGCTCCCTGTGCAGATAGCGGAGCATAATTTCTCTTGCCAGCCCCTGTCCTCTGTACTGCGGAAGGACATCCAGTCCTAACAGCATAACGTTTCTGCCACCAGGATTATAAAGCTGCGCATCTTCAAAAAACGCATCACGGAAGGAGGCTTCATCAGTAGAAAGTCCGTTCAGAAACCCGGCAATTTTTCCGGTTTCTTTATCAACCGCAGCAAGGAACAATTCCGGCGCCTTCTGGATTCGTTCTTTCATCATCTTTTCAGAACAGGCTTCATTTGGAGGAAAACATATTGTTTCAATCTCAACCGCCTGGTCTGCTTCCTCTTGACGGATATCCCTGAATTCAAATCTATCACACAGCTCGTCCATCAAAACATCATACTTTTTCATGGTTTCCGGATCACGGTATTCATGTTTTTCATAATACCCGATTAATTTTGTCCCTTCGCGCAAGGCCACCATATAAACATCCTTATTCTGCTTCGCATTGTGAAAAGTATAGACCATATTATGCTCCGGGGACTTTGCAAACCAGGCCGTCACCTGAAGGATTCTTTCCCTGGACAGCGCATTATGGCAGCTTAGAAGGTTCTGACCGATTAATTTTTCTCCGCCCCTTTTCGCATAATTTACAATCGCAGCCGGATTCATATAAATAATCTCATGCTCAAGATTACAGATAACCACTGCGCTTCTGTCCTGGTCAATCACACTTTTATAAAATGATACAGCATTCTCAAATTCAGCCATTTTTCTACTCTCCTATTCCTTCTTCTTAAAAATCCAAAATTTCCCCGCAATATAATTTATTATAATTACCAGAATGTTAGAAAGGATTTTAATCATCAGATCAGGGGCTTTCGCCACATCAACAAGGAGCCACATCAAAAAGATATCCAACGCCCCCGAAAACAGCCTGCAGCCGAAAAAACCCAATATTTCATTTACAATTCCGCCCAAAGTATTTGTTTTACTCTCAAAAACCCAGGTACGATTTGTTATATACGCAAAAATAACAGATAAAACCCATGCCCATGCAGAAGCCCCGATTACTTCTATATGAATTGCCCTTGTCGCCACAGCATATACTACAATATTTACAAGAGTCGTAAGAGCTCCGAAAAAGACGTATAATATAATTTCTTTATATTTTTTTATCAAATCCACAATCATAAATCTAAGCCTGGTTCCTCTCCGCATGTTCTATCAAAAACTCATCTAATTCCTTTTTCAGCTTTTCGTACCGCAGTTTCTTCTCTTCCTTTGCAAAATGCACTTCCCGAAACTGCTCCGGATTCTGTTCATAAGACAAAATTTCCTCCCCAAACTGCTCACTGGTCAGATCAAACACACAGTCTCCGACAACATTATAACAATGATAGTTTCCACCTTCTCTTAGAATTCCATATACCTTTCCGCCAAAAATATCCTGTGCCAGAAAAGCAGTTATCGAACACTGCCCCAATGTCTTATTCTCCGTCGTCCAGTTATGCCGCATCCTCGGGGCACAGGTATCTGCACTCCATATTTCGGACAAAGCATCGTATAAATCCCTCGGAGTTTCGATTCCTCTGTATTCTTTGTTTACTGCAGGAACCAGCGCCTGCTCCCATCCATAAAAATGATATTCCATGATTCTCCTCTTTCTTAAGCCTTATGTCCGCCGATCTGCGAATTTCTCTTCTTCGCCGTCGCCCCTTCTTCCAGGTTCATTCCTTTCAGAATCGCATTTTTACCATATTTCTTTTTGATATCAAGCACTGCCTTCTGCATCTTTTTCTCACGCTCTAATTTCGCTTCCTCTTCTGCATGCTTTCGATCTCTTTCTGCATAATCAGTAAATAAATCAAGCTGCTCGAAATTCTCTTCGTTCTGTACAGAATCCTCCGGCACAACTCGTCCGGCCGCCAGCGTAAGCCGCCGAATCAGCAGATTTTGATTAACAATCCTGTCATATAATTCAGTAACAGCCTTTATGATCAGTGTTGAAGAGGATGTCTGCCTGTTCAGATTTGCTGTTCCATGGGCGTGCTTTGGAATTTTTCTGCCATAGCGGTCTATGGTGACCGCTCCCTTGTACTGCCTTCTCCTGTCCGGATCGTCCAGGTTCTCTCTGTCATAACCTACCGTCAGGACAATCTGGTTCGTTACAAGACCCTTATCCACCAGGTCAAGCGCGAGCAGATCCGCCATTTCTTTTATCACAAGCCTTGCTTTTTCGAAACTATACGGACACGTAAGAACCTGACCGGAACCAATACTTTTTGCTTCCGGCCGATAAGCTTTAATCTGCTCCATCGTACAAGGTTCATAGCCCCATGCATGGTCAATCAATAATTCTGCGTTGATACCAAATAATTTGTAGAGAAGTTCTTCATTATAATATTCACCCTGCCTGCCTATGGAACATCTTGCGACGTCTCCCATTGTATAAATCCCGACTTCCTGAAGCCTCTTCGCATACCCTCTGCCTACCCGCCAGAAATCTGTAATCGGCCGGTGCGCCCACAACAGTCTTCGGTAAGACATTTCATCCAGCTTTGCAATACGAACCCCGTTTTTGTCAGGTTCCGTACGCTTCGCTACAATATCCATTGCAATTTTACAAAGATACAGATTCGTCCCAATTCCTGCTGTCGCTGTGATTCCGGTCGTCTGCAGAACATCCTGTATCACCATACCCGCAAATTCCTCCGGCGTCATCCGACAGGTGTTCAGGTATGCCGTAACATCCATAAATACCTCATCAATAGAATAAACATGGATATCTTCCGGCGCAACATATTTCAAATAAACCTCATAAACCTGTGTACTGCACTCCATATAATGCGCCATTCTCGGAGGCGCCACGATATAATCAATCGCTAATTCCGGATTGCGCTTAAGCTCCAGAGCATCAGAGGAAGCGTCTTTCAAAATCTTCTCCGGCGCCTCCGCTCTCCGGACGGCATTCGCCTCTTTCACCTTCTGTACAACCTCAAACAGCCTTGGTCTTCCCGGAATGCCATAGGCTTTCAGAGAGGGGGATACCGCAAGACAGATCGTCTTTTCCGTCCGGCTCTTATCTGCCACCACAAGATTCGTTGTAAGCGGGTCCAGACCTCGTTCGGCGCACTCAACAGACGCATAAAAAGACTTCAGATCGATTGCAATATATGTCCGGTTGTCTGCCATCTGCCACACTCCTCCTGCGATAATCCCCTTATTTTTATGATTCTTTATCTGTTACCGGATATAATAAACATAATCCTCTTTTCTCGGCGCCGCCTCCTTCAAAGGCGCTGCCGCATAACCTAAGATCAGATGGCCGATTCCTTCATAATCGCCCTCAATTCCCAGGCTCTTTAATATTTCTTTTCCCTCTTCAGAGTTAAATTCCTCTTTTGCCCTGTGAATCCAACAGCTGTCTACCCCTACAGCAGCGGCGGCATTCATCAGATTTCCCATTACCAGACTTCCGTCATAAAGGTATGTAGGCATCGCCTTATTTGCCAGCACAATCAAAAGCTCCGGCGCTCCATAGAATGGATCAAATCCTTCCTTCTGCCCCATGATTTTTGCATTCATAGCAGAAAGCCTGTCCCTGAGTTCCTTATTTGTTACTGCAAGAATAATCGGAGACTGCTTTCCCATGCCGGTTGCAGCATAAGTCCCTGCTTTAATAATTTCCTGCAGCTTCTCCTCTTCAATCAGCTCCGGCCTGTAAGCCCGGCAGCTCCTTCTCGTTTCTAATACCTGCAATGTTTCAGTCATGTTGTTTACCTCCTCTTTCTTCTTTACTATATAATATCACAAATCTGCTGCATCGGTATAACGGTTTTATCTGTCATAATAATGGTATGCTCATACTCGTTTATTTTCTGCACGATTCCTGAGTGGGTAACATAAGCTCCTCCGGATTTGTTTTCATCCGGCACAAAGAAAGTTATCGTAACCATCTGCCCTGTTCCCGCATTTTCCTTAATCAGATTCAGTTTTTCATTAAGCCTTGACATCATCTCTTCGCTGAGCTCTGGTTTTTCATCTGTCAGACGAGCCGTCTCTTCAATGGCGGCGTCATGTCCGGTAAGCGCGGCGAAAGGAGCGAACTGCGCCGCACGGTCATAAAGAGACATCCGGGGATGCCTCGCAGAAGTTGGGTGAGGAAGATTTATGATATCATCATACGCATTATTATTTTTATTATCTTTCACTGAAACCTCTCCTTTCACTTTCTTAAAACCGGAAATCAACCCTGTTTTTCTATTATATCATATTTCCGTATTTTTTTGTCTTTATTCCAATCTGCATAATTGTCTGTATGTTATCACAATTATAACAGCTGAAATAACAGCAGTTAAAATATCGGATACCGGCATTGAATAAAGAACACCGTCAAGTCCGAAAAACACAGGCAAAACAAGCGCAAAACCTACGCCGAATATGATTTCCCGAACCATAGAAAGCATTGTAGATGCCACCGCTTTACCCATTGCCTGCAGAAAAATAAAGGTCGCTTTATTAATACAGGCAAAAATTATCATACAGAGATAAATACGGAATGCTTTTACAGCAAACTCAGTATAGTATGCACTTTCATTTGCGGCGCCGAAAATCCCGATTAAAGCATCAGGAAAGAACTCTACGATAATAAGCGCCACTGCACCGACACAGGCTTCTGCAATTAAAAGTTTTGTGAACAGCTCCTTAACTCTTTTTGACAGCTTCGCACCCATATTGAAACCAACAACAGGAATACATCCTGCCGCCATACCGATAACAATGGAAATGACGATTTGGAAAAACTTCATAACAATACCGACTACCGCCATAGGAATTTGTGCATATTGTTCCTGTCCGAAAACAGCATCCACAGCACCGTATTTACGGATCATATTGTTAATCGCCATCATTGCTGCTACGAGCGAGAGCTGTGCAAGGAAACTACAAAGACCAAGAGATAATGTTCTAGCTACAATTTTGCTTCTTAATTTAAGGTCGCTGACGTCCGACTTAATGATTTTAGCATGGCAAAGATAGCAGGCGGCAAGTACAGCAGTGGCGATCTGCCCAATAACGGTAGCGACGGCAGCGCCCATCATCCCCCATTCAAAACCAAAAATGAATATGGGGTCCAGAATAATATTAATGATGGCGCCTGCCAGAGTAGAAAACATTGCAAATTTGGGGCTCCCATCTGCACGGATAACAGGATTCATTGCCTGACCGAACATATAAAAAGGAATACCGAGTGCAATCCAGAAGAAATACTCTTTTGACAGCTCGAAGGTTTCAGTATTTACATTACCACCAAAAGCCGTAAGTATTGGTTTTGCAAAGATAAGATATATAGCTGTTAAAACAATACTGCTGATGATACAAAGCAAAACAGAGTTTCCAACACTACGGGCCGCGTTTTCTGTTTTCTTTTCACCAAGCGAAAGGCTGACAAAAGCACAACATCCGTCGCCGATCATAACTGCAATGCCAAGGGCGATGACCGTCAGCGGAAAAACAACTGTATTTGCAGCATTACCGTAAGAACCGAGATATGATGCATTTGCAATAAAAATTTGGTCAACGATATTATATAATGCGCCGACTAAAAGTGAAATGATACAGGGCACGGCATACTTGCCCATAAGTTTGCCAACCTTTTCGGTGGCAAGATATGATTGATTTTGTTTCATTTGATTACCTCCTATACACGTAAAAAAGGTGTAAGTCCAATAAAGCCGGACTTACACCTTTCGGTTACACACTATTATGAATTATATCATATTTTTTTGAATTTTCAATGGCTTTTTCACACAAAAAAACGGCAAAAAACGCAACAGCTTTTATACTATATTTTATCATTTATTTCTCATATTTCTCCAAAAATCTCTGAACAATAATCGCACATTCTGCACGGCTTGCACTTCCCTGCGGATCCAGCTTTGTCTCATTATCCTTGCCCGTAATGATCTTACTTCCCACTGCCCACTTCATTGCTTCTTTCGCATAATCACTTACATTCGCTGCATCAGTAAAATCATCAAATGTCGCACTCTCAGATACGTCATACCCTTTGAAGCCCGCATAGCGATACATCATAACTGCCATCTGCTCGCGCAGGATCTGATCTGCCGGTCCAAAACACCTGCTTCCGTCTGTATATCCTGTCACAATCTTATTCCTGCTCGCCCACAGAATGGCGTCTGTATACCATGCGCCTTCTTCTACGTCAGCAAAATCAGCTCTGTAGTCCATCCTCACTGCATCATTCATACGGTGAAGGATAATCGCAAACTGCGCTCTTGCAAGGTTTGAAAACGGCTCAAAGTGCGTCTCATCCGTTCCTTTGATGATTTCCCGCTCGAAATTATAGCACACCGCATCGTAATACCACTCGCCCGTCACCGGATCTACATCTTCAAACGGCAGTCCTCCGGACAGATCTTTGATAAATGACGCTGTAACCACCACATCTTCATCTGGCATGACAAAGCTTGTGCCTGTCAATGCTTTTCCGTTTATCTTCAATCCATTCTCTGCAAGTTTATATCCTTCGTCCGGCATCACCGTCACATAAACATCTGCACCGCTCAATTCTTTTGAGAAACTGGTTGTAACGGTTCCGTTTTTTGTCCCTTTGACCGTAATCGGATGAATCTTCTCACTTTCCAGCACGTATGAAATTTCCCACAACTGGTCGTCGGTTCCCTCATAAGGTTTCTGTACCGCAAACCGTTCTGTCGGATATCCGAAGTCTCCTGGCTTACCTCTGGTAATTGCCAGGTTACTGCTGTAATTAATAATCGAATAGCAGCCATCCTCAACCTCTGTGATTTTCCACAGTGCCTTATCATCCAGCACCGTCGTCTGAATGACATTGGCTTTTTCTGCCAGCTCCACATCCTTTGCCGCAAGGTACATTCCACTGTTTTTATGTCTGATCTGATAAGTACCTTCCTTCTCACCAGCTTCAAAAATCCAGTTAAAGTTCGGATGATCCTCCCACGTCCACTCAAAGACTTCTCTGCCGTCCTGCATGGAATATCCCGGAAGACACAGGTAATACTGTGTATCCTCTTTACTTCTTATAAATCTGGCGTTTTCATCCGGTCCTGTGGCTTCAACAGTAATATGAAGATCACTGTCTGTCTTTGGAACTTTGACCCATGATTTTTGAAGATCCGCCTCCACTCCATTGACAAAAACCTTCTGAACTGTACATCCCATCCTCGGTTCCACAGAAAAATACTGGTCAGCTCCTGCAATTACGGTTCCTTCCTGCGGCCAGATATCTGCCATATTCTTCGTATCTGTACTGATCTGATAGCGCACTGGTTTCGTATCCGGAATTGTAACCGTATTCAGATCCAGTTTTCCCCATTTAATAGAATTAGCCTTCCCTGTATCCGGAAATTCACAGCTCAGTGTAAGCAGAGAACCCTTCGGTGTGCCATCATCAAGTGGGATCAACTGACGGTTATATCCAACCGGAACCCCTGTTGGATACTTTATAAACTCACCGGAAAGATCTTTCTGTGTGTTAATAAACACTTCCGAATTATCGGAGCAAGTCATCGCAATATGACCATCCGGCAGTGTCGTGCAATAGGGACTTCCGCCATATCCATATGTAAATCCGATATCTCCTGCCTCCCAGTGGATCGGGTCATCAGGATACATGGAAATCTTATAATTACACGGTATGCCCTGTCCGGAATAATTCAATCCTACCCCTTCAAATACCATAACATAATAGCCATTTTCCATCTGTGTCACGATTGGCATTCCCGGACGCATATTCGTATCTGCCTGTGCCACAACATCAATGACTTCACTCCAGTTCTTTCCATCTGTCGTGTACTGAAGTACTAATTTCTGTCCATATTTTTCTTCTCTCTCATCTGAATAATAACAAACGAGGGCTTTCATCTCCGGATCATAAAGAATATACGGCTCCCACACCGGTCCCGGTGTCGCGCCCATATAGTTTGCGCCGCTGTCGGTTACAACAGAGCTTACAAACTCCCATGTCCTTCCCAGATCTGCACTGTAATACATATCCAGACAGGTCTGCGACAGATCTCTCGGGCAGACGTCTCCAAAAGCAACAATACCGCCCTTTTTCATCTCTCCTACATCAGCGGGCAGTTCGAAAATATGCGGGCAGTTCTCAATCTGCCAGTTACCGTCCCAGTCCTGTCTCTGCGTCTCTACCACACGTCCGACTTCTTCCCAGTTTACGCCATAATCCTGACTCTCATAGATCGGGAAGAACTTCCCCTGCCGTTCCGGCAAAAGCTCTACAACACTTGTCTCCCATGTAGCCAGTATCGTTCCATTATCTAACTCATCATCCTGATATTGTAATTGAATTGCCCTTGGCGCAAGTACACTGTTCCGGCTGGATGGCCTGGATGCATCAAAGCTGGATTCCGGTGCAGTATAGATCACTCCGTTTTTTGTTACGTTCGCTTCCTGTGCCGCTGCTGGTAACTGGATACCAGTCACAACAATTATCGCCGCAAACAGAATACGAATACATTTTTTCACACATTTTCTTTTGTGCATTATCATTTCTGTCTTCTCCCTTCTTAACCTCTTAAAAAGTCTATTTTTATCACTATGATAACACACAAAAAAGAAATTTTAAATGCATCATAAACAAATACATTTTCTTTATTTTTCCATACTCTTTCTTCCCTTGTTCCTGTAATATTATATATACTATTCACAATGTAACATTTCAATATTATTTTTTCATTACTATGTGATATTTCTCCCTCTTTATTCGTTTTCATAATATAGGAGGTACAGATCATGAAACACAACGAAGAAAACAGGATCCTTGGATACTACCAGACTTACAAAGACACTGTCTATAAGCTGGCATACTCCTACTGCAGGGACAAGAGCCAGACTGACGATGTATTTCAAGAAGTCTTTTATAAATTCATGCGACATAGCCCCAGATTCAGGACAAGCGAACATGAAAAGGCCTGGTTTATCCGAACTACCATTAATGTGTGCAAGGACATGCTGAAATCCAAATGGAACAACGCGGTTGTACAACTGGAAGAATGGGACAGCGACCACGCATTTCAAGAAGGTTCTGAGGATATATTTGATGAATTGCGTGAGATTATTCTGTCTCTTCCCGAAAAGTACCGGATTCCCATACATCTGTACTACTATGAAGAATATTCCGTGCGTGAAATCGCGCATCTCCTTCACCGGAGCGAAAGCGCTGTACAGACACAACTGCAGCGTGGAAGGGATAAGATCAAAAGCGAAATAGAAAGGAGCGGCAAACATGAAACTGAATCACGATATTTATAAAGCATCCATGGAAAATGTCACAATTTCTGATGAAACAGGACGGAAATTATTAGAAAACGCCATACAGAAAAATATGCAGCACAAAAAGAAGCGGCGGATGAGGACGACTGCTGCTATTGCCGGAATTCTTCTTGTCGGCCTGAGTATGAATGGGCTCTGCTATGCGCAGACCGGAAAGAATGTATTGCAAATGTTTGCAGGGCTGTTTGAAAACATTGATTCTGACAAACCTTTTAAAGAGCTTATTGCTATGGAAGAAGGCGCAAAGGAATTCGGGGAATCCGTAATCCATGAAAATTTTCGCTTTGAACTGGAACGCTATATTTTTGATAAAGAAAACGGCGAAGTATTTATCATAATGCGAACAGATTCTTTAGACGGAACTCCATTAGATATGGAATATATCTCTAAATACTACGGTCTTCTTATAGACGGCGGATACGGAGGCTGCGGAAGACAGTCGGAGCCTGCCTTTAATAAAGACAAAACTTCTGCGTGGATTTCCTATTTCAGCGAGGAAGAATTTGCTGAATCAGAGAATCCCCCTGATGAAATAAATGTAGAAATCTACCATTGTATTTACGGAGATTCCGACGATACAGCCGAAACAGAAAGCATTGGAACATTTACATTAAAAGAGCCTACAGGACAGTTAAAAGCGCGGTACGTTGACTGCTCTTCTTTAAAGTACTGCGACACAAAGGCGCGGATTACCAGCAGCGGGTTTTCTCTGACCTTTAACAAAGATATCCATGCTATCATATATACTGTAGATGCACCTTTCCATATTATTGAGATTACAATGGCTGACGGAACTGTCTACCGTATCGGAAGCGACCGGGATTATCAGTGGAATCATAAAATACCATTATATGATTCCGAAGGAAATCTTAAAAATAAAGAGGATTTTACGCCAGAAGAACTGGAGGCATTAGAAGCCACCCTTGGACCGGCAGATGAAGAAACCTTACCTGACAATGTGCGTTCCATCGGTTCGTATGGTTTTATCTCCGATTCTGAAAATGGACATACACATTTTTCTGCTGTTTTTAATGATTTCCTGAATGTAGATGATATTGTTTCCGTACACATTGATGATGTGGAGATGCCACTTAAATAATTGTGCTTTTGCCTGATATATCACAGCATTCTTCTGCTTATCCCGTCCTCTGAATATAGAAAGGATCAACTGTCTGCAATATTCAGCAGGACGGACACGCGGAAGCAACCGTCTTTCGGCTCAATTTCCAGCAGGCCATCATAGCGCGTCACAATATTTCGGACAGATTCTAAACCAATGCCCGGTCCCCTGCGTTTGGAAGAAAGATAATGACCTTCTCTGTCTTTTACAGGTTCCTGGCAATAAGTGTTTTCAATCTGGAGAAAAAAAGCGTCTGGCTGTGTCTTTGCCTTTACGAAGATCTGAGCCTGTCTGTCCCGGACAATCTGGCAGGCATCCAGTGCATTTTCCAGAAGATTGCCGAACAATGCCGAAAGTATATTATCGGGAATAGCAATCTGCTCCGGAAGAGAAGCTGATACGGAAAAATCAATCTGTTTTTCTTTTGCCTGTTGTGCAAAATAGCACAACAAGATATTGACTGTATTATGTTTGCAGAAAAAAAATGCACTGTTGTTTGGAAGCGATTTCTTATAATCCTGCAGATACTCATGAAGCTTGTCATATTCTCCGTGAATCAGATATTCGTCCATGACCGTAATATGATGACGAAGATCATGGCGGGCCTGGCGTGTTGCAGCGATCTGCCTGTTTAGATTCTCATACTGAAGATTCTGTATTTCCAACTGGTGTGTATGCGCTTCCAGTGTACGATTTCGCTCCTGTTCATTGATCAGCACGAGGACAGTATGATAAACGAGAAAAGCGCCCATGTTGATACACAGCATAAAAATAGAAGAAGATGGTTCCAGTGTAATTTCCAGCGCAGTTTTCTCACTTCCATAGAAGCGCCAGAACCACAGCAGATAAAAGGTGGTCGGAATCAGCCACAGGTAATTCCAGGAGGAAGCGCCGGCCTGCTTCGTGATTCCATCCGAATAATATACCCGGAAATACAGATACAGGGGAACGGCTACTGCAAGAGTAACGAATATCATGCAGACAGAATTTGTCCAGCGATAGGATTGTATCGCCATTGCATTGCCAAAAATCAGTCCCTCCGCACATTTCGACATAGTTACCACAAGATTGGCGATGTTGGAAAGCATCAGGAGCGTGAAAAGTGTTTTCCCAAAAGCAGCTTTTACAGCAGTGAAATAAAACACCGCATAGACGATGGTAGATACAAAAGAGAGAACTCCTTTGTTTGCATCAGGGTGAAAGGCTGCTGCCAGGCCAAGAAAGATTTGGATGACAGTTAGCAGACCCGTCAGAAAAATGATCATGTGCTTCGACAATCGAAGCTGTCTGCGAAACGGATAAAGTGCAAGTAAAACAAAAGGAAGAAAACTAAGAATAGAATATAAACCAACCTCTAAGATCCGATAAAATGGGAACATCAGCATTCTACCTCCCTTCGCATTTTGTCAAACCGAAACCGCGTATAAGCATTTTGTGCCTCTTTCAATTTTCTCCGGGCAACCGGGATTGTTTTTCCGTCACTCATAACAAAGAGATCTTCCGTCAGTTTTACGGTTTCATAAAAATTAAGAATAATTCCTTTAATTGGAGAAAAGAAATAGGGGTACGACAACAAAAGCTGTTCTGCCTCTGACTGGGAAGAACGCATACGATGTATTTCCTTGCTCTTTAAATAGAAGGTTACCACGTGATTGTGGTAATCGGTATAAAGAATCTTTCGCAATATCACCGGATATCCGTCTGGCAATGTAAGAACCCTTGACTGTTCTATATTTTCCGGGTTCAGTCGTCCCAGCATTCGGGAAAGACTCTCCAAAGTGACGGGTTTGCACAGATAATATTGTGCGTTTACCTCATAGCTCTCAGCAGCAAACTCATTGCTGGAGGTACAGAATACCAGCCGTATCTCCCGGTCAGTACCGCGAATTCTCCGGGCGATTTCTATGCCTGTCATTTGATCCATAAAAACATCCAGGATTACCACATCATACAAGCTCTGTTTATAGGAACGAAGAAAATCTTCCCCACTGGAAAATTCATCAATTGTACAATATAAATAACCTTTCTCTAGCAATATCTGCGCAAGCATATCCGCTATCTTTGTACGTTGTATATAGTCGTCGTCTACCAAAGCAATCTTCATGCTGCCTCCTTGAAATCACAGTTAAGAATTGTTTTTTATTATATCAAAACACATAATAGAAATCAAACGATAACCCTGGAGAAGCCGGTCACAATTAAGTCATTTTTTGACCAATTGAGTCATACCGGATGATTTGCAGAGTAAAAACAAGTATACTGTACAGGCAATAAAATGAAAATCAGGCAGTAACCCTGGCAATTGAACTGATAATCCGGCATTTGCCAATTTGCCATAACAATCTTAGGAGGGATTTTTCATGAAACAAAAAAAGAAAAAACGTCTATGGGCGCTGATATCAGCTCTGGTGTTTATTGTCGGACTGCTTCCGGGCGAGGTGGTAGCTTCAGCGTCTGATGCGAATGGGGCAGATGATACTTCCGACAGTTTTAATACCGGAACTATCGAGGAAAACGGTATTTTGGATAACCTGGATATCAAAAATGCACTGACCGACGTCTTCAGATATTCCTACAACAACCAGCTAAATAAAGCCAGAGAAACAGGAGCAACGGAGATCAGGAATCTTAAATTAAACAGAGCCTCTGCAGATGAGGGCGATCTGAGCCAGGACGGATATCACTGGGACGCAGGCAGCCGAACATTAACTCTGGGAGATTCCGCACAATTTGGATCCGTGATCCTTCCGGATAATCATGCGGTTACAGTGGTTACAAACGGGGAAAATCGCTTTAATAGTTTGAGTGTCGAAGGCGAAGGTTTTTATGGTCAGTCATATAAAATGGATATCACAATCTCCGGAAACGGTACACTTACGGTTCAGGAGGGTATCTACACCGGTATGGACGGAGATGCTCTGACTGTTGACTATGGGGCGGGACTTGTGGTTAATGGGGGTATCAGCATCGGCGCTTCCGGCGGAGTGAATTCCACAGTCACCGTAAAAGGCAGATTGTCGGCAAATGGGGATTCGGCAAATGCTATATGTGCCGGAAAAGTAGTTGTAAAAAACACCGGTGAGCTGCATGTTTCGGGAACGTATGGCGTCGTTCTTAATGGAATGGTCGTCAATGATAATAAACAGTATGACGGTGTTTTTACCATTGAAAACGGCGGCGCCTTCTATGCAGACTGCAGTGTGTATGCCGTCTGTGTATTCACTCATTATATAGCCGAAGAACTATCGAATAAGGATGCAGAAAAAATGATTGTTCTGCCAAATCTTTATCTGCCATCAGGTTACGAAATAAAAGCCGTAAAAGGATCTCAGGAAGAATCAGGAACCTCATACGGCATCACTATCGCAGAGGAAGATGCGGAAACGAAGTTTGAGGAAGGCGAATTAATCGGCGCAGCAGGCAGTATCCGTCTTCTTTCTCATAATCATAAGCTTACGCATATTGCCGCCGAGCCAAAGACCTGTACCGAGAACGGCCATACGGAATATTGGACCTGCAATGGCTGCGGCAGAATATACAGTGATGAAACTGGGACAACACAGATAAGACAGAGTGAGACTGTGATTCCTGCAGGTCATGAACTTCAGTACCACTCCGCCAGGGCAGCCACCTGTACAGAAGGCGGAAACATCGAATACTGGTTCTGCAGCGTCTGTGCAAAATATTTCGCTGATGAAGCTGCTACAAATGAAATCGCAAAGGAAAAAGCCATAATTGATGCTCTTGGGCATGATTTTAGCGGCGCTTATGACGAATATGATGAAACTGGACACTGGCATATCTGTCACCGTCAGGGTTGTCGTATTAAGGAACCTCACATTGCTCACAACTTTACAGATTATGTGTACAATGACGATGCTACTTATTTTGCAGACGGAACAGAAACAGCAGTCTGTGATGCAAACGGTTGTCCACAGACACACACACGAGCAAAAACGGGAACCATGCTGCATGACGACACAGCGCCCACCGGCGAGATACGCGTGAACGAAAACAGTTTTAAAGCTTTTCTTAACACCATTACGTTCGGCATTTTCTGCAAAGATAAGTATGATGTTACTATCACCGGAAAAGACGATGAAACCAATATCAAAAGTATTGAATACTACATTTCCGAAACAGCAATTTCCGAAGAGGATATTGTACAGGTAACCGAATGGAAAAAATACTCTGCGTTCAGCATTGCTGATGATGGAAAATACATCATCTATGCTAAAATCACCAACAACGTTGGCAATGTCACCTATATCAGCACCAACGGTATGGTGCTGGATGAGACGCTTCCGATCATCAAAGGCCTTATGAATGGCAAGACCTATTGTTCCGAAGTCACTTTTACTGTGGAAGACGAAAATATCGATTATGTAACTGTAAATGGTAAGAAAACTACAGATTATACTCTGAAAGCAGACGGCTCAACCTATGAAGTGAAAGCTGTTGACATGGCAGGAAATGAAAGTCTTCCCTGCAAGGTAACAGTCAGGAACGGACATACTTTTACAACATATGTTTCCAACGGTGACGCCACTTGCATGGCAGACGGAACTGAATCGGCAAAATGTGATTTTTGTGATGTCATCGACACAAGAACAGCAATCGGCTCTAAGCAGAACCACTCCATGACACATCACACCGCTAAGGCCGCCACCTGTACAGAGGACGGAAACATCGAATACTGGACCTGCAGTTTCTGTGGAAAGTATTTCTCTGATGAGGCCGGTGCAAATGTAATCACAGCGGAAGATATTGTAGTTAATGCTCTTGGACATGATTTTAGCGGCGCGTATGACGCGTATGATGAAAACGGACACTGGCATATCTGTCACCACAAGGGCTGTGATGTCAACGAAGCACACGTTGCTCACAACTTTACAGATTATGTGTATAATAACGATGCCACTTATTTTGCAGACGGAACAGAAACAGCAACCTGTGATGCGGACGGTTGTTCACAGACGCACACAAGAGTAAAAACAGGAACCATGCTGCATGACGACACAGCGCCCACTGGCGAGATAAAAGTAAAAGAGAACAGTTTTAAGGCTTTTCTTAACGCTATTACGTTCGACACTTTTTATAAAGATAAGTATGATGTCACAATTACCGGAAAAGATGACGAAACCGATATCAAGAGCATTGAGTACTACATTTCCGAAACAGCAATTTCCGAAGAAGATATTGTACAGATAACCGAATGGAAAAAATACTCTGCGTTCAGCATTACTGATGATGGGAAATATATCATCTATGCCAAAATTACCAACAATGTTGGCAACGTCACCTATATCAGCACCAATGGTATGGTGCTGGATGAGACGCTTCCGGTACTCGTAGGACTTACAGATGGCAAGACCTATTGTTCTGAAGTCACTTTTACTGTAGCGGATGAAAACATCAACTACGTAACTGTAAATGGTGAAAAAACTACAGATTATACTCTGAAGGCAGACGGTTCCACCTATGAGGTAAAGGCTGTTGACATGGCAGGAAATGAAAGTCTTCCCTGCAAGGTAACGGTCAGGAACGGACATACCTTTACAACATATGTTTCAAACAATGATGCTACTTGTACGATGGATGGAACAGAAACGGCAAAATGTGATTTTTGTGATGCTCTTGACACAAGAACAGCAATCGACTCCAATACGGGCCACTCCATAACACATCACACTACTAAAGCTGCCACCTGTACAGAAGACGGAAACATCGAATACTGGACCTGCAGCTCCTGTAAAAAGTATTTTGCTGACGAGGCCGGTGCAAATGTAATCGCCAAGGAAGATACAATTATTGAAGCAACAGGTCATGAAATAAGAATCGAAAATAAGAGAGAAGCTACTTGTACGAAAGAAGGCTATACAGGCGATCAGGTTTGTATTATTTGTGGAGAAATAATCCAGAAAGGTACAGTCATCGCAAAGCTTGATCATAACTTTAGAAATGGCAGCTGTACCGTCTGTGGCCTGACTGATCCGGATCTTAAAACGAGTGCGAAACTAATCAATCCCAAAACAGGAGACAGTAACAACTTCATAATATGGAGCGTATTATTATTACTTTCCGTTATAGGAATTGTATCCCTTAGAATGTCTGCCTGCAATAAGCAAAGAAAAAGATAACAAAACAAGTGACGTCTCTGTGAAGAAAGGGGCTGTCGCACTAAGT
>DKYD01000029.1 GCA_002492335.1 Lachnospiraceae bacterium UBA7109
AGTCCGGGATATAAAAGGACTGTTAATCTGACGAAATAACAGGACACCGCCAAAGCAGAAGAAAACTGCTTTGGCGGTGTCTTTTTTGTTGTATAGGAAACTTTGTTCAGTTTAAGAATCTCCACCTTCCTTAATTTTTTAGAATTTCGGAAACGACATAAATTTCTTATAATATATAAATGAATGTGTGTGCAGTCATAAAAAATAAGAAAGGAGAACTTTATGAGAGGAAAGAAAAAAATAATGCACAGAATCATTGCTCTGCTTGCTGTATGTGCAATGACAATAACGTCTCTTCCGGCGACAGCTCTGGCTGCAGGAACAGAAGACGGGAATCTTGTAGTTTATTATGATTTTGAGTCACTCAAATCAGGAACGATTGTCAATGATTTAAGTGGTAATGGACTTGCAGGCGTAGTGCGTCCTACCGGATCAGAAGTGCAGACACAGAAAGACCTGATCCTTGGAGAGGAGCAGACTTCATTTATAATGAATGGCGGACAGCCGGATGCGACTCATACTTATGTGGAGCTGCCGCAGGGTGTTCTGAATAACCTTGAGGATGTGACCATCAGCTGCTGGGTATACCTGGATACTTCTGATGGAGGGTATCACAGAATCTGGGATATTGGAAGCGGAACGACTTCCTATATGTATCTGCTTGCGGATGGCAGTAATCCAGGTCACGTAGGTTATACTACAGCCATTACGAATACAGGATGGGGCGATGAAAAAGGACCACAGAAGGAGACGAATCTGGAGACCGGACGTTGGATTTTTACAACAGTAACCTTTGACGGCTCTGAGAAATCCTTGTCTCTTTACGAGGACGGTAATCTGATTGGAACAGAGACAACAGACGTAGATCTGTCAGTGTTGAAAGACAGCACCCGGAATTATATCGGCCTTGGCCAGTTTGATAATGATATTATGGACGGTCGTATGGCAGACTTTAAGATTTACAATTATGCTATGACGGCAGCCGAGGTTGCCGCTCAGGTAAATCTTGATGATGCAGAAAAGGTAAAGAGAGATGAAGCAACCCTTACAATTGCGGACGCCGGTGCAGTGACTGGCGATCTGGCGCTTCCGACAAAGGGAAGCGCAGGATCTGATGTGACATGGGCAAGCTCCAACACCGATGTGATTGCCGCAGATGGAAAGGTAACAAGACCGGCTGCCGACCAGGCGGATGTAAAGGTAACTCTGACAGCGACGATTACAGCAGGAGCTGAAAAGGCAACGAAGAAATTCGAGGTAACGGTAAAGCGTCAGCTGAATGCAAAGGAAACTGCAGAAGCAGACACTGCGGCAATTGACCTTGGAAACATTGCTTCTGTGAAAGAAAACCTGACGCTGCCGACAAAGGGCGCGCTTGGTTCTGATATTACATGGGCAAGCTCTAATGAAGAAGTTCTCAGCGCGGCAGGTGCGATTGGCAAGCGGCCGGAGACAGCAACAAAGGTAACTCTGACAGCAACAGTTACTTATGAAAATGAAAAGGCAACAAGGAACTTCGAAGTAACCGTAATGCCAAATTATACACAGCTTAAGATTAAAGAGGTAAAACCGGTGGAGGTTACAAGCTCTGTTGGAAAGCTTCCGAATCTTCCGGCAACCGTATCTGTTGTTTATGACAATGATACGACGGGAACAGAAAAGGTTGTGTGGCCGACAGATCTGAATCTTTCAGATTTTGCTTCTGCCGGAACAAAAGAAGTAACAGGTACAATTGTTGGCGCAGAGGTTGAAGTAACAGCAACAGTTACTATTACGGATACAGAAGCAGCAGCGCCGGAAAAGGTTGCAGAATCTTTTGCATTAAGTGACATTACATTGGATGGAACAGATACCATTTATGGACAGAATGCTGCACGTGCATTTGAATATCTGAAGGTAATGGATGCAGACAGGATGTTGTATAACTTCCGTAGTACATTTGGACAGGATACGAAGGGTGCACAGCCTCTGACCGGATGGGATGAGCCGACCGGACTGTTAAGAGGTCATTCTACAGGACATTTTATGTCTGCTTTAGCGCTGGCTTATGCAAGTACCGGTGATCAGGAGTATAAGACGAAACTGGATTATATGATTGATGAGATGGCAAAGCTTCAGGCTCTGTCAAAAGGCAAGGCGTCTGAATTTGTAACGAAGTGTACACCGACGAGCGCTTCACAGTCTCAGTGGAGTACAGACCCGGATACATGGGGCGAAGGATTTATCAGCGCTTATTCACCGGATCAGTTTGCACTTCTGGAGCAGTATACGCCATATGCAACAATCTGGGCACCGTATTATACCTTACATAAGCTTATGGCAGGATTTATTGACAGCTACACATATGCGCAGAATGAACAGGGACTTGAGATTGCACAGAAGCTTGGTCTTTGGGTATATGACAGGCTTAGCGCATGTACAGAGGAACAGCGTACAAATATGTGGGCAATGTATATTGCAGGCGAGTACGGTGGAATGAATGAAGTACTGGCAAAACTGTATGAGATTTCAGAGCCAAAGGATGAGCGTTTCCTGGAGGCAGCGAAGATGTTCGATAATAAGGAATTCTTTGACGGCCTTGCAAACAACGTAGATACGATTCAAGATCGCCATGCAAACCAGCACATCCCGCAGATTGTAGGCGCGATAGAAGAATATGCGGTATCCGGCGATGCAAAATATTATAATATTGCCCAGAACTTCTGGGAGATGACATTAAGCCGTTATGCATACTCTATCGGCGGCGTCGGTACAGGCGAGAGATTTAAAGATCCATATCAGCAGGGGAATAATATCCTTGGTAATGCGGGCCGTGGTGAAAACTGTGAGACTTGTGCGGCATACAACTTATTAAAGCTGACCATGAGTCTGTATAACTATAATCCGGATGATGCTTCTTACATGGATTATTATGAAAGAACGCTTCTTAACCAGATTGCATCGTCGCAGAGCCATGACACAACAAGTTATATGCACAATGGATGTACCTATATGCTCCCGGTCGATCCGGGCCAGAGAAAAGATTATGACAGTGATTACGGCGGATTTACCTGCTGTAATGGAACCGGTATGGAAAATCATGTAAAATATCAGGCGGCTGCCTATGCACACACGGCAGATACTTTATATGTAAACTTATACATGCCGACGACTGTAAACTGGAAAGAAAAAAATATTTCCGTAAAACAGGAGACAAAGTTCCCATCTGAGCATTCTAAACTGACTGTAACAGGAAGCGGAGAGTTCACGATGAAACTTCGTGTACCATATTGGGCAACAGAAGGATTTACTGTAAAGGTAAATGATGAAGTACAGGCTGAGAATCCTACACCAAGCTCTTATGTAGAAATTAAGCGTAACTGGGCGAATGGTGATGTTGTAGCGATTGATATGCCATACACACTGCATCTTGACAAAACGCCGGATAAGGTAGATGAGAGCACAGTTGCATCTCTGATGTATGGACCGATGGTAATGGTAGCAAAGGATACAAACAGTTCTTATACACCAATGAACTGGTACAGCGTATCTCTCAGCAGCGAGCTTTCAGAGAGCGTTGATGTTGTAACAGGACCGGATGAAGATTCTGTACCACAGCTTACGACAAACGGTCTTCAGTTCTTCCCAATGTATGATGCTTATAATTATCGCTATCATGCATATGTGAAGGTAGAAGAGGCAGGAGCAGAAATTGACAGAACAGGTCTTCAGGCATTGATTGATTCTGTGACTGGCGAGAACGGACCAAAGAAAAAGGATTATTCTCCTAAATCATGGAGAACCCTGGAAGAGGCAATTGAGGCTGCCAGGGCTGCAGCTGCAGAAGACCCGACGACGCAGGGTAAGGTTAATAAGGCCAGAAAAGACCTTCAGGACGCAGTAGATGCGTTGCAGCCGGCAATGGTACCGGATCAGGATAATCTGGCGGCAAGCGCAGATATTACGGTAAGCTTCTGTTCAAGCTGGGAAGATGAGAGTACAGTAAATGACGGAGAAATCGGAAATCCTGCTTATACCGGCGGCGGCTGGGGTACATGGGGCAATGATTCCACAGAGGAATGGATCATGTATGAATGGGCAAGTCCGGTTTATATTGATAAGTCAGAAGTTTATTTCTATGACAACAGTGCAGTAGGAGACGGAGGAGTTCAGGTTCCATCCTCTTACAAATATGAATATCTCAATGAAAACGGCGAGTGGACAGAAGTTTCAAATCCACAGGGACTTGGGACGGAGATGGATCAGTTTAATGTTACAACTTTTGATAATGTCAAGACTACAGCTATCAGGGCAACGCTTGTGAAAAAGGCTGCCGGAGTTGGCATGATGGAATGGAAAGTAAGTGGAACAGCGCAGACTGAAGATCCGACGCCGGCTGATAAACTTGCTCTTACAGCAGCAGTTGCAGCAGCAGAAGCTCTTAATGAAACAGATTATGAATCCGGATGGGCAGACTTTGCAGCAGCGCTTGCAGCAGCAAAAGAAGTGCTTGACGATGAAAATGCAACACAGGATGCAGTTGATAAAGCTGTGGAAGACCTGAAGGCAGCGCAGGATGCATTAAAGGAAAAGAAACTTCCATATAAAGATGTTGCAGAGGGCGAATGGTATTATGATGCAGTTGCATACAACTATTATGCAGGAACCATGACCGGCTTAAAACCAGATCAATTCGAACCTGCCGATACACTGGTAAGAGC
>DKYD01000088.1:0-14297 GCA_002492335.1 Lachnospiraceae bacterium UBA7109
GCTTCGCAAATGGATTTTTGCTTTCAGGATATACGTTTTCTCACGGACTTAGCAGTATATGCTAAGTCCTGTATGAACAGTAACCTTTATTTCTCCGCGTCAAAAAAATATTGGCAATATCCAGATCCTCCGGTGTTGTGATTTTTATATTTTCATATGAACCCTCGAATAACTTTACCGGCATATCCAGAATCTTTTCCACAACCATAGCATCATCTGTCACATTTTTATATTCTGCCCGCATCAGCCGGGAATATGCCTCTGTAACCAAAGACTTATCAAATATCTGCGGCGTCTGCACTGTCCAGACATATTTCCTGTCAGGCGTATGCTCCGCAAAATTCTCTTCATCCACCAGCTTTACAGTATCTTTGCTTGGCATTCCGGCAGCACAGGCGCGGTATTTTTCTACCATCTCATATCCCCGCTGCAAAATCTTCTCATCTACAAAAGGTCTCGCACCGTCATGAATAAATACATATTCTCTATTCTCTGGTGGTTCGCTGCCATCTTTTGTCTCTGTTCTGAGCGCCTTTAACCCCTGCCACACAGAATCATAACGTTCCTTTCCGCCGGGTACAATTATCCTTACCTTTGTAAGCTGATATTTTTCGACAATTTCTCTTCGCACATAAGCTTCCTGCTCTTTTCCAACGACGAGTACAATATCATCTATAATCTCCGAATCCTGAAATGCCTTCAATGGATAATAAATAATCGGCTTCCCATTAAGCTCTATATACTGTTTTTGAACAGAAGCGCCCATACGCTTCCCCTGTCCTGCCGAAAGTACGATCGCTGTACACTTTTTCTTATCTTTAATTTCCATGTTTCTCTCCCATGCCATACTGCACCCAGACAACCGACAGTTTCTATCTTTCTCCCAGCTTCAGATTCGGAACTGCATTCAGATCCCATCCGTGCCTGGTTCCCTTTTTATATTCATAATAAGCAGCTGCGCCTATCATAGCCGCATTATCGGTACAATATATCGGAGATGGATAATACAGTTTTACCCCTCTTTCTTCACACGCTTTCTTCATCGCCTCACGAAGGGCACTGTTAGATGCAACTCCCCCGGCAAGCGCAAATTGCTGCACCTGGTATTCTTCTATGGCATGCATGGCATTTGCCACAAGTACATCTGTAACCGCCTTTTGAAAAGACGCTGCAATATCCGCCTGATGACAGGTCTCCCCCTTCATCCTGCATCCGTTAATATAATTCAAAACGGCTGACTTCACCCCGCTAAAGCTAAAATCATATGGCGCATCTTCTACATGTGCACGGGGAAATGTAATTGCTTCCGGATTCCCTTCTTTTGACACTTTGTCAATCTTCGGTCCACCCGGATATCCCAGACCGATCGCCCTGGCCACCTTATCAAAGGCTTCTCCGGCCGCATCATCTCTCGTTCTCCCGATAATTTCGAATTTCCCATAATCCACAACTCTCACAAGATGTGTATGGCCTCCCGATACTACCAACGAAAAAAACGGCGGCTCCAGCTCTTCGTGCTCAATAAAATTTGCTGCAATATGGCCTTCAATATGATGCACACCGATCAAAGGCTTTTTTGCCGCATAAGCAATCGCTTTTGCTTCCGCCACGCCGACAAGAAGCGCACCTACAAGTCCGGGACCGTAAGTGACGCCGATCGCATCTATATCCTGAAGCGTAACCTTTGCCTCCAGAAGAGCAGCTTCGATCACCTGGTTTATTTTTTCTATATGCTTTCTTGACGCAATTTCCGGCACAACACCCCCATACAAGGTATGAAGCGCTATCTGCGATGAGATAATATTCGAAAGAACCTCTCTTCCGTTTTTCACAACAGCGGCCGCTGTCTCATCACAGGAACTTTCAATTGCAAGAATTAATACATCCTTCTCCACGTTCTCATTCATCACTTTCACAACCCTTTTATCAATCTGAAAACACAAGCTCTACAGAGCGTTTATCTTTTGCCGCAACTGCTCCCGGGAAAATTGCCCGTACTTCATCCATATATTCCTCCGGTCTGGTAAGCGAAGGGCTGTAATGTGTCAGCCACATTTCCTTCACAGCAGCCTCCTTTGCAATCTGTGCCGCCTCATAAAATGTCATATGCTTATATTCTCTCGCCTTTTTCTGCTTGTCCTTCTCTCCATACATTCCTTCGCAAACAAACAGATCCGAGCCGGCTGCATTTTTCTTAATAGATTCTGTCGGGCGGGTATCCGTACAATAAGTAAGCTTGATCCCCTTTCTGGCAGGACCAAGTACCATATCCGGCGTATACACCGCCCCCTCAAATTCCACCTGTTCTCCCCTCTGCAGAATTCCCCAGAATTTTTGCGGAATTCCGGCCGCATTTGCACGTTCCACATCAAATCTTCCCGCCCGGTCTATCTCCATTGTATAGCCGTAACAGGTCACATTATGATTTACGCGAAACGCTTTCAGGCGGTATCCATTCATTTCAAATGTCTGCTCCGCCTCTGTTATCTCGATATATTTGATAGAAAACGGCAGTTCCGGCGCAATCACTCTGAGAGAATTCACCACACGCTCCAATCCCTTTGGTCCAATCATCGTAAGCGGCTCCGTGCGGTCTGCATTTCCCATCGTAAGAAGAAGCCCCGGAAGTCCGCTGATATGATCCCCATGGTAATGCGTAAAGCAAATCACATCAATCGGTTTAAAACTCCATCCCTTTTCTTTAATTGCAATCTGTGTTCCTTCCCCACAGTCAATTAACACACTGCTTCCATTATAACGTACCATAAGCGCCGTAAGCCAACGGTACGGAAGCGGCATCATTCCGCCTGTTCCTAACAAACATACATCTAACATAGCCTACCTCAATCTTCTATTTTAATCTGAAATCCTTTCACAAGCTCATCATAGCAATGCTCGCACAGATCAAATTCATCCAGCTGGTTATCCTTGTCAGAAAAATATCCCCAGCGCTTCTCCACATGCAGCACATCCTCCTGGGGAACCCCTTCTATAACCGGAATTTCTCTTCCGCATTTATTACACACAAGCTTCTTGATTTCTTTTGTTTCTTTTACTATCGTCTTATACTGGCGCATACAATTCCTCCTGCGTATATTCGCTTGATTTTTTCTGTTACGCCTACATTATATCTTCTGTCTATCTGTTTTCCTAGTGGAAACGAATGTCAATATTTCCATTCATTCCTGCCGGTTATTCTATCCTACGGCTCATAAGTATAGCATTTTCTGCCGGATTCGTATAGAACCTTTTTCGAATTCCATCCTGTACGAATCCATTTTTTTTATAAAATGCAATTGCTGCCAGATTACTTTCCCTTACATCCAGCATTATTTTGTTTATTTTATTTTCCCGGCAGAATTTTACTGTCTCTGCAAAAAGTATACCTGCCGCTCCCTGTCTCCGGAAGCTTTCCTTTACGGCAATCCGTGCGATCTCACACTCATCCAACACATAATACAACACGACATATCCTGCCAGCTCACGGGCTTCCCACACCCCGTATATTTTTGCACAGGGCTGGCGAAGGGTACTGATGATACTTTGCCTGCTCCACGCATCCGGAAAAATCGCACTCTCCAAAACTGCAATTTCTTCTGCCTGTTCTTCCGTAACCCCTTCGATTCTTAACATTTCTGTTTTTCCTTCTGCTCTCTTTCCCGTCTTTCACGCTCCGCCTGCGATACCCGCAGATAATCCGGCTGATGTTCTGCTGCAGTTTCCGTCTTTCCTTTTTCATAATACCGAAGTGCCAGAGCCCCAACGGACGCCGCTCTCTGCCGGTTCATATTAGCAGGCGCAAAGGAAATCTCACAGCCGGCCATAATCCCGTCAACCAACGTCTCTTTAAATACCGGGACTCCGTCACCCAGAAAAATAATTCTTTTCTGATAAGCGTGAAGCTTTTCGCCCAGTTCTTCTATACTTACCGCCATCTGATCCTCAAGAACGACCAATTCCTTCCCTCTGAATTCATAGATTCCGGTATACACCTGTCCTCTTCTCGCATCCATAATCGGACACACAATACCATCTGTACCGCACAGGTTATAAGCCAGCCCTTCCAGCGTCGGCACATGGATCAGCGGCTTATCCAGCGCAAGACCTAATCCTTTCGCCGTAGCAGAACCAATCCGAAGTCCGGTAAAAGAACCGGGTCCCCCCGCAACCGCAATCGCATCAACAGCATTCAGATCAAGCTCGATCATCTTCGCCACCTCATCCAACATAGGCAGCAGCGTCTGCGAGTGTGTCTTTTTATAATTGACCGTGTATTCTGCAATTGTCTCTTCATCTTTCGCTCCGCTTTCCACAACAGCCACACTTGCCACAAGTCCGGAACTGTCCAGTGCTAATATCCGCATATACTAATCCTCCGATAATCAAATCCTTTTTCCAAATCCTTCTCTATCTTTACTTCCGTATAATGCTCCGGAAGAATCTCTTCAATCAGGTCTGCCCATTCAATCAGGCTTACGCCTTCCCCGTAAATATAATCTTCATAGCCAATCTCATCCATTTCTTCCACGTCGCCGATCCGGTAAACATCAAAATGGTAAAAAGGCAGTTTCCCTTCCTCGTACACCTGAACAATCGTAAAAGTAGGACTGCTTATCGGTTCCTCAATTCCAAGACCTGCTGCCAGCCCCTTTGTAAACACTGTCTTGCCGACTCCCAGATCTCCAATCAGCGTGTATACCTGCCCGGCATGCGAAGCTGTTCCCAGTTCATACCCCAGCTCATAAGTTTCTTTTTCACTATATGTTTCATGTATCATAAACGGTTCTCTTCCTTATCAATCTTGTATTCTTACATCTTATCCCTTCACGTCTCACACGTCAAGTTCAAACCGATACGCATTTTTCTTATGATAAGTTTCCCCTTTTCTGCAAATCGTGCCCGCAAAATTATCATGATGAATCGCATCCGGAAAATACTGCAGCTCCAGACACACAGCACTGCGTCTCGGATAAACAGCCCCGTTCTTTCCGGTTTCGCCATTCAGAAAATTAGCCGTATACAAGTGCACGCCCGGATATTCCGTATAAGCCGTCATTTTAATTCCACTTTTTTCTGATTCCAGCGTTGCCGCTTTCCGGTATCCTTCTCCTTTCAGAAGATAACTGGTGTCATAACCATGACCACATCTGAGCGCATCGCAATCTGCTTCAATATCACGTCCAAGCTCCTTTGGCTCAGAAAAATCCATTGCAGTCCCTTTTGTCTCCAGTATCCTGCCCGTCGGAAGATACTCCGCATTCGGCTCCACATATTGATCTGCATTGATCCATACTTTCTGATCCAGCACGGTTCCGGCGTCATGCCCGTTCAGATTAAAATAACTGTGATTCGTAAGATTTATCAAAGTATCTGCATCAGGCGTCGCCCGATATTCAATCTGAATTTCATTCTCCTCTGTGAGCGTATAGGTTGTATAAATGGTCACATTTCCCGGATACCCCTGATCCATGTGAGGACTAAACAAGGAAAATGTAATCGAATTTTCTTCTATCCTTTCCACCTTCCACAATCGCTTTCCATAATAATCCGGGCCACTGTGATTGCAATTTTTTCCATTATCATTTTTGCACAATTCGTAAGTCTTTCCATTCAATTCAAAAGCTGCTCCGGCAATACGGTTTGCACACCTTCCAACAATATACCCCAGATATAGTTCATCCGCTTCATAATCCTCCACACGATCATAACCGAGAACCACATCCAGCTCTTTACCATATTTATTCTTTACAATGACAGATACAAGAATTGCTCCAAGATCTGACACCTTCATCTGCATCCTCGAAGAATTTGTAAATGTATATAAAGAAACCGGCTCTCCTTTTTTTGTTTTTCCAAATTCCAGTTTTCTATAGCTCATAGCACACTCTCCTTCTATCTATTCATGCGAAGTACCGGACTGATTTTTTTATAAATCAGGAATACAATTACAGATACAAGAATTCCTTTCAAAAGATTAAACGGAGCTACCGCAAATAAGACAAAAGTAGTCAGACTTGTAATATTTCCGTTTACAGCGCTGCCCATCCCTACCAGTGCATCCATTGGCATTCCAAAGGCTTTGGAATACGCAGGCAGAAGTATAAACGCATTCAGGAAGCAACCAACAACTGTCATAAAGAGTGTTCCTGTCACCATTCCGATCACAGCGCCTTTTCGCGTATGTTTGATTTTATAAATAACCGCTGCCGGAACTACCAGTGCACAGCCAATCAGGAAATTTGCGATCTCCCCGACGCCTGCCGTCACCGTTCCATTGATTGCAAAATTCAGAAGAATCTTAAGAAATTCGATGATCACACCTGCCACCGGTCCCATTGTAAAGCATCCAATTAAAATCGGAACCTCACTGAAATCAATTTCATAAAAGGACGGTGCGAACGGAAGCGGAATTTCAAACAGCATCAGAACAACTGATATCGCTGCCAACATTCCAATCTGTGCCATCATTCTTACTTTTGTTTTCGTCTTTGCGTTTGAATCTGTTACTACATTTGTACTCATTTCTGCTCTCCTTTTCCGCAAAAATACCCCGATACAAAAGTATCGGGGTATCATGCTCTTCTCTCATTAATAATAATTTCAGAACAATTCTTCTCTCATCCAGACTTTACTGTCGGTTCCGGAATTCATGTGCTCATGTCACCGGATCAGCTGCTGTGAAGCATCACATACAGGTCGCGGACTATACCGCCGGTTGGGAATTTCACCCGACCCCGAAGAATTTCTTCTTTTTACATACTTAGTATAGCTCACTTCATTTTCAAATACAAGTGTTAATTTAATATCAATAGCTGAATTATTTCTATTTTTTCAGTCTTCCTTTTTCCACATTCGGCCAAATAAAATTCTCACGGACATATTTCCACAGTCCTTCTGAACCTTCTGCCGTACGCGCATTTCTCCCAAGAACCTGCGTAAGGCACACTCCATGTTCCACCCAGCTTTTTCCATCTGTCGCCGCATTCAGCATTAGCGGCTGAACATTATCCATCGCATGTGCAAATTTTGCCTCCGGAGTCTCCCATGCTTCAAATTCATCCCAGAGAGCGCGAAGTTTTTCTCCCTGGTCTTCCGGAAGCAGGCCGTAGATTCTGTCTGCTGCAGCGCGCTCCCGCTTCTCCTTCGTTTTATTTCCCTCTTCATCATATGCATAAGTATCCCCGGCGTCAATCTCCACCAGGTCATGAATCAAAAGCATGGTTACCGTCTTAAGCACATCTATTTTTTCCTCCGCATATTCGCTTAACAGAATCGTCATAAGCGCCATATGCCATGCATGCTCTGCATCATTTTCTTTTCTCTGCCCATCTGACAGATATGTCTGTCGTCCGATAAATTTTTCTTTGTCTATCTCCCGGATAAAATCAAATTGCCGGTCTAATCTTTCCTTTTCATTTCCCATTCTTTTCACCTAATCCGCATTGCTTGCCGCAATCTTCACGCGGCTCCATAAATTACTGATTATTTTTTTCACATCTTCATTGTAGACAAACACCTCGTCCATATCATTTCCACTCCTCGGTATATAGGCATTGATTCCTTCGAAATCTCCGCCTTCTCCGGACAGAGTGTCCATAACTTCCTGGTTTGCAGAGGTATAACCCACATAGCTGGAATTATCATATGCACCGTCATAATCACTCGCATAATTAATAAATGCATGTGCAAGCTCCGGATTCTTTGCATTTTTCGGAATCACCATCGCATCTGACCAGAGATTTGTTCCGGTCTTTGGAAGGTAGAATCCCATATTTTCATTTTCCGCCATCACGTAAGTCGCATCCCCGGAATAAATCAGTCCCAGCGCTTTTCTTCCCTGCGCCATATTGTCAATAATCTCGTCCGTGACAATCTCCGGCTCCATTGTCTGCACGCACTGTACCAGCCAGTTAAAGGCTTCCTCTATTTCCCGCTCATCCTCAGTATTCATAGAGTAGCCGAGCGCCTTGAGCGCCATCATAAATGAGTCCCGTTCAGAATCATACAGATAGATATCCCCTTTATATTTCTCATCCAGGAAAATATTATAACCTTCTTTTTCCAGCTCTTTTTCATCTACCTTTGTCTTATCATACACAATTCCGACGCTTCCCCAGAAATATGGAACCGAATATTCATTCTTTGAGTCATAAGGAAGCCCCTTTACAGATTCTGTCAGTTTATTCATGCAGTCGAGTTTCGAATGATCAAGCTTCTGAAGGAAATCTTCTGAGATCAGCCTCTGAATCATATAATCACTTGGCACAAGAATATCATAAGCTTCTCCGTTCGCCACTTTAATATACATCTGCTCATTAGAATCAAAATTCTCCACCACAACCTTCGCCCCGGTCAGCTCTTCAAAGTCGCCCAGGATATTTTCGCCGGTATATTCTCCCCAGTTGTAAACGTGAAGCGTCTGTCCTTCAAACGGTCGTCTGGAATTCTCCTGTCTGTGATAAATAACGCCTGCAACAAGCGCCAGCACACATAAAACAGATACGGTTGGAATGAGAAGTCTTCTTTTCCCAATCTCTTCTTTTTCCTCCCTCTTTGCCGCAAGAAGCGGAGCCAGATTAACGATTACCAGCACTACTGTAATAATCACAACTACAAGTGTAGAAATTGCATTGATACTCGGATTGACACGTTTGCTCATCGTATATACCATGATACTTAAATTCTTCACTCCGCCTCCTGTGACGAAATAAGAAATAATAAAATCATCCACCGACATCGTAAATGCAATCAGCGCCCCGGACACAATTCCCGGTGTGATCTGAGGCACAATCACCTTTGTAAGCGCCTGCCACGGCGTCGCGCCAAGATCCATCGCGGCATCTGCAAGATTCGGGTCGAGAGACCGGATCTTCGGCATAACCGATAACATGACATAAGGAATACAGAAAGCAATATGTGCAAGAAGCATCGTCACATATCCTTTCTCAACTTTAAATGTTATAAAAAGCAGCATAAATCCAATAGCTGTCACAATCTCCGGATTCATGATCGGCAGATTATTCACCTGCTCCATCAGATCCCGCACAAGCTTCTTTGATCTGCTCAGACCGATAGCTGCAATCGTACCGGCAACCGTCGAAATAAAGGTTGCGGCAATCGCCACGCCAAAGGTCGTATAAAGCGCCTCCATCATATCTCCGGAATCCAGCATATGCCGATACCAGCGCAGAGAAAATCCGGTGAAACTGGTCAGAGACTTTCCATCATTAAAGGAAAATATAACCATATACAAAATCGGCAGGTAAAAAAACACAAGCATCAGAACCATCAACAGATGACCGGCGGGATGTTTTCTTTTTTTCATATGTCTTATTCCTCCTTCCCACCCTGGTTCTTAATCTCAAGCCTGCGTACCACCATCATAAGAAGCATCATAACTGCCGCCATGATCATGGAAATCGCACTGCCAAAGTTCCACTCTCCTACGGTAATAAACTGATTTTCAATCAGATTACCGATGAGGAAGTACTGTCCGCCGCCAAGAAGCTTTGGAATAAAGAAAGAGCTGACTGCCGGAAGGAACACAAGCGTAATACCATTGACAACTCCCGGGAGCGACAGCGGCAATGTCACCCGTGCAAAGGTCTGTACAGGATTCGCCCCCAGATCCGCGCTCGCCTCCAGAAGGGACATATCCATTTTGCACAACGCAGTGTGAATCTGCAGAATCATAAAGGGGAGAAAATTATATACCATACCGAGCAATACCGCCCCTTCCGTATACAGAAGCTCCGTATTGCCAAGTCCGAATACCCCCAATATTTTCTGGATAAATCCACCTTCACTGAGCAGACCGATCCACGCATAAGTTCTTACAAGCATATTAATCCACATCGGAATTGTAATTGCCAGCACAAGTACATTCTGCATACGCTCACTGCTCCGTGAAATAAAATATGCCACAGGATAGCCGAGCAGCAGACAGATGATCGTTGTCTTCACTGCAATCCACAAGGAACGCCAAAGGATGATTAAAAAATCCGGGTCGGTAAAAAATCTGACGTAATGATCGATTGTCATAGAAAAGGATACGATACTGTTTCCCGGCTCTGTAATAGAGTAAAGTGCAATAAGCACCATCGGAAGAACCAGCATAATCACTGCCCAGACAACGTATGGAACTGCAAGCTGTGAAAATCGTTTCATCTAAAATGTCATCCTCGACATAACATGTATATCTTCCGGAAAGAATGTCAGGCCGACCTCCTGTCCTTCCTCCGAATAATCCGTCGTGTGTATCTTAAATTCACGTCCGGCTGTAGAAAATGTAATCTTATAAATTCCTTCTGTAACATGTTCCGGATCAAAATCATAGTCTACGCTGATATCGACACTTTGCTCTTCATCGCTCAGCTTCCACCCCTGTGCATTTGCCCAGGTCTTAAGATCTGTATCCAATGCCTGAGATTCTTTAATCTCATCTACCGTCGTCATAAAATTAAAAGCCATAACCGCCTCATTTGCCTTCTCATTTTTTACAAACGGCTGATTCACAACAAAAATCATCCGTTCAATGCTCGTGCCGTTAGCTGTAGAAAATACAACCGGATACTGTCCTTCCTCCTCCTGCACAGCATACCCCAGCTTTGCAATGGAAATATACTCGTCTGTCTCCGGATTCCATGCCTGGGCATTGGAGCGTGCAATAATCTCCTTGTCATCCAGCTTCTTCACATCCTCTACATCTACATAAAAATTCGTAGCGCTGATTTTCTCTTTCCCCTCTTCTCCGGTCACGTCATGATTATGCGTGACTCTCATATTCACAGTGACTTTCGTACCTGGCACGGTCTCTACCATAATTTCATAATGAACTCCTTTAAAAAGGACACTCCTTACCTGACCGGTCATCTTCCCCTCATTTACAGCAACAATATCTATATCCTCCGGACGAATCACAACATCCACCGGCTCCTCTTTCTTGAATCCAAAATCCACACAGTCAAAGGTAATATCATCAAAGCGAACCTTATAATCCTCCAGCATAATTCCCGGAATAATATTACTCTCACCGATAAAATTCGCGACATAACGGTTGGCGGGCTCATTATAGATTTCCTGGGGCGTTCCAATCTGCTGAATCTCACCATTCTTCATAACGACGATCTTATCCGACATCGTAAGCGCTTCTTCCTGGTCATGCGTCACAAAAATAAATGTAATTCCAACCTCCTGCTGAATCCGTTTCAGCTCATACTGCATTTCTTTCCGGAGCTTTAAGTCAAGCGCTGCAAGCGGTTCATCAAGAAGCAGCACCTTCGGTTCGTTCACAAGCGCCCGCGCAATGGCGACCCTCTGCTGCTGCCCTCCCGAAAGAAGTGTTGTGTTCTTGTTCTCATACCCCTCCAGACCAATCAACTTCAGCATTTTCATTACCTTCTGCTCGATTACATCCTTACTCATTTTATTTATTTTGAGTCCAAATGCAATATTTTCATAAACACTCAAATGTGGAAACAATGCGTATTTTTGAAAAACAGTATTTAATTCCCTTTCATATGGAGGCTTATTACTAATCTCTTCCCCGTCAAAAACAACCTCGCCTTCATCCGCATCCAGAAATCCCCCGAGAATACGAAGCAGCGTCGTCTTACCGCATCCTGAGGGTCCAAGCAGGGTCACAAATTCATTTTCATTAATATCAAGATTGACGCCCTTTAATACAATCTGCCCGTCAAAGCTTTTCACAATATTCCGGAACTCTATCAGCTTCTTTTGTTCCATTATCACCTTCTCCTCTCTAAAATGTGCCGTTCACAAATATCTCTATTCCTATTATAATCAAAATTATTCCCCCAAGCAACGATGCTTTTCCGGAAGACCTTGTACCAAATCTTCTTCCGATCAGAATCCCGGCCATACAGATCACAAATGTCACTGCCGCAATGATCATCGAACAGACCACCGCCATAAGAAAATCATAACCGGATATCGTAAAACCAACGGACAATGCGTCAATGGAGGTTGCCACCCCCTGTATGAGCAGCGCCGCAAGTCCGACTCCTATGCTTTCCTCTTCTTTCCTGCTGAAAGCTTCCCGTATCATCTGCCCGCCAATAAAAAGCAGAAGCGCCAGCGCTATCCATGGCACAAATTTCTGAAATGCCCGGAAATATCGCACAATCGTATGCACGCACACCCATCCGATCATAGGCATCGCTGCCTGAAAAAATGCAAAAATTCCGGCAATCCCACACATTTTTCTTTTTGTCATATACGGCTCATTCAGACCGTTTGCAAGCGATACAGAAAATGCATCCATGGCAAGTCCGATTCCAAGAGCCTCGCTTTTTATAAACAATATAAAATTCCATTCCATACGCGTTACAATCCCTTTGATTTTGATAGATAATAGCATACTTCGACACCCCTGTCAAACACCGCAAAATCTTTCAATATTTTGTTGACTTTACTCTGGTAAACTGATAACATTGTACCGTAACAAAAATATATTAAAATGAGGAGATTACATTATGAAAAAATTATTTGCACTTATGTTATCTTGTGCCATGGTTCTTTCACTGGCAGCATGCGGGGGCAAAGACTCTGACAGCGATATGGAGTATGTGAAAGACAAGGGAGTCTTAACCGTAGGTATTACAGATTTTGAGCCAATGGATTACAAAGATGATAATGATGAATGGATTGGTTTTGACGCCGATATGGCAAAAGCTTTTGCAGAGAGTCTCGGAGTTGATGTTGAGTTTGTAGAAATTGACTGGGACAATAAAGTTATGGAGTTAGATGGAAAGACCATCGACTGTGTATGGAACGGAATGACTCTGACTGATGAAGTGACAAGCTCTATGGAATGTTCCAATGCTTACTGCAACAATGCACAGGTTGTAATCGTTCCTGCTGATAAAGCTGACGAATACCAGGATAAGGACAGCTTAAAGGATCTTTCTTTTGCTGCGGAAGCAGGAAGCGCCGGAGAAGCAGAGCTTGAGGCTCTTGATCTGAAATGTACCCCTGTCAAAGACCAGGCTACCGCTCTTATGGAAGTTGCCGCAGGCACATCAGACGCTGCCGTTATTGATTCCCTTATGGCTGCCGCTATGGTAGGCGAGGGCACAGGATATGAAGACCTTACTTATACAATTGGTCTTAACAGTGAAGAATATGGCGTTGGCTTCCGTAAAGACTCCGATCTTGCAGAGGCATTGAACAAATTCTTCGCTGACAGCTACAAAGACGGAACTATGAAAGAATGCGCTGAAAAATATAAAGTACAGGCTGCTCTTATTGAACAGTAATATCGGATTAAAATTATGGAACTATTTATCAAACAACTGCCGACTGTAGTCGGAGCTTTAAATGTCGGTTTTATCCAGACATTAAAATTATTTTTTATAACATTAATCGGAGCTTTTCCGCTTGGACTGATTATTGCTTTTGGTTCCATGTCACGTTTCAGGCCTTTAAGCTACCTGACAAAATTAATTGTATGGATTGTCCGCGGAACACCCTTGATGATTCAGCTTCTGATCATTTATTTCTTTCCCGGACTGGTACTACATAATCCCATCTGGGGCGGCGGTGAAACCGGACGTTTTCTGGCTGCATCCGTGTCATTTATCCTGAATTATGCCTGCTATTTCTCTGAGATATACCGGGGCGGTATTCAGGGCGTACCAATCGGTCAGGAAGAGGCAGGTCTCGTACTTGGCATGACGAGAAAACAGATTTTCTTCAAAGTCACTCTGCTTCAGATGATCAAACGGATCGTGCCGCCGATGTCCAATGAGATCATCACACTTGTAAAGGACACCTCTCTTGCGCGTATTATTGCGCTGCAGGAGATTATCTGGGCGGGACAGGCATTTATGAAAGGCTCCCACGGCATATCGGGTGCGATCTGGCCTCTGTTCTTTACAGCCATTTATTACCTTATTTTCAACGGTATCCTTACGCTGTTATTAGGACGCCTGGAAAGAAAACTGGATTATTTCAGATAGGAGGATGAAGAAATGGCAATATTAGAAGTTGAACATATATGTAAATCATTTAACCACACAGAGGTATTGAGGGACATTAGTTTTTCTTTAGAAAAGGGACAGGTCGTATCTATTATCGGTTCCTCCGGAAGCGGTAAGACAACTCTGCTTCGATGTCTGAATTTTCTGGAAAGACCTGATAAGGGAATCATACGCGTCAGCAGCGAAACACTGTTTGATTCAGATGATCCCTCTACGCAAAGCGAGGCTGCCATCCGCAGAAAGAGACTGCATTTTGGTCTGGTCTTCCAGTCCTTTAACCTGTTTCCGCAGTATACG
>DKYD01000088.1:14600-14880 GCA_002492335.1 Lachnospiraceae bacterium UBA7109
TAACCTGTTTCCGCAGTATACGGCTCTTCAGAATGTTATGTTGGCAAAAGAGCTGCTTGCATCCGAGCAGCCGGATTATAAAGCAAATAAAAAGGCAATTCACGAAAGTATCGAAGCCCAGGCAAAAGAACTGTTAAAACAAATGGGACTTGATAACCGGATGGACAACTATCCGCATCAGCTCTCAGGCGGTCAATGCCAACGTGTGGCAATTGCCCGCGCCCTTGCAATGGAGCCGGATATTCTTTGCTTTGACGAGCCGACTTCCGCGCTTGACCCG
>DKYD01000088.1:15180-22019 GCA_002492335.1 Lachnospiraceae bacterium UBA7109
AGTTTTAAAAGTAATAAAAGAACTTGCAGACAAAAATACGACAATGGTAATTGTAACTCATGAGATGGCATTTGCAAGAGATGTTGCGAACCAGGTTATTTTCATGGACGATGGTTATATCGTAGAGCAGGGAGATCCAAAAGAAGTATTTGAACATCCGAAGGAAGAAAGAACGAGACAGTTTTTATCCCGTTTCTCTCAGGGATAAAAGATAAAAAAGTATTCAAAAGCCATGGCAGATACAACATTGATGCCATGGCTTTTTTTGTTTTTTATTCTATTTCGGGATACCGGATCTCTACCAGAGTCAGTCCGTTCGGCGGTGCGGTTACGCCCTCCGCCGTCCGCTCCTTTGCCTCAAGTATATTTCTTACCTTTTCCGGTGTGTAAAACCCTCTCCCGACGCGAATTAATATTCCCGCGATAATCCTTACCATATTATATAAGAAACCATTTCCCGTAACTCTTATAATAATATCCGTTCCGTCTGCACATACTTCTATGCTGTCAATCCTTCTTACTGTGTCTGACGCATTTGTACGCACATTACAAAAGCTTGCAAAATCATGCTCTCCGATTAAATAAGAAGCGCCTTTGCGCATATTCTCAACATCCAACGGAAATGAGACAAATGTGCTATACCTTCTTTTTAATGGATCAGGCGCCTTTGCATTATAGATATAATATTCATACGTCTTCGTGATTCCATCCTGGTATCTGGGATGCCAGGATAACGGAACTTCCTCTGAACTTACAACCACGATATCTTCCGGGAGCTTCCGGTTCAGCGCATAGGCCATTCTATCGCCCGGAATCGAAGACTCCGTATCAAAGACAGCTACATTGCCGAGTGCATGCACCCCGGAATCCGTGCGACTTGCGCCGATAACATGAATCTCCTCACCAGTAACCTTACAGACTGCCCTGTTCAGCACTTCTTCGACTGTAATCCCATTTGGCTGAATCTGCCAGCCACAGTAATCCGTGCCGTCGTATGCGACGACTATCTTTATTCTCTTCATAACATGCCTCTAAAAAATCCATACATGAAACGGCACATATCTGCCAATCACAAATACAGCGGCAACATAAAAGAGAACCACTCCATATGCTATCCGATCTCTGCTTTTATATTTCAAGGGCTTCATCTTTGTTCTTCCTTCACCACCCCGGTAGCATCTTGCCTCCATTGCCATGGCAAGATCATTTGCCCGGCGAAACGCAGAAATAAATAACGGAACAAGTATCGGAACCATGCTCTTCGCCCGCTGAATCATATTTCCACTCTCAAGATCCGCTCCTCTGGCAATCTGCGCCTTCATAATCTTATCCGTTTCTTCCAGAAGAATCGGAATAAAACGAAGCGCAATAGACATCATCATCGCTACCTCATGCACCGGCACATGAATCTTATTAAGCGGATATAACAGCTTCTCGATACCGTCTGTCAGCTCATTTGGCGTTGTAGTAAAAGTCATCAGGGAAGATCCGATAATCAGATAGATCAGACGGATCGTCATATATACCGCCGTCTGAAGTCCTCCCTCTGTAATTGTAAAAATCCACTTATGGAATAAAACATCGCCGCTTCTTGTAAGAAACAGATTAAAAACAACAGTAATCATCAAAAGCATGATTACTGGCTTTAGTCCCTTTACGATATACCCAAAAGGAACCTTTGATATCGTTATAATACTTGTCAGAAACAAAGTAGCAACCAGATAGCCCGGAATACTTTTAAACAAAAACAGGGAAACCAGATACAACAAAGTCGACACAATCTTGACCCTCGGGTCCAGTCTGTGCAGGATACTGTCTTCCGGATAATATTGTCCAATCGTAATGTCTCGAATCATTTTCTTTTCTCCAGTACACGCATAATCTCGTCTGCCGCTTCCTCCACGGTCGTAATTTCCGTATCTACATCAAAACCTTTTTCCTTTAAATCATGCATAATGTAAGTCACCTGAGGAGCTGCCAGTCCCACTTTTTCCAGTTCTTTGTAATGTGCAAACACTTTCTTCGGCTCATCATTATACATCACTTCTCCATCATCCATAACGATAATACGGTCTGCGTAACGCGCAATATCCTCCATGCTGTGGGATACCAGAATCACTGTCATGTCTCCCTGCTTATGCAGAAATGCAATCTGCTCCAGAATATCGTCCCTTCCCTTCGGGTCAAGTCCGGCTGTCGGCTCGTCCAGCACCAGAACCTGCGGACGCATGGCAAGCACACCCGCAATCGCAACTCTTCGCTTCTGTCCTCCCGATAATTCAAAAGGAGAAGATTTATAATATTTCTCCTTCAGCCCGACCAGCTCCAGAGCTTCCACTGCACGTGCTTTACACTCTTCCGGTGAAAGTCCCTGATTCTTCGGGCCAAAGCAGACGTCCGATATAACATCTGCTTCGAACAACTGGTACTCCGGATATTGAAATACCAGACCCACCTTGCTGCGGAGTTTGCGCATATCATATCCTTCTTCATAAATATTCTCATCATTATAATAAAGCTTTCCATCTGTCGCTTTTAACAGCCCATTCAAATGCTGGATAAGCGTAGACTTTCCGGAGCCGGTATGTCCGATAATCCCGACAAATTCACCGTGGGGAATCTCAAGGCTGATATTCCTCAATGCATATTTCTCATAAGCAGTCCCCGGACTGTATCTGTAATTCAGACGTTCTAATCTAATTGACATAAATATTTCACCAACTCTTCTTTTCTTAAAATTCCTGCCGGGATATCAAGTCCTCTTTTCCTGAGATTATCCGCAAGAATCGTCACCTGCGGCACATCGAGACGGTAATCCTTCAGCTTATCCACCTGCGAAAAAATTTCCCCTGGTGTTCCTTCCATAACTACACGGCCATGATCCATAACATATATTTTATCTGCATCAATGACTTCTTCCATATAATGCGTGATTAAAATAACAGTAACCCGTTTCTCCTCCCGCAGTCTCTGAACCGTTTTCAAGACTTCTTTTCTTCCTACCGGATCCAGCATAGCCGTCGGTTCATCCAGCACAATACATTTCGGCTCCATGGCAACCACTCCCGCAATTGCCACCCGCTGCTTCTGCCCGCCTGATAATTTATTCGGAGAATGATGACGATAAGAAATCATTCCCACAGCCCTCAGGCTCTCCTCAACTCTCTTCCAGATCTCTTCTGTAGGAACCCCCAGATTCTCCGGGCCAAATCCCACATCTTCCTCCACAACCGTTCCGATAATCTGATTATCCGGGTTCTGGAATACCATCCCGGCCGTCTGTCGGACATTCCACAGCTCCTCCGGTTTTTTCGTGTCCTTCCCGTCAACCCACATCGTACCTTCGGTCGGAACAAGTATGGCATTGATATGCTTTGCAAAAGTAGATTTTCCGGAACCATTATGCCCAAGAACAGCAATAAACTGCCCTTCCTTCACATCAATATCCACTTCATCTATTGCCCGGGATTTTCCGGTGATATTTCCTTCTGAATCCCGCTTATCATACTCAAATACAAGCTTTTCTGTCTGAATCATACTCATGGATCATGCCTCCGTATTTCCGAAAAATACAACTTATGCTCTCTCCGGCTCCGGATATTCTGTTCCCATCGTATCAACCGTAACCTTCTTCATCTTCTGCTCTTCTAATGGTCTGTCGGAATAATCAGTAGCGGTCTCTGCAATCTTATTCACTACCTCCATACCTTCTGTAATTTTCCCAAATGCCGCATATGCGCCGTCAAGATGCGGAGAAGTCTTATGCATAATAAAGAACTGAGAGCCTGCTGAATCCGGATGCATTGCTCTTGCCATGGAAAGAACTCCTTCCGTATGCTTTAAATCATTCTGAAATCCGTTCTGGCTGAATTCTCCCTGAATGTTATATCCCGGGCCGCCGGTACCCCGTCCAAGCGGACATCCGCCCTGAATCATAAATCCCTTAATAACCCGGTGAAAAATAATTCCGTCATAAAATCCCTTCTGAATCAATGATATAAAATTATTGACTGTATTCGGCGCAATCTCCGGATACAGCTCTGCTTTCATAATATCTCCATTCTCCATCTCAATCGTAACTATTGGATTTGCCATAATTATGTCCCCTTTTCTTTCTGATTTATAAATCTATACTTTTCCAAGTATAACACAGCCCGATATATTTTTCCAGTCATGCCGTTTCAAATAAAATTCTAAATTTAATAAGCTTTACAAAAAACAGAGGTCAGTAACTGACCTCTGTTTTTTTATAAAGAACGGGACATCTCTTCGCACACCTTCATTGCTTCAAAAACCGCACTTCTGAAGCCACGCTCTTCTAAAACCCGAACCGCTTCAATCGTTGTTCCGGCAGGTGAACAGACCATGTCTTTCAGCTCTCCCGGATGTTTTCCGGTATCCAGCACCATCTTTGCACTTCCCATCACCGCCTGAGCCGCAAAACGATATGCCTGCGGTCTCGGCATTCCACCGGAAACAGCTGCATCCGCCATTGCCTCAATCAACATAAATACATAAGCCGGTGAGCTTCCGCTTACGGACACGACCGCATCCATCAGCCGCTCCGGAATCTGCTCCACACAGCCGAAGCTTTCAAGGAGCGTATAGACATACGCCATTTCCTCTTCTGTCACAGACGCATTCGGACATACTGCCGTCATGCCTGCGCCAACCAAAGCCGGTGTATTCGGCATCGTACGGACAATTTTCACTGCTTTTCCAAATTGTTCCTCAAGCCACGCAAGTGTTTTTCCCGGAGCAATCGTAATAATAATCTGCTCTTCTTTTACCGCATCCTTAATTTCCTGAATTACCTCTGCGTAAAACTGCGGTTTCACAGAAAGGAACACAACTTCCGCTTTTTGTATGACCTCCCGGTTGTCTGCCGTTACATGAATTCCACATGCTTCTTTTATCCGCTGTCTTCCGGATTCAGACAGATCCGCACCGATAATTTCTTCTGCCGGAACAATCCGGTTCTTAATAATTCCGCCAATAATCGCAGAAGCCATATTTCCCGTTCCAATAAATCCTAATTTCATCTTCTCTTTCTCCTCTGTCCTGTCATTTTCATAGATTACACAATAACAGCCGCCTGCTCTTCTGCATACTTTATAATATTCGATGCATTCGCAAATCTTTCTATTTTATCGTTCCCGTCCACAATCAATGTCGGAGCCTGCATTACCCGGTATTTTCTCACAAGTTCTTTATTTTCCTCCGCATCAATCACTTCATAAGGAATCCTCGCTTCTTTCAGAGCATTCTTAGCCGTCACACAATTCGGGCAGGTCTTTGTTGTAAAAAGAAGCCTTTTTGCTGTTCCGTCCGCTGTTTTCCCCGTCGTTTTCTCTGCTGCTTCCCCGTTCTTTATCTTCACTGTAAATTTCGAATTGTTGATGTTATAAACCTTCCTGTCTTTGAATTCCTGCGCTTTCCCGTCATTCCAGTTCTGTACCGGACGGTAGTAACCGGTAATACGGCTGTATACCTCTGTCTTTTCTCCACATTCCGGACAGATATAATGCTCTCCGGAAATATATCCATGATTCTTACAGATAGAATAGGTTGGCGACATCGTATAATATGGAAGCTTATAATTTTCCGCAATCTTACGTACCAGAGACGCCGCGGATTTCCAGCTCGGAAGCTTCTCCCCCAAAAATGCATGGAAAACGGTTCCTGATGTATACAGGGTCTGCAGCTCATCCTGGATATCCAGCGCCGCAAAAATATCCTCCGTGAATCCAACCGGAAGGTGAGAGCTGTTCGTATAATACGGTGTTCCATTGCATTCCGCCGCTGTAATAATATCCGGGAACTGCTCCTTATCATGCTTTGCAAAACGATAAGTCGTGGACTCTGCCGGAGTTGCCTCCAGATTATACAGATCCCCATACTGCTCCTGATAAGAAGACAGACGGTCTCTCATATGATTCAATACTCTCTTTGAAAATTCCTGTGTTTCTTCATGCGTCATATCTTTCCCAATCCATTTTGCATTCAGACCTGCCTCATTCATACCAAGCAGTCCGATTGTTGAAAAATGGTTATTAAATGTACCTAGATATCTCTTCGTATATGGATATAATCCTTCATCCAGAAGTTTCGTAATAACCGTACGCTTCACATGAAGAGAACGGGCAGAAATATCCATCAGCTTATCCAGTCTTACAAAGAACTCCTCCTCATTTTCCGAGAGATAAGCAATCCTCGGCATATTGATCGTAACAACACCCACGGAACCGGTACTCTCGCCGCTTCCGAAAAATCCGCCGGATTTCTTACGCAGCTCTCTCAGATCCAGCCTCAGACGACAGCACATACTTCTTACATCACTTGGCTCCATATCACTGTTAATATAATTTGAGAAATATGGTGTTCCGTATTTTGACGTCATCTCAAAAAGAAGACGGTTATTCTCTGTATCTGACCAGTCAAAATCACTGGTGATCGAATAGGTCGGAATCGGATACTGGAAGCCGCGTCCGTGGGCGTCTCCTTCAATCATGATCTCAATAAATGCCTTATTTACCATATCCATTTCTTTCTTACAGTCCGCATAAGTGAAATCCATCTCTTTTCCACCTACGATTGCAGGAAGATTTGCCAGGTCATTCGGCACAGTCCAGTCAAGCGTAATGTTGGAAAATGGCGCCTGTGTTCCCCATCTGGACGGTGTGTTAACTCCATAAATAAAAGACTCAATACATTTTTTCACTTCCGGATAAGTCAGATGATCCGTTTTTACAAATGGCGCCAGGTACGTATCAAAAGAAGAAAATGCCTGAGCGCCCGCCCATTCATTCTGCATAATTCCAAGGAAATTCACCATCTGA
>DKYD01000093.1 GCA_002492335.1 Lachnospiraceae bacterium UBA7109
ATTTTTTACTCTCCTTCCGGGCGCTTCAATTCCTTAATCTCGTTGCTAAGCTCCTCAATTTTCTTATTCTGTTTTTTGCGGTCGATCTCGTTCGTAACCACATAAGCCGCCATAGCCCAAGCTAAAACAGCTACGTTCCGGTTAAAACTTTTCTGATATTTTAAGGTTCGCTGAATGCTTTGAACAGCTTTCTCAGAAGACCGTAAACTGCCAAAAATATAACCAAACACTTCACACATATGGAATCTTGCCTCCTTTCTATCAGAACCTCAAATCATACGATTTCATCTAAGTACCAGCACATTTGATACCAGATTTCAACGGTTCGCAAATCCCTGCGGCTATGTTTTACCGTGAACAAACCGCCCTCGCCATTCCGTTCGTATTCTCGATTTAGGAATCTTTCAATAACCATATTGGTATAATTCTCATCGAATTTTGCATCTGTCATAGAACCTAAACCGAGATTCACGATCATGTTCCAGAACCATTGGCCCGTCCGATTCCCAATGTCGGGATCGTCCATGATATGTTCTTCACAGCGAATAGCAAGGGCAATCATCATTTCCAAAACACTACAAGGGCGATTGTCCAAATATGTTGAAATCATGGATTGTCTGTACGAATTCTCGTAACCGAACCGATATCTGAGGTCTATCCCGTCTTCTTCTCTGTTTTCATCCATAGCGATACTGTAATTGAAATCTATGCTGTGAAGAAACGATAAGAGTTTCCGATAGGACAGACCTTTGGAATACCGGCGATCCAATACGAGCTGACACATCCAGTCAAAATATTCGCTATTCAGCTCGCTCTTTGTCATCATACCTCCATCTGATGCGGTCTCATTTTAACGACTTCGGAATATGTTCTCTGATCCAGAAGGATTTCGTAGTCACATTTCAGTCTGTCATTCCTGACAAAGACCGAATCGTCCTCATACTCTCCAAAGTGGGTCAGAGACTCAAATCCAACAGCGCCCTCCACATCTTCTACCAGTTCATCGTTTTCATCCGCAAGAACCTGATCCCCGTAGTAAGTAAGACTGATTTTCTCATACTCCTCAAACTCGCCAAATTCTTCCGGAGTAATAACATAAGGCTTACTCTCCATAGACGCCCGCTCCTCTTTTCCCATTCCTGAATAATTTGTGTAGCCCTCTTTTTCCATCAGAGCTTCATATTCGGAAATATCGGGTTTTTCCTCTACCTTTCTCAGTTCCGCCTGCTGCGGTATATCAGAAACGGTAACTTCCATATCAGGGTCTTTCCTCAAGAATATCGCCTTTACGGAATCGATTTCTTCCTGAGCGATACGCTCATATTTTTTCTTGATATACTGCCATGTGATAACCGACCCAACAGCGGCTCCAACGGCAAACATCACAAAATTGGTTGTTTTACTCATCCTCGGTCTCCTCATTCTTTATAGTCATCACCGTCAGTGCCAGACCGCCGAACAGCATCGACATGCTGATTAGAATGCCACCGGTGATATGTCTTTTTCTCTTGGTATCCAGTATGTAATCCAACATGGATATCAAACTTTCAAAGCTCTCCATGCCTACATCTCCTTTCCGCCGGACAGAACAGCAATTCCACCGACAAAGCAGATACCCGCCATAGCCGCCAGTGCATAGGAAACAAACGATAATAAATTTGTCATAAGTCAAATCTCCTTTCATTCATACCTTGAAAAATAATGGTTTTCTACTTGGAACATGGGAACGCCATAATCGCTGTAACATCCTGCCGTAAAGAATATAACATCGTAATTTTTCCGGCACGCCAACTCTTCTTCAACAAGCCGGCAAATATCTTCTCGTACTTCGCAGCGTTCCGCCCGTCCGTTCCACATTGATGAAAACTGATACGGCTGGTAAATTACATCATAAGCCGTATCGGGAAAATGCTCGGAGTCCATACGGTTAAGAATAGTGTCAATCACTAGCCGTTTGCCCTCTTCACATTCTCCCTCAGCTTCGGCCATAGTGACCAATGCAATCAGCGCAATATCTTCGTCTGGAAGTAATTCTTCTTTCTCCTCAGTTTCCTCCATACTCATTACTGAAACATTCTCTGTCGGTTCAAAACTGACAGTGGTTATGTACAGCGGAGTAACTTCCGATTCTAAAACCGGCTCTTCCGCCGTAGAGATGGTGGTAACTGAAAACATCAAAACCGCAAACAGAGAAAGAAATGCGGTTATTGCAGTTATCTTACGCATATAAAATCTCCTTAAAAAATATTTAGACTATCCTCAGTTCTCTGGGACCAAGCCAAGGATAGTCTATCTCGTCCTGATATGGATTTCCGGAACCAATACCGCAAACGCCATCCCTTCACATCAGTTCCCAGATATTTCCGTCCACATTGAAGTCCAGCAAGATAGCCGGATCAAGACCGTTCGCATAATCGGAATAGCTCAGATTGTCGGCGTAAAGCCCGAAATCCACATAATTATCTCCAACGGGATGCTCCGGATCATATACCCATCCGACAACCTGACCGGCTTTCGTGCGAGGAAGACCCAACATCTCATAAACGTCATTCAGGAAAAGACGCTTCTTCGCTCGGAGCAGATCATTCGCATAGCTTTCCTGTGCCTTGAGGAACATAAGGTTGTACTCATTGTTGGCTTCCCAGTGAGAGTTCAGGACGCTGTTTCCGTCCTCGTCCATCGTGTATTTCTCAAAGAATCTGGCATAGCCGCTGATATCAGACGGATTCACGACAAAAGCTGTTTTCTTGACTTTCTTTTCTTTTCCCGTTTCCTCGTCCATAACGGTTTCACTTACTTTTTCCGCCTTGATATTGTATTTAAGTTCTTGTAGCTTTTCCGATTGGGAGCCAGCCTGAGATAATACCGGCTCTAATCCAGGACGCATCCTTTCCGTATACTCTGGCGGCAACGATAACCGGCACCGAACCTGACTCAAATATAATCTCTTCCATCGGCTATTACCTCCTTTCAACCGCTATTCTAGGATAAGAACCGCTTTTAGTAAAAACAACCTCGGTGGTAGAGCCGCGAAAAGAAAGAGCCCTTGTTAGGACTCCTTCTCGTTTTTCTTTCGGTGAGATATAAATTTGATTATCGTTTAACGTATAATGCACCCCTTCCGTGCCATATACCCATATCATCTGCCCGGCATCACTTGTCATATAATCAAGCAGCTTCGCCGCCTCCTTCGGTGACTCACAATCTTTGGAAATAAATGTATTGAGCCACCCTGTCGTCCTTCTTAGATTCTGCATATATACCGGCGTTTCCCCTGTATCTGAAAGAATTGCCCCTGAACTTTCCCACATTTCACCATCTATACCTGAATTTGCTACATTTCCGATAAAACAAAGTACATTTTCCTCTTTCAAACACTTTTTCACTCTGTTATTTTCATACACGAGCTGTTCAGGCATTGCATAGCCCTCCCGCACAGCCTTATTTAAAAATGACAGCGCGTCCTTCATTTCCGGCTGGCGATAATAATCCATATAATTTCCATCCTGATCAATATATTCCGCTCCAAAGGAGCTTGCCAGAAACTGCAGCGTATATTCGCGACAGAATTCTCCGTCTACTAAAAGAGGAATCATCGATTCCCCATCTGTTGTCTTTGCATATTTTGCTTTTTCAAACGCTTTTAAAACCTGTTCCTCACTTTTTAATTCCTGTATATTTAATCCCAGTTCCTGCAAAAGTGCTTTGTTCCACATAATGACAAGACTCCAGCTGGATTCCACTTCCTGCTGATAAAACTTACTCGGTTTCCACTTTTCCCTGTTATCAGGAGAACTCATATGAGAAGGATAGGAATACCAGTCGCCGTCGCGTTTGATCAGTTCATACTTAATATCTTCCGGAAAATCTTTTAACAAATGTGAATCTGGTTTGTATTTTTTCAGAAACTCTTCCATTTTCCATACTTTTCCGGATGTAATCAACTGACTGATAACTGTTTCATCCGTAACTGAAACAATATCCGGCAGCTGGTCATTTGCAAGCAGCATGCTTAGCTGCCGATCCGCATCTTCCATTGCGTCGACTACTTCAACAACTGCTCCTGTTTCCTTTGAAATTTTGCCTGTTATACTATTTTCCGAAATGTCCCAGGCCGGAGCATCCCAGAATTCCACATCACAAAACAGGGTTATTTCTTTGTATCCCGGCTCACTCTGATATTCTCCTGTCTCTTTATATCCGCAACCTGTTAAAAACAATACTCCGATTGCAAAAAATACAATCCATTTTTTCATCTTGCCCTCTTAAAAACCATATAATAAACAATCTTTATTTCCATCCGTTAGTGCTTATTACTAATTTCTTATTACTCTCTTAATACAATATTCTTTCATGAATCCGATAATTTTTTGTTCCTCACCAGTCTCATAAAATTCTAATAATAATCCTTTAAATTCTTCCAATTTCTCAATAGGTATCTGAAAAATCCCTACATCATTTTGAATCAAAACCTTATTCGCTATAAGCTGTGCAACTCGTTTATTTCCATCAATAAACATCTGTGTTCTGGCAACATAACAGAAATATTTCAACGCTCTAAGCTCCACATCCTCTGTTTTTTCAATTTCTTCTAAAACATTTATAATAACTCCTGTATGTGGTATTTCAGGTTCCCATGCAGTACCACCTATCTGCACTGGAATTGTACGAATTTCTCCAGCATAATTAAAAAGCAGCTCTCCAACAATCTTATTATATTCTCTTAACAACATAAGATTATTATCATAATCTAAATTGTCAATAAGAAACTGCCATGCTCTTTTCATATTAATTACAAATAAAACTTCTTCCGTCTTCGTAGTAGTAGGTGCATTTGCCAAAATCGCTTCTGTTTTTGGAAATGTAGTTCCAAGACCTTCCAAATTTGCACTCTTCCATATACTATCTACTAATAGTCGTTTTGCCATTTCTATAGCTGTATCACGCATCTATATTACTCCAATTTTTTTACAATTATTCTTCTATCATCCATTTAATCATACTAATGATGTAAGGAAACGGAAACCGTCTCGCTTTGGTTCCCCATGTATGAAGTCTAACATACTTTTTTTATAGTTTCAATATCCTGCTGCCGCTCAACCACTTTTCAAACTCATCCCTATTTATGTAAACTAATAATTTCATTTACATCATCTTTTGTTATTGTAGTACCTCCTTAAAAATAGGTATAAAAATACCACCGGCCATTTCTGACTGGTGGTTTTCAACACTGATATTTTATTTACCAGAAAACAAGAAGCTGTTTGGCAGGCGTACCATTCTCCTGCGTCTCTCGGGTTTCCCCTGTCAAGCCATCGGCGTGTGGACGGGTACGAAATCCTCCACCTCAAACAGCCTCTTATTTATGGTATTTAAATCATAACATTTTTATTCCTTTTTGTAAAGAATCTTCTTATTCCGAATCAATCGACTCCACTCTTTTTCATTGATTTTCATAAATGTGATTATAGAGTTTTTAAACTCTGGATTATCTGTTGATGTGGTTAATCTCAAAATCGTTTTAAACTGTTTCTCTTCAGATTCCACTATTTGTTTTAAGATTAAGGCCGTATTGGGCTTGTTCGACTCTACAATATAATCCGGCTTCTCTACAATTTCTTTTAAAAATTCGTAATACTTTTCATAATCTGCAGGGTGCCTATCCTTTATGTGCTGTATTCTCTCGTCCGTAATAATAACTTCATCAGTTACAATATCATCCGTTATGCACTTGTAAATCCCCCTGCAAATTTTTCCTACCGTATGCACATCTGCTTTTCCTTTATCTTGTGTTTTCTTNNAAATACCACCGGCCATTTCTGACTAGTGGTTATGAAAACACGATATTTTCCACCTCAAAGAACTCTACTCTTACCTTACTCTAAATATAGCCTTTTTATTCCTTTTTGTAAAGAACTTTTTTGTTTCTTAACAATCTACTCCACTCCTTTGTAAAGCAAAATATATTCAATGTATCCTCTACCCGGCGAAATCCTGTGCTCGCCGATATTTTCGGCAGACTTAGATTTATCCAGCAGCAAGGCAGCGAATTTAAGAAAATCAACGATGCATACCATGCTGCCCTGATTGCAAGCGTAAAATATGCCCCTTACAGATAGTAACAAGTTTTTATTATTTCACTTGTCTACCTAAAGGGACATATCCAGATTATTTATTTACTTTTACAACAGTTTCATTAAAAATCTAAGGACTATTTTTCAAAACAATCTTTATTCCGCATATTTCTCCAGAAATCTCTGAATAATAATCGCACATTCTGCACGGGATGCATTTCCTGATGGATCAAGGCTCTCTGGTGTTCCATCTTTATCCAGATCCTTACCGGTTATGATTCCGGCCCCGACTGCCCACTTCATTGCATCCTTCGCATAATCATCTACTAATGCTGAGTCTTCGAAGTTATCAAAGTCTGCGCTGTCGGATACATCATACTCCTTGAAGTTCTTCGCATACCGATACATCATGACTGCCATCTGTTCACGCAGGATGTTGTCTCCCCAGCCGAAATTATTACTTCCGTCTGTGTATCCGGTTACGATTCCCTTGCTGCTTGCCCACAGGATTGCATCGGTATACCACTGTCCGTCTGCTACATCTGCGAACTTCGCCTCGTAGGATACATCCGGTTTGCCTTCCATATTGTGCAAGATAATTGCAAACTGTGCTCTTGCCAGATTAGATAACGGCTCGAAGTGCTCCTTATTTACACCATTCATGATGCCCTTGTCGAAATTGTAGTATACCGCATCGTAATACCATGCGCCTTCCACTTCATCTACATCTACAAATGGACGTTCCAGGACTGGTGGTTCCGGCTCTGTCTCCTTCAGATTCTTCTGTGCATTCTCAAGGGCTCTTACTGCATTCGTTACTGCTCTTTCCGTTGCATCTGCATCATTCTCTACTTCTTTTGCATCCGCAAGCGCTTTCTCATATGCTTCCCAGCTGCTTTCGGTATACTTCTCTTTATCTTCTTCCGGTACTGCATTCTTAATTGCTTCCTGAAGCGCTGTCTTATCTCCACGTTTTACAAGTTTTGCTGCTGCATTCTTAAGCGCTGCTGCCGCACTGTCTACTTCTCCCTGAGTCGCATCGGCTTTGCTGTAAACAGTATTTGCTGCTGCAAGAGCGTCCTCATATGCTTTCCATGTATCTGATGTATAGGTATCCTTTTCATCTACCTTTGCATCGATCGCTGCCTTAAGGGCGTCCTTCTCTACATATTTCGCTGCTTCTGCTTTCACTTCCTCGTCAGTCAGAGCTTTGCTTACGATCTTGTAGTTATCGATCAGGGCAGTCGCATATTCTCCTGTTACCCATGTAGCCTTTCCAATATAAAGAATACTGTTCTCTCCAAGAATGTCTGTAAGGGCATACGTACTTGCTTCCTCTGCCACTTTTACACCGTCAACGTAAAGAGTCGTAGCGCCTTCCGTATATACAACTGTTACATAATACCATCCGTTATATCCGGTTGCATAGTTTGCTACTGCAGGTCTTGCGCCACTATTGTTATAACGTTCTGCATTTGTTGTTCCACTAATGTCTACGATTCCAACATAATGCTCCTGCTGATATTTCTGTGTGTCTGCATTCGGCGCTGCGAAGAAGCCCCAGTTTGTCTTACTGTTCTCCGGCTTGATCTGGTAAGATACCGTCATTTCTTTTACGTCCGTGAGAAGACTGGTTCCATTCTTGCCCGTTACAACAAGATGTTGGCTGATTCCATCCAGCTTAAGCGCTTTTCCGTCATTATGATCTTCTAATGTATAACTTCCTTCCGCTATCGCATATCCTCCATCAATAGCACCGTCCGCATCTGCCTGATCAAATGTAAAGTCCGCAAGAACTTCCGGAATCTCCGGTTTCGGTTCCGGTTTGAATTCTAATGCTTTCTGTGCATCTGACAGCATTTTCTCTGCTTCACGGACGTCACTCCATGTCGCATATTCATCGTTCTGAACATCATTTGCTTCCTGAAGTGCTTTTGTATATGCTTCCCAGCTTTCCTCTGTATACAGCTCTGCATCTTCTGCCGGAACCGCACGTGCTATTGCTGCCTGAAGTGCAGATTTATCTACCGCTACCTTTGCCGTCAACTTGTACAAATATACATTTGATCCATCTCCAACTGCAAATCCATTGTTATAAACCATTGTTCTGCTGTCTGTACCGGCAAGTCCGCTGTATGCCTTTAACGCTCCGTCTTCATAATTAAATCGGAAATAATATCTGTTATCACCATGACTGCTTGTTACACCGATTGCAGTCTCATCCAGCTTAATAACGCCTCCGTCACTGATGGAATTCCAGCTGTCTAACCAGAAGGTATCCGCATTTGCCGCATAGCTGTAGAAAACAGCCGCATCCCCATATTCTGCCAGATAGTCAATGAATGAGCCACCCTTTCGATATTCCTGTATCTTTACGTCTTTCTCTCCAATGGTTCTTCCTGTTGCCGTCAATATTTTCGCATCTCCTGCCTCATTTGCACTGACAACAAGATACCGTTCTCCTGATTCCAGAGAAGCTGCAGGCTCCCATCGGTAAACTTCCGGTTCTGCCTTCTCATACAGGTACACATGACTGTTATTTACATCGCTCGCTGTAGAAGTTTTACCAAATTTAAACTTCGCGCTTCCTACACTATAACGGATAAACTGTGTATTATCACTATATTTCACCAATTGTCCGAGATCATTGTAAGTCCATGCATAAGATGCAAATCTGGTACTGTTATTTACCGTGTTATATTCTGTTCCTAATACATCCGCTCCAAGCGTAAGATCTGAAGAAAGATATCCTTCTGTGGATTCATTCTGGAATAAATATCCTCTCGCCGGATTACTTCCCTGGTTCCACATTACATTCCATGTATAAGAAGAAGTATCTTCTCCTCCTGAAAAAGTAATGGTATCCCCTTCTATATATTTTTCATCCAAAATCGTAGGAGCTATATTGCCATTCTCTGCTGTTATGGCATATTTTGTGCCTTCATTCCCGGAAATATCTGCATTCCATACCATGATATATTGTTTGCCGGGACGAACGGAATCTGTTAATACATATTTCGGATTCTCTGACGGCTCTTCCTCTATCTGTGGCTTTTCTGCCGGAACACGCTTAAACAAATAAACATTCTCACCGGTACCAACTGTAAATCCATTGTTATAAACCATCGTTCTGCTGTCCGTACCAGCAAGTCCGTTATATGCTTTTAACGCTCCTTCTTCATATTTAAACCGGAAATAATAATCATCATCGCCATGACTGCTGGTGATGCCTACAGACGAAGCATTCAATCTGACAACCCCGCCGTCACTAATAGAATTCCAGCTCTCGAGCCAATAATTTCCTTCACGGATGCCGTAGCTGTAAAATACTGCCGCATCTCCATAAGCGCAGTCATAATCGATATATGGAACTCCTGATTCTTCTGACTGAATCTTTACCTTTTTACTTCCAATTGTTCTTCCTGTTGCTGTCAATGTTTGTGCAACTCCATCTTCTTTTGCACTGACAACCAGATATTTTTCCCCGGACTCCAGCGAATCCGCAAGTTCCCACCGATATTCCGTCGGCTCTGTCTTTTCATACAAATATACGTGACTGTTATTCACATCGGTAGACACAGACGTACTTCCAAATTTGAATGTTTTGCCGCCCACACTATATCGGATATAGGAATTGTTATTTCCATATACAGCAAGCTGCCTGTATCCATTATAATCACGATAATTCCAGACATAATCCTGGAAAGCAGTACTGCTGTTAAGGTCACCGCCTGCCACCTGACCGGCCTGTGTTCCTACCGGATCAGCTTCCAGAGACAGTGCTGATGCGCTGTGCTTAAGCCAGGTATCTGTCGCTTTGTTTCGGAACAGATATCCCTGTGCCGGATTGACCCCCTGATTCCAGATCGTGTCCCACGTGTATGCGGAAGTATCTGTGTCTTCCGGAATAACCATAAGATCCTTTGTCACAAAATTATCTTCATTCAGTACAGTACTGTTTACCTCTGCACCATTCGCTGTCATGGCGTATTTCGTTCCTTCATTCCCGGATATCTCTTCATTCCACACCATGATATATTCTTTTCCCGGACGCAGTGCATCTGTAAGTTTATACTGCTGCCCGTCCGGAATCTCTTTCCACTGGGCATAAAGATCCATATCCTGATCCAGATAAAAAACATCTCCAACCTTATAAGAGATTCCCGTTCCATCTTCGTTCTCTGTCCAGCCACAGAATATAAAACCGTCCCGCTCCGGAACATTCGACTCTTCCAGCATGACATAAGATTCTACTGTTTTTATACTGGCGTCTTCCATATCTGTTCCATTTGTGTGCAGTGTCAGACTACATTCTTTCAAATCCGACCATTCCGGATAGTTTTTCAGCTTAACTTCTCTGCTGTATGCTTCTTCAAGACCATTTGCACTATATCTGTCAACGGTAATCCGCCCATCATAGAAATTCATCTGGCTGACTGTCAGCAAATTAGTAGGATCTATCGTTGTATCCTGATTCGTGATATCACCAATGTACCCCACATACCCATAATTCATATACGTAAAATTCAGGTTCCGCGCTGTACCGCTTCTTCGTGCAATACTGTCAGTCGTACATACACCTAATTTTTCTCCCGGTGAGAAAAATGTCAATGAACCGCCAACCTGTTCATCTCCATTTGTATGATTATGTCCAAACAGGAAAATAATATCCAACTGTTTGGCCGCCTCGTTAATCGCGTCAAACAAAATGCTTGCGAACTGGTTATTTCCATCCTGACGGTCTATATCATAATGAAGCCCCGTATGGGATGCAATCAAAATCGGTCTCGTTTCTTTTCTCGCAATTGCATTATCCATCCATGTTTTCAAATCATCTGTAGTCTTCTGTACAATCGCTTTTACAGAAGACTCTCCCTGCTTGCTTGGGAAATCATCCTCATTTATTACATAAATAATAAAATCATCGAATTCGTATGCTCCTGTTTTTGCCAGTCCATAATCTCCCGCCAGATCATGATTTCCCTGAACAAGTACCATTTTGTCATCGGTAAGTCCCGGCCATTTTGAGCGGAGAATGGATTTAACCTGACTCATTCCCTCCTCACTCTCTGCGGTCGCACTTCCCAGACAGGTAAAGTCTCCGCCAAAGAGCATATAATCCGGGTCGGCGCCTGCATCATACGCACCATTCACAATTCCCTGAAGCTGATTTTTCAGAAAATCCCAGTCGTCTGTCCAACTGGATGACCATTTCTGATAATCTGACAGAGTCAGAAGCTTCGCATTTGGTTCTGCCTCCTGTGCCTGCACTGTTCCCGCCGGTATCGAAATCGGCGATAACGCAAGTATCACAGCACAAAGAATTGAAAGTATCCTTTTTCCCATTGCAATTCCTCCTTTTCTGATTGTTGAAAGCAATTCATCATTTTTACCAAATATATGTTCATTATTGCATTTTTTATGGTAAATTTCAACTATTACTTTCATTAAGAATTATCATATAAGCCATTTTTTATTTTCTTTTGACAAACGTGATCTTCCCCTGTTCACTATTCAATGTAATGCTTTTCACATCGTCAGGATCAATAATTCTTGCAAATTCCTGATAATAGTTATACATTCCTGCTTCTTCTCTGTCTGATATCCATGTTGTATCTGAAGCATAATCTTTGATTTCAAATTCAACCTGGGAATATTCAAGGCCAATAACTCCATTATATATATTTTCAAAATCCTGCGCCCTCTCTGGGTCATATTGCAGACATCCTTCCTGATTTCCAATATTACACACCGTAAATCCTATCGGCGACACTACAATCGATGTGTTTTTACATTTGCTGCTCATATATTCTGTCGTTGGCATCTCTACACATTTCGGCATAGTAATCCCGTTCATAACAAATTCGACTTTACTTCCACTTTGATTCATACATTTGCCCAAATTTATATCGTCAATCACACCCTTTCCCGAATAACGGATTCCACACAGATATCCTCCATCTTTTCCTTTGGCGTCCAGATAAAATCCTTCCACGTGGCTGTCATGCCCTATAGGAAAAACATAATGTTTCTTTTCCTTCTCCCAGAACTCGTCTTGCGGGACAGATTCATCTCCTTTCAAATATTCAACGCCATACTTTGTACTCATCTGCAAATAATCATCACATCCCTGCTTTACAATGATTGAGCAGACAGCCAGCCCTATCTCCTGCTTTTCACTATACAGATTTGCAAGAACTGTCACTTTATAATCATTATTTTCTGTAACGATTTCTTCACTGGAAGCATATTTTGATAATTCGCCCAGGATATCCTGTGCCTCTGTCGTAATACCATTATGGAATGCCCCGGCAAACCAGTGAAAATGAATCGCTGCATACACGGTTCCCGACAGTCCCACAAAAAGAGCCGCCAAAACAATACATGCCGCATACCTTTGAAATCTGTTTACGGATCGGTGCATCTCTGCATAATTTTCTTTTTCATATTCCTGCACAATCCTATTATGAATATTTGTTTTCATCTCATCACTCATTCGAATCTCGTCGATTGCATCATAAATTTTACTCATACGATTCACCCTCCTCTAAATATTTTTTCAATATCTCCCTGGCCCTGCCTAATCTTGATCTTAATGTTGATGGGTTTTTCTTCATCAATGCTGCAATTTCCTCTACAGAATAACCTTCGTAATAATGTAGGTAAATAAGATCTTTGTACTTTTCCGGCAGATTCATGATCGCTTCCAACACCTCGTTATCAGGCAATCCTTTTTCATATGCAGAATCCCTGATTATATCCAGCTTTTCCTCACTGCTCCTGTTTCTCCGCCAGAAACTTTTAAGCATATTCTTACAACAGTTGCCTGCCACCAGGATCAACCACGCTTTTGCATGCTCTTTATTCTCAAATTCCTTATCACTTTGCATCAATCTGAGAAACGTTTCCTGTGTAGCGTCACAGGCATCCTGCGGATTCTTCAGATGAATCATGCAAATGCGATAGATCATATCCCTGTATATTTGATATAATTCCAGAGTTTCTTCCTGTATGCGCAACTATCCCGCCTCCCCTCTACTATAAAGTATTCTTTTACAATAAATACAACTGAGAAACACAAAACGTCCAGTTATTTTTTGTTTTCTCGTATTTATTTGTAACAGTTTCAAGACAACAGGGGATGGCATGACTCACATGAGTCACACCATCCCCTGGATTTTTCTCTGAAAAAGCTAACGAATCCCAAAGAGTTCCGTCCACATCGAGAATCACACTATCATATTTTTGTTTCATATACGCTTCTTCCTCTTCGTCCCTGCACAATACAGCACGAATCCTAACAGCAGCACGGCAATTACCATCCACACAGTCAGCATCGTTGTGCCCATTCCTGCAAATTTATCATAATATCCTTTCAGATAAATGATGACAATGATTAATGGAAGTCCATAAGACATATAAGCTCTAAGTCCCTTTGGAAAGGCAATTCCTTTTCCTTCATTTACCTCATTAATAAAGTTATCCCAGCCCCATCCATTCTTCTTTGTGCAGAACAGTACATAGCCAAGACTTCCAAGCGGAAGAAGATTATTTGATACGATAAAGTCTTCCAGATCCATGATATTTGTCCCTTCACCAAGAGGTGCAAAGGCAGACCACAGATTAAAGCCCAGAACACAGGGCATACTGAGAACGATGATCAGAAGGGCGCTTACATAAACGCTTTTCTTTCTCGTCCATCCAAACATATCCATATCAAACGATATAATATTTTCAAACACTGCAACAAGCGTAGAGAATGCCGCAAAAGTCAGGAACAGGAAGAACAAGGCGCTCCAGATCTGTCCGCCCGGCATCTGTGCAAAAATATTCGGTATCGTGATAAAAATAAGGCTCGGTCCTGCTCCCGGCTCGATTCCAAAAGAGAAGCATGCCGGAATAATAATGAATCCAGCCATCAGCGCTACAAATGTATCCAGCGCCGTAATGCTTACAGCCTCCCCCGCAAGCCGTCTCTCTTTCTCAATATAGCTTCCGAAAATCAGCATCGCACCAATACCAATTGACAAAGTGAAAAACGCCTGGCTCATAGCCCCAAAGATTACATTTCCAATTCCAATCTCTTTCATTTTGGCAAAATCAGGAACCAGATAAAACTCCACTCCTTCTCCCGCACCATCCATAAATACAGAATGTACTGCCAGCACAACCATGATAATCAGAAGTGCGGACATCATAACCTTTGATACCTTTTCAATTCCATTCTGGATTCCAAAATAGCAGACAGCAAATCCAAGCACGGTAATCAAAATTGTCCAGAACGTCATCACCGGCACATTTCCCAGCATATTTGAGAAACCCTCTGAAACTGCCTCCGCGGAAGCCCCCACGAACTCCCCGCGGACACTGCGGTAACAATAGTACAGCATCCATCCGCCTACTGTCGTATAAAACATCATCAGAAGATAACATCCAATAATACCGATCCATTTACTGATATGCCATCTGCTTCCCTCTGGCTCCAGCACTTCATAGCTTGCCGCAACACTCTTCTTACTTCCTCTTCCGACTGCGAATTCACATATCATAACCGGAATTCCCATGATCAGAAGAAATATCAGATAAATCAATATAAATGCAGCGCCGCCAAATTCCCCACACATATACGGAAATTTCCATACATTTCCGATTCCGATGGCACAGCCTGCGGAAACAAGAATAAATCCCAGGCGTGAGCCAAACTTTTCTCTCTTCATTTCATTCCTCCCAATGCGCCAGAAACGGGGAATTTACCCCGTTTCTGCTTCTTTTTCTTATCTTGAACATCTAAATTGTAAATCTTCCCATCTTCTGTCTACTTCTTTCTGGAAAGCCTCAAGGAGATATTCATTTCCCTTCTTAAACAGGTGTTTGAAACGTCCCTGCGGTCTCAGGAAATCTTCTACCGGGAGCTTCTTCTTGGGTTCATAATTCAGGATCCATTTTCCCTCTACCACTTCAAACAGCGGCCAATAGCAGGTCTCTACACCTAATTTACAGATTTCCATAATATCTGGTGTGTTATATCTCCATCCACGCGGACACGGAGCCATAATATTAAGAAATGCAGCGCCCGGCGTATAGATTGCCTTCTCTGATTTCATATGTAAATCTTTAAAATTCTGCACAAATGTTGTCTGTGCCACATACGGTACATCATGCGCGGCAATAATAGACGCCAGGTCTTTTCTGTTCTGCGGCTTTCCATTACTCTGGCTTCCCACCGGTGTTGTCGTTGTATCCGCATACATCGGCGTCGCAGAAGAACGCTGGATACCGGTGTTCATATATGCGCCATTATCATAACATACATACACAAGATCCTGATTACGCTCCATTGCTCCTGACAGAGACTGGAAACCGATATCATAAGTACCGCCGTCGCCGCCGAAAGTAATAAACTTATAAGTCTCGTCTAATTTTCCTTTTTTTCTTAAAACCTTATAAGCGCCTTCCACACCACTCAGGGTTGCACCTGCATTTTCAAATGCATTATGAATGTAGCTATCTTCCCATGCGGTATATGGATACGTAAATGTAGATACCTCCAGGCATCCGGTCGCATTGCCGATAACCGCTTTATCTCCCTCATGAAGTCCGCGGAGAACATTTCTTACTGCAATCGTTCCACCACAACCTGCACACATTCTATGTCCCGGAGCAAGACGTTCCGGTTTATTCATTGTCTCTTTAAAATTATAACTCATCTTTCGTCTTCCCCCTTACTCTCTGATTCCAAGATAACGATAGGTTTCACCTGCATCATTATCCTTCACAATCTTCTTCAAATCTTCAAATACACTTTCCATGTCTTCTACACGGACGTCACGTCCTCCAAGACCGTAAACATAATTGACTGCCAGAGCCTGGGAACGCGCACGGAACATTGCAGCCATCACATCTGCGCCTAACGGTCCGCCGTGGTTCGTATAACTTTCCGCACGGTCCATAATGGCAACCGCCTTTACATTTTTCAGCGCTTCTGCAATTTCCTCCGCCGGGAACGGACGGAACAGACGAATCTTAATAAGTCCGACCTTCTCGCCCTGTGCACGTAATCTGTCAATAGCATCCTTCGTTGTACCTGCGGCAGAACCAATCATAACAACGGCTCTCTCGGCATCTTCCATACAATATTCTTCGAAAAGTCCATATTTTCTGCCGGAAATTCCTTCAAATTCTTTCGCCACATCCAGTACAACACGGCTTACATTACTCATGCCCTCTGCCTGATTCCGTTTTGCCTCCATATAATAATCTGTAATAGAATAAGGACCGACTGCCATCGGACATTCCGGATTCAGAAGATAATTTTCCGGATTATATTCTCCGACAAAATTTTTCACCTCTTCATCATCCAGAAGCTCTATGTTTTCTACTGCATGACTGGTAATAAATCCATCCTGACAGATCATAATCGGAAGACGCACATCCTTATGCTCGGAAATGCGGTAGGCCTGCACCATATTATCATATGCCTCCTGATTATTCTCTGCGTAAATCTGAATCCAGCCCGCATCTCTCGCCCCCATACTGTCAGAGTGGTCACAGTTAATATTGATCGGTCCTGACAGCGCGCGGTTTACAAGCGCCAACGCCAGCGGAAGACGGTTGGACGCCGCAATGTATAATTCCTCCCACATATAAGCAAGGCCGCAGGAGGATGTTGCCGTCAGACTTCTTGCACCTGCTGCCGAAGCTCCGATTGCGGCGCTCATAGAGCTGTGCTCACTCTCTACCGGAATAAATTCCGTATCTACCTGCCCATTTGCCACAAAAGAAGCAAAATACTGCGGAATCTCTGTAGAAGGGGTAATCGGGAATGCCGGAAAGACGTCCGGGTTAATCTGTCTCAAAGCGATTGCCACCGCTTCATTTCCTGATAATCTGTCTCTCTTTGCCATCTTATTTCACCCCTTCCATCGTAATTGCACCGAATGGACAAGCCTTGACACAAATGCCGCATCCCTTGCAGTGACCATAATCAAATGCGCCTCGCTTCATATCCTTTACCGGAATACAACTGTCCGGACATACCGGAACACAAAGCAGGCACTGCTTACATTTTTCCTCAATAAATTCCGGCTTTTCCGTAGACCATTCGCCGGTATTAAAATCCTTTGAAGTTCCTGCCCCGGCAATAATCATGCCTTCTGTCAGATCCTTCCATGTTGCTTTTACGCCTAATTTCGTGATATCTGTTGCCATTACTGTACCTCCTCAAGCGCCATCTTAAGTGCTGCCATATTTCCGTCGATTACCTCCGGCTTGCTGGCAAATTTGTGTGAAAAAGAAGCTCTCATCTCACGAAGAAAAGTCTCTTCCTCCATCAGTCCGGTTACCTTTACAATCGCTGCAAGAAGCGGAGTATTCGGAAAATATTTTCCCATCGTTGCCATAGATACCTTGTAGGCGTCAATGGTATACACCTTCCCTTCATATCCCTTCAGATGAGGGATGATCTCCTCTTTGCTTTTTGCTGTATTCACAAGAATTGCCCCTTCCTTCTTGAGGCCGCTTGTCACGTCAACTGCTTCCAGCAGGGACTCATCAACTACGACTACATACTGCGGATCGTAAATATTCGAATGTGCGCGGATCGCCGTATCGCTGATCCGGTTGTATGCCGTGATCGGCGCACCCATACGCTCCGGGCCATATTCCGGAAAGCCCTGTACGTACTTTCCAGTCTGAAAAGCCACGTCTGCAAGAAGCAGAGCCGCTGTCTTGGCGCCCTGGCCGCCACGGCCGTGCCATCTGATTTCTGTTAAGTTACTCATATTCTTTCTTCCTTTCTGTTAATATTTGTGGTGTATCCAAATGAGGTTTACAGACTTGCATCTCGTATTTCTGCATCTTTTTAAGAACAAAGTTGCCTATACAATAAAAAAATCCGTCCCCAAAATAGGGACGGATCTACAAATTCCGCAACCACCCTGTTTTTTCAAACAAGTACGAATACAACGCACTGACATACGCGGTTTCTGTAACGGGAAACACCCGGGGAAACTTACTCCTGCCGTATTCTTACGGTTTTCGGTTTACCTTCTCAGAGATGATCTTCAGAACAACGCTCCCACCGTCTTCCACCACCGACGGCTCGCTGCAGGTAAGACATCTGTCCCTACTCTTTCTCTTCATAGAATTTTTCCTATCTCTGCCTGACCAGAAACACTGTCTTCCTTCATAGAGTGTAATCTGTTTTTGCATTAAATAGATTCTACTCTATTTTTCATCATACGTCAACAGATTTTTACAACTTTGCCGTTAGTGTCTTTGCGCTGACGCCTTCGAGCATTCCAAGCTTTCCTGACAGGGAACTGATCTCACTGGCCGGTGCATCCACCACCACACTGATAATAGAAATCCCCCTGTCTCTATAAGGAATTCCCATCCGTCCTACAATCATCTCCCGGAACTCATGCAAAATCTCATTTACTGCCCCGGAAGCTTCTTCATTCTTCACAATAATGCTGATTACTGCGACCTTATTCTCCATCGTCTGTTCCTTTCTTTGTCTCTTCCTTTTTATCCTTCTTATCAGAAATCTGCCTTCCATTTACATCCATATGATAATTCTCTTTATAAATAAGCTCTGATATCGGAACAATCTCGTATCCTTTCTCTTTCAGTCCCTTTATAAGAGTTTCCAGTGCATCTGCCGTATATTTCGCCCCATTATGGCAGAGAATGATCGAGCCATTCTGTAAAGATTTATGGTTCAGTACAGTATTGATAATACTGTCCACACCGTAATCCTTCCAGTCCAGACTGTCCACGTCCCACTGTATCGTATAATATCCGTTTTCTTTTGCATTCAGGACTACGTCATTATCATAATCCCCATAAGGCGGACGAAACAGACACATCTCTGTACCGGTCAGTTCCTTTACTTTATTATGAACGCTCATCAGTTCCTGCGTCTTCTCTTCATTAGAAAGCTGAGACATATTCTTATGGTTTTCGCTGTGATTTCCAAGATCGTGCCCCGCCTCGCAAATGGCTTTGACATCGTCCGGATAGCTTTCCACCCATCCCCCGGTCATAAAAAATGTAACATTTACGTCGTTTTTCTTCAAAATATCCAGAATCCTCTGCGTGTCCTCATTTCCCCATGCCGCATCAAAACTCAGCGCCACCTTTTTTTCATCTGTTTCTACTGCATAGATCGGCAGCTCTCTTCCGTTCACATTACTTGACACGGATACGTAGCCGGACACATATTTATAAGAACCTCCAAGTGCTATTATAAGCGCCAGCGCCACGATTCCGTAATTTTTCCATTTCCTTGCTCTTTCATCTTTCATAAGAAGAATCCCCGAAACATACACTATTTAATTCCAGTATATGCTCCGAAAAACAATCTAATTCATATCCAGCTCTATCGGACAATGATCCGAACCCATAATCTCTGTTAATATCTTTGCATCCACAAGCCTGCCTTTGAGCGCCTCTGACACACAGAAATAATCAATCCGCCATCCCGCATTCTTCGCCCTGGCGCTGAACCGGTATGACCACCAGGAATAAATCCCCTCCTGCTCCGGATAAAAATAACGGAAGGTATCCACAAATCCGGCTTCCAGAAGTTCCGTGAATTTCTGCCTTTCTTCATCTGTAAATCCGGCATTTTTACGGTTTGTCTTGGGATTTTTCAAATCAATCTCTTTATGAGCCACATTCAGATCCCCGCAAAATACGACTGGCTTCTTCTCCTCCAGCCCTTTCAGATACGCAAGAAAATCCTCCTCCCATTTCATACGATACGGAAGTCTTGCAAGCTCATTCTGTGAATTCGGTGTATACACCGTCACAAAATAAAAATCTTCATACTCCAATGTAATGGCACGCCCCTCATGGTCGTGCTCCTCCACACCGATCCCAAGGCTCACAGAAAGCGGCTCTTTCTTTGTAAATACAGCTGTTCCGGAATACCCTTTCTTTTCAGCGTAATTCCAGTACTGATAGTACCCCGGCAGTTCAAGGGCAAGCTGTCCCTCCTGCATCTTCGACTCCTGAATACAGAAAATATCTGCGTCCGCAGACTGAAAAAAATCCATAAAACCTTTTTGTACACAGGCACGTATTCCATTTACATTCCAGGAAACAAATTTCATATGACTCTCCTATCTGCTCAAAAGCTTCTAATAATAAACTTTTCTTAAAAACAATCCCCTTGCAGGCGCAAGAAATCCCGCCGAGCTTCTGTCCTCCGCCGCAATAATCACCGGAATCATTGACGGTTTCCTCTTACCGGTTCCCACTTCCAGCAAAGTCCCTGTAAGAATCCGAACCATATGATACAAAAAGCCTGTCCCATAATAGGTGATCCGTACCTTTTCACCCGTACTTACAATTTTAATATTTGTAATACGGCGCACCGGATCCTTACAGTCCCTGTCATCCGTAAAACTGATAAAGTTCCGCACTCCGATCAGATAATCAGCCGCCTCCCTCATTGCATCAATATCCAGCTTCGCCGGATAATGATAGCAATACCGTCTTGAAAATACGTCCGGTTTCTCACGGCAGTCTATATAATATTCATATTTCTTTCCCTTAGCGCTTTTCCTCGCATGGAAGGTATTTTTCACCAGCTCCGCCTTCATAATCCGAATGTCCTCCGGCAGACAACGATTCAAAGAATCCTTTAACTCTTTGACATCATATAATCTGGATAATTTGACACTGGCCACTTGTCCCCTTGCATGAACCCCTGCATCGGTTCTCCCCGAACCATCTACATGAACACGGTATCCGACAAGCTTACCGATACTTCTTTCTAACACAAACTGAATCGTATTATCGGTTGTAGCCTGTCTCTGCCATCCCTGATAACGGCTTCCATCATAAGAAATTGTCAACTTATATGTTCTCATAATCCATCCTTACTTTAATATTTTTTTCAACTCGTCCATAAAGGTATTCACATCTTTAAACTCCCTGTAGACAGATGCAAACCTGACATAAGCAACCTCATCCAGCCCCTTTAATTCTTCCATAACAATCTCACCGATCGTGCTGCTCGGAATTTCTTTTTCTTCCAGGTCGAATATCCTTGTTTCTATCTTATTGATACTTTTCTGAATATCTTCCGCTGAAACAGGTCTCTTGTAACATGCCCGGATTACGCCGGTCTCTATTTTCTCACGCTCATATTGTTCTCTGTTATTATCCTTTTTAATAATAATCAGCGGAATCGTCTCAATCTTTTCATAGGTTGTAAATCTCTTTCCGCACACATCACAGGAACGCCTTCGTCTTATAGAATTTCCATCCTCTGCCGGTCTGGAATCAATTACTCTTGTATCTGGATTGCTGCAATATGGACATTTCATAGTTCTGCTCCTCTTCTCTTTGTATTCATATTCACATGATACCACAGAAATCTGACTAAATTCAACATGTTTCATTTTCCCCGGCCATCTTCATGCATCTCTACAAGAATAATATCCGGTCCTATCTTTTTAATACATTTATAGGGAATAATATATTCCCCGGAGTCTCCGAAGAAATTGCAGAGTTTTCCTGCTTTTGGTATAATAATCGCTTCTATACAACCGTTACATTCATCAATGATTAAATCAACAATATATCCCAGCTTCTTACAATCACAGGCATTAATTACTTCCTTATCCTGCAGTTCACACAACCGCATACTGCTCCTTTCTGCGTCCACTGAAAAACTTTCTATAAAGCGCACAAAATCCGCACATACCACTTACCATAGTATATGCGGATTCCATTTCGCCGGTTCCGAAAATACAGAACTATTCCTCAACATCAATGACCGACACCGGACAACTGTCTCTTGCCTCAATTGCCATACTTTCATATTCCGGCTTAACCTCTGCATAAGCTTCTGCCACTCCGTCATCATCAAACCGGAATACTTCCGGGCATGTCGCAACGCACGCGCCACAGGAGATACAGCCTTCATTTACTCTTGCTTCCATCGGAATCCCTCCTTACACATTTTTAAGTAGTATTCCCCGTTTTTCGAAGCTCATTCTTTCATTTTACAACTGTTTCTCCACAAGCATTTCTGTCTATCGTATCATTGTTCCTGTTTTTCCTTTTAACGCATCAGAAAGCTTGTCAAAAGAAGTAATCAATGTACTTCTGCCTTCCCGTCCTTCAATAAATTCTACGGCGGCGCTGAACTTCGGGAGCATATTATATACACCAAAATGTCCTGCTTCCATATATTCTTTTGCCTGGGAAACCGTAATCTCCCCAAGCTCTTCTTCATCATGGCGTCCCATATGAATCTTTACTTTCTCAACACTGGTCAGAATAATCAGCTGATCTGCATCAATTTCTTCCGCCATCTTTCCTGCCGTAAGATCTTTTTCAATAACCGCACTCGCACCTTTCAGGCGGTGATCCTGCTGCAATACCGGAATTCCGCCGCCTCCGCAGGCGATTACAACCTGATCCGCATCCAGAAGCGCCTTGATTGCATCAATCTCTACAATACTGACCGGATTAGGGGCTGATACAATCCTGCGGTATCCCTTTCCCGGTTCTTCAATTACATAATTTCCTTTTTTGCGCTCAATATTCGCTTCTTCCGCATTCATATATCTTCCCAGAACTTTTGTCGGCGTATAAAAAGCCTCATCATATGGATCCACAATCACCCTCGTAAGAATCGTACTTACTGTACGGAAAATTCCCCTGTTCAACAGTTCTTCCCTGATATAATTCTGAAGATCATAACCAATATACCCCTGGCTCATAGCCGAACACACACACATGGGAGCAGCCGTATAATCTTCGTGATTCTTTGCAAATTCATTCAAAGCTGTATGTATCATGCCTACCTGCGGTGCATTGCTATGTGTAATTGCCACCTGGTAACCGGCTTCCACCAGATCTGCGATAATCACCGCAGACTTCTTTACCGCCTCCACCTGCTCCGGAAGCGTCGTCCCAAGCGCCCTGTGTCCTAACGCTACAACTACTCTTTTTTTCATAGTCCGTATCCTCCTGTCTAAGTCCTTTTATTATAACATGGGAAGATTCAATTCACAATTCTATTTCTTCTCGTATTTTTCCACAAATCTCTGAATAATGATCGCACACTCTGCACGCGACGCATTTCCCAGTGGATCCAGTCTTGTTCCATTATCCTTACCAGTGATAATTCCATTTCCGACTGCCCACTTCATTGCTTCCTTCGCATAGTCATCTACGAATGCTGCATCTGCGAAGTTATCAAATTCTGCGCTACCCGATACATCATACTCCTTGAAATTCTTCGCATACCGGTACATCATCACTGCC
>DKYD01000101.1 GCA_002492335.1 Lachnospiraceae bacterium UBA7109
AATCCCTTCCAAATTACCGGCTATCTCTGACTCTTCCAGTATGTTTGCAGGGAAATTTAGCGTAAACTTATAGTGCAATTTTACCCAGTCATCCTTTTTCATTCCAGACGCTGGATTGCTGAAAATCAGCCGGTAACGACGATTCATACCAGACGTAAATTTACGTTCTTTTGTCTTCGCCAGATTGCTCATTGCCTGAAGCTTATATTTCAAGGCAATACCGGAAGACGTTCCAAAATTCTCGTCACTGATATTTGCCACCATACTGATCTGAAAAATTAATTTTTCCAGACGGTCAATCAGGTGTTCCTGTGTTGCATCGCCGTCCGGCTTCTGTAGAAAATCCACAATCAACTTATCTGTGTCACCATCAAAGTTAATAACCCGGTTATCTCGAATATGTTTAACATCCTTTTCTTCTAAAAATGTTCCTAACACTTTCAAATATGCGTCCGCAAAATAATCCACATCATTTGCCTTTTCGGATATTGCTTTGTTGTAGGCATCTATCATTGTAAGCACTGGTTCAAAGATTCCGATAGCTTCTTTGTTTTCCACATACTCCGTAGCTGGTACTCCGTCAAAACCATGCTTCTTGGGCTCACCTTCCCATATAAGCTTTCCCTTCAGTACAAACCAGCGCACAACAGAATCATCTGACACGCTTCCGTGAAGCACGTTACCTGCATCCAGATATGTGTGGACGAAATATCGTTCCCTGCATAACACGGAATCATCATAAATCATAAACGCATTCATCGGACTCAAGTATGTGATGCCTATATTCCCTGACTGGTCCACGTAGTACATCTCGTATCCCTTTCCAAATATGCTGCATATCTTTGAAAGTTCCGCATTGCTGTCGTCCTGATCGTTATATTGATCCAGCAGCTCCACATACTTTTCAATAGCTTCATTCCCTTTATCCACTGTAACTTTTAACGGATGACCGATGAAAAAACCGTTCATCGTGTCTACAATGTATTTTGCGAAATTTACCGCAATTCGGTTATCCGGCTTCCACTTTGGCTTCTTCGGCTCATAAAAAATCGGATAATCTGTTTGGTATGCATCCATCAGTCGTTTATATCGAAACGTGCTCTCTAATGCGTGCTGCTGTAAGAATCTACAGAGCTTATCATCTGTAAGCTTTTCTTCTTCCATTTTATACATCTTATAGTCCTCCTTCTATTTCTCTGTTGAGTCTGGGTCGTTCCTTCCGTTCTTCTTCAATGGAATATCGCAGCATTGCCATTGCATCATCAAAAAATGGTACAGGTTCTTCCAGGTAGGTATTCGTTTTGTCATCCTTCTTCCATTTCCACTGTTGAATCTCTTTGATGGTATTCACGCAGGACGGATGGATATGGATTCTATGCTGTTTCAGATAATCAATCTGTGCGTGCACGCTGTTAGGTTCTTTCTTTACGCCTTTTGCCCTGTATCCAGCCTTGTTCCACATCTTAATCCTGTCTGGCTCTGCACTATCGCACCACATTCTCAGTTTTTTATCAAACTTTCCATCCGCCAGCTTTACAATCTCTTCTGTGTCCATCTCATACACATATAATTCCTGGCACAGATATAACTCACCATCTTTAAAACCAACCTCTCCAATACAATTTGCATGATTGAATCCGAAATCCTGTGAATTAACCATATAATCAAACTGCTCCGGTGTTCTATCAAATTCCTCCACGATGTAATTCTTAAGAATCAGTCCCGCAACCTCTCCCCATTCACCCAACCCATAAATTCGATATCCTTCCGGATCCACCTCTTTACGGCGAAGCATACGCCTGTGGTACGCTTCGTCTATAAACCGATTATTTTCATAGGTGGATTGATGCGTAAGTACATCAGGGTCTTTACGGTCAAAAAACACTTTTTTTATCCAATGATGCGCTGATACCGGATTAAACGTCAATCTGATCTGATAAAACTGCCCTTCCGGAAGCTCTCCTCTGAGTCGGTCATCTATAATTTCAAAATCGGATTGTGTAAGCTCCGTAGCTTCTTCAATCCATACATCTGTCAGCTTTCCACGCTTGAATGTAATAGATTTCAGCTTTTCCCTTTGTTTCTCATCATTTACACCACGGAAGATAACTTGATTATGATTGATCTTGCACTCAAGCAGCATATTGGAAGAATTGATGTACCAATATTTCTTATAGCCCTCTCCGAACATACGAAAAATAGCACCCTGCAACTCTGCAAAAGTGCTATCTCTATTTGTCACATCTGATTTTCTTACACACAGAAGATTCCGTCCAGGGTCGCTCATTAACCGAAGTATATAGTGCTGTGCTGTATCGACACTCTTTCCAGACCCGGCAGACCCTTTCATCACAATATATCGCTTCTTGCTCCGATCAACCTCTTTGAAACATGGATTTGCTTTTATCGTAACTTTCATCCAGTATCATCATCACCGTAGTCGATGGCGATGTTCAGCTCCATGTCAGCATCCAGATCAACCTTGTCCGTAAACAAAGCGTATCTCTTTCCAAGCAGTTCTGCTGCCTTCAACCGTTCTTTCTCTGACGGAGATTTTTCCATTGTGCGAGCCTCGCTGCATCCATCTCCGGTACCTTCCACAACTATTTCTTCTGATTTACTCTCACCCCGCAATACCGCAGTCAAATATTCTATTACTTCCTGCGCATCTGCCGTTTTCTCATTATGGATTTCTTCCAAGCGCTCATTAATATATTTTTTGACCTTAACATTTCTTAACATTCTTGCAGCAGCTGCTGCTGCAACTTCGTCTTTTTTTACAGACGGATAAGCTGCCTGGTAAGCTCGAGTAGCATTCAAATCAATCAAGTATTCATATGCAAACAATTTCTGTTTCTCTGTCATTCAGGCTCACCTCCTGTTTTACTGCATTAGAAAAGACACCCCGGAGGATGTCTTATACCTGTTTTCTCGTAGTGTCTGCTGGTTCTTTTCTTATGTTGTTGCTGGTTCTGATTTTCCGGCTTTCTTCTCCTGCGTGTCCTTCATGCCATCACCTCATGGGGAGTATGTGATGAAGGAATGGAAGGTTATTAAAAAAAGACCTCCCGTCACGCAGGAAGCCTTCTTTGTATATTATTGTATTTAAGGAGATAACATCTTAAGAACTTGTCCTAATTGTTCTAGAATAATTATAGCATACTATTTTTGTGAATTGTGTGAAAGTTTCAAATATCCATCAATTTTTTTTGATATACTGCTACGTTCAAGTCCAACCTCTTCCGCAACCTCCCTCTGCTTCTTTCCCTCCAAAAACGTAAGATCAAATATCTGTCGGTCTGTACTGTCAGAAATAGCAGCTATAAACTCTTCTATCTCTATCAATGTTTTATTGACCTGTTTTCTCCGGTTCTCCCGGATCAGAATCAGCCGGTTTATTTCGTCCGACTCCTTTGGCTCATCCATCTGTACTGATACGTGCTCTTCTATGTACGGGAAATCATCACTAGACTTTGTGACCCTTCCCATTACCGTGGGAAGTGCTGCTTTTCTGTCATATAGCCTATCAATCTTTTTATTTAGGTCTTTAAGCTCATTTCGTAACGGCCTGTACTGCTTCAATGTTTTTTTGTCCACCCTAAATCACCCTCCCTGTATCAATCCCCAGCTTCTCCAGATAATCGTTTACTGTATAAGCGCTGTACGTTTTATGTACCATCTGCTTTTTAGCGGATGCCCTCGGTACTCCTGCTGCC
>DKYD01000036.1:0-14287 GCA_002492335.1 Lachnospiraceae bacterium UBA7109
AACTGACGAAATCTTTACTCTATATTCGATTGCATTACTTGTTTTTTTATAATATAATTACTGGAAATTATAAATAAGTGAGGGAATTTATGAAATACAAAAAAATAACTGCGCTTCTTTGTTTTGCCGCATTACTCCTGTCCGGATGCGGCGCCCTTGTAGGAAAAGAGCCACTAAGCTACACAGATACGCTGTTCGATACAACTATAAGTATACAAATTTTTGACCCTGTTGAAGAAACTGTGATGGATGGCTGTAAGGAACTATGCAACAGATATGATAAGCTTTTTTCTAAGAACAATGAAAACAGCGACATTTATAAAATAAATCATGCAGGCGGCGCTGCTGTGGAGGTCTCAGAGGATACCATCGCCCTGATTAAAAAAGGGTTATATTATTGTGAAATTTCCGAAGGATTGTTCGATATTTCCATTGGTTCCTTAACGAAGCTGTGGGATTTCAAATCTGGCACATCTTTCCTTCCGGATCCGGAAGCAATTCTGAAAGGAATTGCCCATGTAAATTATAAAAATATTATAATTGAGGAGCATACGGTACGCCTTACGGATCCTTACGCATCCATTGATGTCGGAGGCATTGCAAAGGGATATATTGCAGACTGTATCAAAGATTATTTAAAAGAAAATAGTGTAAAGCATGCGATGATTAATCTGGGCGGCAATGTACTTACACTTGGCACAAAAACAGACGGCTCCAAATTCAACATTGGAATTCAAAAACCTTTCGATGATACGGGCGTTCCGTTAACTTCTGTCAAAGTAGCTGACCAGTCTGTTGTAACTTCCGGCATTTACCAACGGTATTTTGAACGAAACGGGAAAATATATCACCATATTCTGGATCCTGATACCGGATATCCCTGTGAAAATGACCTCTATAGTGTTACTATTATCACAGATTCCTCTGCCACGGCAGATGCACTCAGTACTATTTGCTTTCTTATGGGATATGAACGTGGGATGAAGTTCATCAATGACTTGGATGATGTAGACGCTTTGTTCATCACCAATGATTATCAGATACACTATTCTGATCATTTTCCAAAAGAATAAAGATGTATAGGGAACGAAATTTCCTATACAATAAAAATAAATCCTCCTCACAGCTTTCAGGCTGCAAGGGGGACTTAATAGAATTCTTTATTATGGATTGAAATATCTTAGTAATACATTTCGCCCGAGCTGATCATTGCAGCGATCACTCCGCCAAATACAATTGAAATCAGAATACCAATTACAGCCCCAATTGCTATCAAAATCAGTTGTGCCCGGCAGAAATTCTTTTTATTGGCGTTTACATTGCTTCCAAATCCCCACACAAAACAGAGAATCAGATTCACACATGGGATACCCATAAGAATCAGCATCAGTATCCATTCTCCCGTGGAAACCACAGACTTATTTTCATTATTCTGCAGATCCGGATTATAATTATTTCCAACATTGTAATTATAATTTTCCTGATACTGTTGATAATTCGTATCTGTCTGATTCGTATTCACATTCTCATAATTATAAGGCTGTGCGTTACCCGGCTGCGTATATGTATTTTGCGCATCCTGATTATTTGGATTGTTATTAAAATTATTATCCATTGTAATTTCCTCCTCACTTCTCATCACATACATATTCTATCACACCAGGTCTCTAATCACAACAAAAATATCATGCAATAAATTATAACGATAATAAGACATCGGAGGCTCCCCCGGGAAATAACGGTACATCCGCCAAATATAAAATCCTGTCATCAATATCAAAATAACAATCGCATAGCATCGAAGAAATTTTCGATTTTTATCAAAGAAAAAATAGCGATTGATGACAAAAAGTAAAATGTAAAGCAAAATCGGAAAGATAAATGGATGAAATCTCCATGCAGATGAAAAATCTAATCGAAGTACAGAAATTCCAGCCCGGGTAAGCCCACATCCCGGACAGGGAAATCCCGTAAGCGCTACAAGAGGACATATATTGTGAAATATTTTTTTAGAAAACACAAAATAGGCGGTCAAAAAAATAATCGCCCATTTTGTGTTTTTCATATCGTCCAAAAATAATTTCAGTGCATCCATAAACACTTGTTTTAAACTGCGTTTTCCCATTGACTTTTCCTTTACCGGATAACTTTCTTTGGACATTTTTCTGCACATGCACCACAATCCGTACATTTATCCACATTAATATATGCAATATTATCCACAACTGTAATTGCCTGGGTCGGACATACTTTCTCACACATTTTACAGCCGATACATCCGGCGGAGCATGCTTTCACTACTTCTTTTCCTTTGTCCCGGGAACTGCACTGTACCACATGCTTCTGCTCATAAGGAATGAGTTCAATTAATTTCTTCGGACATGCGGCAATACATTTTCCACACGCCTTGCATGCTTCTTTATCTACTACAGCTACACCATTTACAATATGTATTGCATCAAACGGGCATGCCTTCACACAGCTGCCTTCACCAAGGCATCCGTAACTGCAGGATTTTGGACCGCCATTTTGCATCATATCCACCATGACGCAGTCTCCAAGTCCATAATATTCGTAATCTGTCCCTGCTTTTTCACAGGTTCCGATACACTTTACAAATGCAACCTGACGTACCTGTTCACCGGCAGCCACACCCATAATCTCACCAATTTTTGCTGCTACAGGTGCGCCTCCAACCGGACAGCCTCCAACTTCAGCTTCGCCTGCTGCGATAGCGGCCGCAAGACCGGAACAGCCGGCATATCCACAGCCTCCGCAATTGTTTCCGGGAAGAACAGCTGCAATAGCTTCTTCCCTTTCATCTGTTTCTACAGCAAACTTCTTTCCTGCAAATCCCAGGAACACACCTATGAATAATCCGGTTCCGCCCACAACTATAGCTGCAATAATAATACTTGTTATACTCATAATCGTACGCTCCTTTCTATAACAGTCCCGAGAATCCAAAGAATGCGATTGACATCAGCGCCGCCGTAATCAGCACAATCGGGGTTCCCTGAAATGATTCTGGCACATCATTGTATTCTGTTTTTTCACGAATACCGGCAAGGATTACAATTGCAATTAAAAATCCCACAGAAGTTCCGAGACCATTGATGACGCCTTTCAGAATTGTATATTCTTTCTGCACATTTGTAAGCGCCACACCAAGAACCGCACAGTTTGTTGTAATCAGTGGAAGATATACTCCAAGTGCCTGATAAAGCGATGGCATGGACTTTTTCAGGAACATTTCAACAAACTGAACCAGACATGCGATAACAAGAATAAATACAATTGTCTGAAGGTATACAAGCTTTCCTCCCAGAATTGCTTTATTTGCCAGGATAAACTCATTAATAACGCCTGTGACAAAAGAGGCAATCGTAATAACAAACACGACGGCTCCTCCCATACCTGCCGCAGTTTCTACTTTTTTAGAAACGCCAAGGAAAGGACAGATTCCGAGAAACTGACTTAACACAACATTGTTTACAAGAGCTGAACCAATTGCAATAATCAATAAATCCTTCATCTACTTTTCCTCCTTTTCTTTATTTTCAACCGGGAAAATGGAGCCACTGCAGCCTGCGCAGGATGCACAGTTTTCTCCACAGCTGACAGGCTCTGCTGTCTTTTTCCCTTTTCGTGCAGCCATTCTTTTTACACGATTCTGTAACGCCACCAATCCGGCAAGGACAAGAAATGCTCCCGGTGCAAGAATAAAGATTGTTACAGGCACGTATCCGGACTGCCCCGATGCCATATCCGCAACCGGGATCAGCTGATGATCAAATAATTTACCGGAACCGATCAGCTCACGAAGCATACCAATTGATGTGAGTCCGATCGTAAAACCAAGCCCCATACCCAGGCCATCAAAAACAGACGGAAGCACCGGATTCTTGGATGCATAGCTCTCTGCACGGCCAAGAATAATGCAGTTTACTACGATCAGTGGAATGTAAAGTCCAAGCGCCGCATACAGGCTGGGAATAAATCCTTCCAGCAGAAAATCAACAATTGTTACAAAAGATGCTACAATAACAATAAATGCAGGAATTCTTAAAGAATCCGGAATGATTTTTCTAAGCATCGAAATCAGCATATTTGATAACACAAGTACAGCCGTTGTAGAAAGTCCCATACCCAGACCATTAATTGCAGAAGTTGTAACCGCAAGCGTCGGGCACATACCAAGCATCAGGACGAAGGTGGGATTTTCTTTTACAATACCGTTATATAATCTTTCTAAACATGTATTCATCTTCATAACCTCCTTACTGATATACTTCCTGGTAATAGCCAAGAGCTGCGTTTACGGCTCCTGTTACTGCCCTTGAAGTAATTGTTGCACCGCTTAAGGCATCAATCGGTTCTCCGCTTCCGCCATCCTTGGATACTACAAATTTATCTGTTTGTTTTCCTTTATATTGTTCATAAAATGCCGGCTCTTTGGCCTTCATACCAAGTCCCGCCGTCTCGCTGATAGAAAGAATTGAAATACCGCTTACAGTGCCGTCTGTAGTGATACCCACTGTAATCTGGATATCCCCGCCATAGCCTTCCTTGTCAGTAGCTGTAATAATGTATCCATCCTCTCCGGCCATACAGACTTCATCAATTGTTGCTTTGACTCCTAATTCCCTGATTGCCTTGTCTGCAGCTTTTTTATCTACATCTTCTGCTTTAAAATCATCATCCGCTGTTTCCGGAAACACTTCTTTCCATGCCTTTTTCTTCGCTTCCTCCTGCGCCTGTGAAATTGGCCCTGCCGTAATCTCATATACAAGACCCAGACCCAGACCGGAAATGACTGTAATCAGTGTAAGGATAATTGTATTTTTTATAATCTTGTTCATTACTTCTCTCCTCCTTTACCAAATGGTTTTGGAAGAGTAACCCTTTCAATTAACGGGACGAAAAGATTGCCGATGATAATTGCATAGGATACTCCCTCTGCCGAACCGCCAAAGAGACGGAACAGCCCCGTAAGGATGCCAAGGAGCACACCATATACCAGCTGTCCCTTTTTTGTAATTGGAGATGTTACATAATCCGTTGCCATAAACCATGCTCCGAGCATCAGACCGCCTCCGCACAAATGTGCGGTTATATATTGTGGATCAAAAAAGCCAACATCCGGATTCTGGAAATGTCCGAAAATACCAATAAAAATAATAAATGTTGCAATATATGTTCCCGGAATACGAAGGTCAATCACACCCATCAGGATCAGGAAAACAGCTCCGATTATAATTGCAACTACAGAAGTTTCCCCAATCGTTCCCGGAATTGTTCCGATTAACATTTTCATGCTGTCTACTACTTCACCATTTTTCAGCATCGCAAGTGGTGTTGGTCCTGTCATTCCATCATAAACAAAGGAGGTCATCTGTCCGGTAAAAGAAATTAACAGGAAGCACCTCGCAGCCAGAGCCGGATTCATAAAATTCTGTCCTAATCCGCCAAAAAGCTGTTTTACAACCAGAATGCCAAATACACTTCCAAGCGCGCCCATCCACCATGGAGCAGTCGGCGGCATATTTAATCCGATCAGCAGACCGGTTACAACTGCACTAAAATCATTAATTGTAATTTTTTTATGCATTAATTTTTCATATATGTATTCTGTCAGGACTGCTGACAAAGTTGTACTGATTAACATAATCAGTGCAGGCAGTCCAAAATTATAGATACCAAAACCGGATGCCGGCAAAAGAGCTATGACAACCATAAGCATAATATTACCGGAAGTAATCTTCTCACGAATATGTGGCGAAGATGACATCTTTAATTTGTTTTCACTCAACATGATCTCTTTTTTCCTCCCCTTCTTACTTTTTCCTGCGGTTCGCGAGCGCTGTTTTTCTCATAGAACCAATTGCCTGCTTCAGCGGTCTCTTCGCCGGACACACAAAACTGCAGGATCCACATTCCATACATTCCAGGCCTTCCTGTTTTACAAAGGCTTCTTCGTTGTGATGTTCTGCGTAGTCCGCAAGTCTTGATGGAATCAGCCGGCTTGGACAGGCGTCCACGCAGCGTCCACAGTTGATACAGGCTGTCGGCTCAAATCTTGCCACTTCATCTTTTGTAAATCCAAGAACAGAAGAAGAAGTCTTCGTTACCGGCGCATCTAAGGTAAACATAGAAAATCCCATCATCGGGCCACCGGAAATAATTTTCTCCGGCTCACATTTAAATCCTCCGGCCGCCTTTATTAATTCCCTATGACTAATTCCAAACGGGACTCTGAAATTTCCCGGTTCGCACACAGCGTCTCCACTGACCGTCACAATTCTTTCCATAGAAGGTTTTCCTTCTGTAACCGCACGGTTAATTGTGATTAACGTTTCGACGTTATCTACAACACATCCCGCATCAGCCGGAAGCATAGAAGAATGAATCGCTCTTCCTGTGGCGGCATAAATAAGCTGCCGTTCTCCTCCCTGTGGATATTTTGTCTTTAATGCAAGAACTTCCATCCTGGGATTATCTTTTGTAAGCTCTTTTAATTTTGCTATACAATCCGGCTTGTTGTCCTCTACACCAAAAATTCCCTTTGCGTTATCGAACAATTTAAGAACCGCCAGCATACCTCCGACAAGTTCTTCCGGATTCTCAAGCATACACCGATAGTCCGCTGTAATATACGGCTCACACTCTGCACAGTTTGCAATTACATATTCAATCTTTTCCGGTTCTTTCGGAGATAATTTTACCTTTGCCGGAAAGCCTGCGCCTCCCATACCGACAATGCCGGCTTCTCCAATTATGTTCAAAATCTCTTCTTTCGTCATTTCCTCCAGAGGTTTTACTTTCGGATAGACAACCTCTTCATATTTTCCGTCGTTTTCAACGACAATGCTGTTCACCTTCGCTCCTGCCGGTGTGAAATGTGGTTCAACCGCTTTTACCAGCCCGGATACAGATGCATATACCGGCGCTGAAACGAATCCGCCCGCTTCTGCAATCTTTTGTCCCTTAAGCACATGATCACCGACCTCTACGATCGGAATCGCAGGCGCCCCGATGTGCTGAGATACCGGATAGATCAGATCACCTTCCGGCTTCACTTCGACAATTGCCTTGTCTTTTGAGAAGCGCTTGCTGTCATCCGGATGAACGCCGCCTTTAAATGTTAACAATGCCATGTCTTTATCCTTCCTTCCTCTATGTACTCTTTTTATAATATACAGGAAACAGACGATTTAATCCAGTGTTTCCAGTAATAACTTGATGTTTTTTTAACAAATAAAAGATAGAGACTTATACAGTCTCTATCTCAAAAAAATCAAATTTATCTAATTGTGTACAAATTCTATTCTTCTGTAACACTTTCTTCCACACTCTCTTCCACGGCTTCTTCCTGAGATACTTCCTCTGAAGCCGGAGCTGTTTCTAATACCTTCATACTAAGGCTGATCTTTCTCTCAGCTTCATTTAAATCAACAATCTTAGCAGTAATTTCCTGACCTACAGACAACACATCTGAAGGCTTATCTACATGTGTTTTGGAAATCTGGGATACGTGAAGTAACGCATCTACTCCCGGTACAAGCTCAACAAAAGCGCCAAAATCTGTCATTCTTGCAACCTTTCCGGTAACTACTTTTCCTACCGCATAATCCTCAGCAGCATTTGCCCATGGATTTGTCTCCGGGAACTTAAGACTCAATGCAATCTTCGTGTCCTTGATATCCTTGACAAGCACCTTTACCAGATCGCCAACCTTAAAGATTTTCTTCGGGTTATCAACACGTCCCCATGACATCTCGGAAATATGAAGCAGTCCATCCACTCCGCCAAGATCGATAAATGCACCGAAATCTGTAACATTCTTTACCGTGCCCTCTATTGTATCGCCGATATTCAGCTTTGCAAAAAGCTCTTTCTGTCTTTTTTCTCTTTCTGCTACAAGAAGCTGTCTTCTGTCACCGATCACACGGTTTCTTCTTGGATTAAATTCACTGATTACAAATTCGATCTCCTGGTTCTGATATTTGCTCAAATCCTTTTCGTAAGTATCTGATACAAGACTTGCCGGAATAAATACTCTTGCTTCATCAACAACAACACTTAATCCTCCGCCAAGGATCTGAACGACCGGAGCCTTAATCACTTCTTTGTTCTCATAAGCCTCACGCAGCTTTTCATTTCCTTTTTCTGCAACCAGTCTCTTATAGGTTAAGAGAACCTGGCCTTCCCCGTCATTGACCTTCAGTACCTTTACAGTCATACTGTCGCCAACAGATACCATCGTCGTAAGATCTGCGCTTGAATCATTGGTATATTCATTTTTCGTAATAATACCATCGGCTTTGTAACCTATATTCAAGACAATCTCATCTGGCTTAACGTCGATAACTGTGCCGTCTACTACCTCTCCGTTTCTAATTGTCTTTAAAGACTCTTCTAACATTTGTTCAAAAGTTAATTCTGACATTATTTTGAACCTCCTCAATTATTTTCTTGGGCGTGGATGCCCCTGCTGTAATACCTACTTTTTCCACGGACCTTAATTGATTCGTATCCAAATCGTCAAGAGTCTGTATATAGTACGTATCCGCACATGCATTTCTGCAGATTTCAAATAGCTTCTGGGTATTGGAACTTCGCCTGTCACCTATGACAATCATGGCATCCACCCTTTCAGCAATGTTACGCGCTTCTTCCTGGCGCTCTTTTGTAGCACTGCAAATCGTATTTAAAACAATTATATCATAACGCTTTTTGGATATAATTTCAACTAAATCTTTGAATTTATTGTAATTAAATGTCGTTTGTGAAACCACACACACTTTTTTTCCTTTATTTTCAAGTTCAAAGTTCTCAGCTTCTTCTGCGGATTGTATAACGGACACATTTTTTCCGGCCCATCCTTTGATTCCTTCCACTTCCGGATGGGAACTGTTTCCAATGATAATAATATGAGAACCCTTTGCACTTTCTTCTTCTACAATTTTATGGATTTTCTTTACAAACGGACACGTAGCATCGACATATGCAATCCCATTACTATCTAAAATATCACAGATACTCCTGGGCACGCCGTGAGAACGGATAATAACAATTCCTTCTGTCAGCGCCTCCAGCTCCTGCACTGTATTCAGTACGGTAACGCCACTTTTCTGCATGTCTTTGATTACTTCTTCATTATGTATAATCGGACCAAATGTATAGATTTTTTCTGTTTTATGCTTCTCTGTCTGCTCATATACCGTTTCAACTGCACGTTTTACTCCGAAACAAAAACCTGCTGTCTTTGCCAGTTCAACCTTCATCTTTTCCCTTTCCGCACTATGCTTATCTTTCCCGTCTGTCTCTGCACAAAGCAGTAATCTTTTCTGTCACTTCTTCAATCGTCATATCGGAGCTGTCCACAAGAACTGCATCCTCCGCCTGCTTAAGCGGTGCAGTCTCTCTTGTCATATCTCTCCGGTCACGTTCTTCAATGTCCTTTTCAATCGCCGCGAAGTCACATTCTATTCCCTTTGCCGCCAATTCATCATAACGCCTTTTTGCACGTGTTTTCACACTGGCAGTCAGATATATTTTCACTTCTGCATCCGGGAGAATACAGGTACCAATATCGCGTCCGTCCATAACAACATCAAACTGCTTTGCAAGGTCTTTCTGAAGCATCAGAAGTTTTTCTCTGACCCGGGGAATGGCTGAGCTTGCAGATGCCATATTTCCAACCGCTTCATCCCGGAGCCTTTCCGTAACATTTTCTCCGTTCAGATAGACCTGCTGAACACCAGCTTCGTATCGAATCTTCACATCAGCACCTTTTACAGCAAGGATAATTGCTTCCTCATCCTCCGGAGAAATTCCTTTGTTCAAAAAATGAATCGCCAGTGCGCGGTACATTGCCCCGGTATCAACATAAATATATCCCATTTTCTTTGCCACAAGCTTTGCAATTGTACTTTTTCCGGCTCCTGCCGGTCCGTCTATCGCCACATTTATTCCCATAATTCTTCTCCCCCATTGTCCATGTTTCTTTATTCTACTGCATTTCCTGCAGCATATGCCGTAGACCATGCAATCTGTAGATTAAACCCACCAGTCAATGCATCCACATCCAGAACCTCTCCTGCAAAATATACACCCTTTGCAAGCCGGGACTCCATTGTTCCCGGATCGATTTCTTTTGTTGCAATCCCGCCTTTTGTAATGATCGCTTCATTGTAATCCCTGAGTTTGATCAGTTCCATTTTAAAATGCTTGATTAAATGAACCAGTTTTTTTCGTTCTTCTTTAGAAATAATATTTACCTTTTTCTCCGGATCAATACCACTTAATTCTATCATAACCGGGATTAATTTTGACGGGAATAATTTTCCAAGTGCATTTTTAAACTGCTTATTCTGGTTTTCCTCAAAATCCCGCAAAATACGTCTGTTAAGCATCTCTTCTGTTAACGCGGGTTTCAAATCTATTTCCAGTGTCAGAGGCGGGTTTTCTGTAAGTACCCGTCCCACATAACTGCTGGCGCTTAGAAGAAGCGGACCGCTTACGCCATAATGTGTAAAAAGCATTTCTCCAAAATCCTGATACAGCCTCTTTTTCCCCTGATAAACCGTCGCCTGTACATTGCGCAGAGACAACCCCTGAAGTTCTTGTATCCATGGTTCTTTTACCTCCATCGGTACAAGGGACGGGATACAGGATCTGACCGTATGGCCCAGGCGCAGCGCAAAACGATATCCGTCTCCCGTAGATCCTGTTGACTGATAAGATAATCCTCCGGTCGCCACGATACAGGCATTCCCCTTTTCTTCTCTTCCGTCCGCAAGTTTTATGTGATGAAAGCACCCCTCTTTCATTTCAACAGTCTTTACTTCTGAACAAAGCCGAATCTTAACCCCAAGGCGCTTCATTTCCCTTTCCAGTCCTTTAATCACATCCGACGAGTGATCGGATACCGGAAATACCCGGCCGCCTCTTTCTGTTTTTACAGGTACACCAATATTTTCGAAAAAACGGATAACATCGTGATTGGTATAACCATAAAAGCTGCTGTACAGGAAGCTGGAATTACTCATTACGGATTGAAAGAGCGTGTCCATATCTCCGTCATTCGTAAGATTGCAGCGTCCTTTCCCGGTAATAAAAAGCTTTTTTCCAAGTCTGTCATTCTTCTCATACAATGTAACACTGTGTCCGTTTTCAGCCGCCGCGACAGCGGAAAACATACCAGCTGCGCCTCCTCCTATAACGATTACTTTACTCATTTTCCTCCTCATCATCTTTCTTAGAATCTGAAAATTCCACTCTGTCTCCAATCATATTTAACTCATCCTTGCTGTACACCTGATATTCGTCCCAGATGTCTTCCAGCATTTCGAGCGTCTGGATTACTTCTTTTTGTTTCTTCATGCACAATGCTACTACAAGCGCGTTCACTACGCTTAAGGGAGCTACCAGCGAATCTACAATCGACGCCATATCACTTCTTGCAATCAGGTTGCAGGAAGAATACAGGGTCATCGGCGAATGCACGCTGTCTGTAAGCGTAATTACCTTGGCTTTCCGGTTGCTTGCAAACTCAAGAGCCTTGAGTGTACGCATAGAATACCGCGGAAAACTAATCCCGATCACAACATCGTCCTCTCCAACACGAAGAAGCTGTTCGAATATTTCACTGGAACTGTTCGTATGCACGGCAATGACATTGTCACAGATCAGATTCAAATAAAACCCAAGAAAGCTTGCAAGCGGTGCACAACTTCTGATTCCGATAATATAGATTTTTCTTGCCTTTAATATTGTGTCTACCGCCATTTCAAATGCCTCATGATCAATCGCTTCCATCGTAAGCTTAATCTTTTCAATATCTGACTGAAGCACGGTAGATAAGATTTCTCCCTGGCTGATTCTTCCATAAGTTACTTCCATCCGCTGAATGGAATTCAGTTCCATCCGCACAAGCTCACCCAGTGCACGCTGAAACTCCGGATAACCGTTATATCCAAGAGCGGTAGCAAATCTGACCACTGTCGATTCACTCACTCCGACTTCTTCCCCCATTTTTGCAGCAGTAAGAAATGCGGCTTTATCATAATCTTCCCGTATATAATCTGCCAGTTTTCTCTGTCCTTTGCTAAATTTGCTGTAACCATTTTCCAGTTTCTGCAAAAGTTCATTCTTATTGCCCATAAACAACTCGTCCTTTAAACTTCTTCTTTTTTACCTCTGTATTTTAACATACCGAAAATCACTTGTAAATCTGTTTAAAACTGAATTCGGCTTGTCACTTTTAACGATTCCCCATAAATTTAAAACGCAAAAACCACCGGCCGGATATCTTTTATTGATATCTGCCCGGTGGTTTTTGATTATATCATTATACCGGATAGCTTCCGTTCTCTGTATCCGCTACTGTCTGGTCTACCTTTGTCTGCTGTGCCTCACGATACTTGAAGAAATCTGTTGCCACCTGCGGGAATAATGCATAGGATAATACATCCTCATCCTGCTGGATCCACTGCTCACACTCTTTACGAAGAGTATCTAATTCGTCCGGAATCAAATCTGCCGGACGGCATGTGATAACTTCCGGATTATCTCCCAATACTTTCTTCTTTACTTCTTCGTTAAATGGTTTTACGGTCTCTCCATATTTTCCGCTGAGGACATCCTTTGTCTCTTTTGTCGCCATCTTATAGCGTTCACCCATAAGCACATTAAATACTGCCTGGGTTCCTACAATCTGTGAAGACGGTGTAACAAGCGGCGGCTCGCCAAGGTCTTTTCTTACTCTCGGTACTTCTTCCAGTACCTCATAGAACTTATCTTCCGCACCCTGCTCCGCAAGCTGTGAAGTAAGGTTAGATAACATACCACCCGGCACCTGATAAAGTAAGGTCTTGATGTTAACACCCATATTCTTCGGATTAAGAAGTCCGCTCTCAAGTGCTTCGTCACGAATCGGACGGAAGTAATCTGCAATTTCTGCCAGAAGATTCTGATCCAGTCCTGTATCATATGGAGTTCCCTTGAAGGTTTCTACCATAACCTCTGTTGCCGGCTGGGATGTTCCCAGTGCAAACGGTGACATCGCTGTATCAATGACATCTACACCCGCTTCTACTGCCTTTAAGTAAGTCATGGAAGCGACGCCGGATGTATAATGTGTATGAAGCTGAATCGGGAGATCCACTGCATCCTTCAACGCTCCTACAAGCTCTGTTGCCTTGTAAGGAACAAGAAGACCTGCCATATCTTTAATACAGATAGAGTTTGCACCCATATCTTCAATTCTCTTTGCGATGTCTACCCAGTAATCCAGTGTGTATGCATCTCCAAGAGTATAAGAAAGTGCTACCTGAGCCTCTCCTTTTTCTTTATTTGCAGCTGTTACCGCTGTCTGTAAGTTTCTAAGATCATTCAGACAGTCAAAAATACGAATAATATCCATTCCGTTTGCTACAGATTTCTGCACGAAATATTCTACCACGTCATCTGCATATGGACGATATCCAAGGATATTTTGTCCACGGAATAACATCTGAAGTTTTGTATTCTTAAAACCATCACGGAACTTACGAAGTCTCTCCCACGGATCTTCCTTCAGGAAACGAAGAGATGCATCAAAAGTAGCTCCGCCCCAGCACTCTACTGAATGATAGCCAACTTTATCCATTTTTTCAATAATCGGAAGCATCTGCTCAGTTGTCATACGTGTGGCAATCAGTGACTGGTGTGCGTCACGCAGAATGGTTTCGGTTATTTTTATTGGTTTTTTTTCGATTTCTGCCATTATTTCTTCCTCCATATATTATACTACTCTCTTTTATATACAATTCAAGATTGTAAATCGCTTCTTGTTATTACATCACTCCGAATATTGCCATGAATGTTCCGGCCGCTACTGCTGTACCGATTACTCCGGCTACGTTTGGTCCCATCGCATGCATCAGAAGGAAGTTTGTCGGATCTGCCTCAGCACCGACCTTCTGTGATACACGGGCTGCCATAGGAACCGCAGATACTCCGGCTGAACCAATCAGCGGATTCACCTTTCCACCTGTAATAATGCACATCAGTTTACCAAACAATACACCGGCCGCTGTACCGAATGCGAATGCTACCAGACCAAGAATTACGATTTTAATCGTATCCCAGTTCAGGAATGCCTCTGCGCTTGTTGTTGCACCTACAGATGTACCAAGCAGGATAACTACAATGTACATCAGCGCATTGGATGCTGTCTCTGTCAGCTGTCTGACTACACCTGATTCACGGAACAGGTTACCAAGCATCAGCATACCTACCA
>DKYD01000036.1:14588-14711 GCA_002492335.1 Lachnospiraceae bacterium UBA7109
CAGCATACCTACCAGCGGAGCTGTTGTAGGAAGAATCACACATACTACAATAGTAACAATAATCGGGAAAAGAATTCTTTCCAGTTTGGATACCGGTCTTAACTGTTCCATTTTAATCTTACG
>DKYD01000081.1:0-18136 GCA_002492335.1 Lachnospiraceae bacterium UBA7109
TTAATTAACAAACTATCCTATTTATTGGTTAGAACTGACCTGTATCCCTTCCAGGTCAGTTCTTTTAGTTGACATAAAACAAAAGATATATTATAGTTATGTCTATCAATTTGAAGGCTCCTCATATCTATTTCGGATCTTGGTTTTCAAATATCTGATTTTATCTGATCTGCCGTATAAGTGGTGGATTTTCGGGAGTATCTCCTGTGTACCTGATTTTTTTACATTTTTAAAAGGAGAATGTTGTAAAAAAAACATTTTTCCGTATAATGAAAGGAGAAAGAATTATGATTATGCCATTTCCAGTGAAGAGGTAGGTGTAAGATATATGCAGGAATGGGAAGAGAAAGTGTATGGGAAATTGTAACCGGATACACAGACGGAAGTGAGAAGTTCGGCTGGGAAGATAATATCCTTCGTGAACAGATGGCAGTAATATTACCGGAAAAGATAATGGAACCAGACTTGATCCACAGGGAAATGCAACACGAGCAGAGTGTGCGATTATTATTCAGAGATTTCTGGAGAAATATGACAAATAATTAAAAAATGTATAACATATAGAAAAGAGCCAGTTTAATGTTGGTTCTTTTTATGAGATAAAATAGTAAAATATTGCCAGAAGATGGGAAAAATTACCATATAATATGGTTGATTTGAAAAAAGGGAGTATTCTTTATAAGGACACGTCTTGTAAAAATCAGTAGCGTTCGATAAAAGATATAAAGAATTAATAGAAGAGGAGATATGAAGAAGATGGGGCGCTTGGGTATAAAATATAATATTCCAGATAGGACTATGAGGGAAGTTGCAGAATTTGCGAGTAAGAATAGGGTAAAAAAAGTAATTTTATTTGGCTCACGTGCGAAAGGTACAAATGGAGAAAGAAGTGATATTGATATTGCAGTAATTGGTGGTGATTTTGAAGCTTTCTACTGGGACATAAAGGAGAAAGTAAACTCATTATTGTTATTTGATATAGTCAAATTTGATGAAAAAATATCAGAAGAATTAAAGAAAGAAATTGAAAAGAAAGGAGTTGTTATATATGAAGAAACTTGATAATTTTAACAATTGCCTGAATGTATTGAAAAGTGCTAATTTCGAGTTGGCAAATGATGATGAAATATATAGAACAGGTGTGATAGGGCAATTTAATATTACGTTTGAGCTTGCCTGGAAAGCACTGCAGGAGATGTTAAAAATACATGGTGCAGAAGATGCACAGACAGGTTCGCCCAGGGAAATATTGCAGCTTGGTTATAAGATGGGATTTGTGAATGACTCTGTAGTTTGGATTTTAATGTTAAAAAAACGTAATGTATCAGTACATATATATAATGAAAGTGAGATTGACGAAATGCTGTTGCTTATACGAGATAGTTTTATTCCAGCCTTTATTGCGCTTGAAGAAACATTGGAAAATAAACTGAATGAGGTTGAGAGTAGTTGGGATGAAATGTAAACCAGACAGGCGGGAGTTTATTACTCCCGCCTGATTTGTAATAATTATGTATTAATCAATAGAGCTATCATCTGTTGGAGCATTGTCATCTGACTCATCAGAATTGTCGTTGTCAGCATTATCATCAGACTTATCGTCATCAACAGTGGCGCCGTCGTCGGTGTCGTTATCATCTGGATCAACTATGTCGGCGGCATCAACTGTATCGTCAGATGTAGCATCAGAATTGTCTTCTGCAGCGGCATCGTCAATGTTGTCATCCTGTGTTTCGTCGGAATTGTTTTCCTCATCTTTATCTCCGCTGAAGAGATCTTTGAAGAAGTTTATTATTTTATCAAAGAAGCCATCCTCTTCTGCCGCTTCTACTTTTTCCTTCACGGAATCAAGGGTGCTGTCAATAACAGCGCCGTCACCCAGGAGGTCGTCGTTTGTGTTATTGATGATTCCACCTTCGTCATCATCTCCGCCTGTGAAGAAGTTTTTGACAGAATTCCAGAGATTGGAGAAAAATCCGCCTGTTTTTCCATTCAGATTATCAAGCGTATCCTCAAAGGCGTCTTCGTTGTAATCATATTTTGAAATCTCCTGCATGATATTTGAGATTTTTGAAACCTGATCGTCGGTCAGGGAAACTCCCTTGTCATCCGCGATGTTATTGATGGCGTCGGCAATCTCTCCCTCGTCAGAAATCCCTTCTTTGATGATTTCATGTTTGATGGAGGTCATGACATCGGAAGCCTTCTGCTGCCCCAGTGTGTTTGACAAATCTCCTGTAGTTATAAGTTCTTCCATAGCAGCGGCTTTCTGACCTTCATCCAGTGTCTCTCCGCTTGCATTTTCATAGGCCATCATAATTCCGGTCAGTGCGCCGGTTCCGGATACTTCAATCGGAGAAGCGGCAACAACATTGCAGTTCTCGACTCCGGAGGTGAGCAGCGTACTGGCGATCATGGAGCTGGTTACAAATGTAAGGTTTGCCACTTTTACCTGAATACCGCCTTCTTCAGTAGGCTCTACATAAGAGCAGCTGAATGTCCGTGTCCCAATCTGGGCTTCGTTGGCAATACCTTCCATGTATTTGCGCTCATCTGAATTGTTGACTTCGATCGTATCGACCTTATCTGCAGAAGTTCCAAAGTATTTGTACATGGAGTTTTTCTGTTCGTCTGTAAGGTTTGCTCCTAAAGTTACCACTTTAGAACTGTCGGCCTTTGCCGTAAGCGGAAGGCTTACTGCGGCAAGTGTAATAGCTAAAGTAAATGACAGACATTTTTTAAAATTTTTCATAGTTCCTCCCCTTTTTATGAAACTGTAAATGAATTGGATTCATCAGGCTTCGGACACAGGCGTTAAAAGCCTGCGTCCGTTGCTTATTGTTCACATCATACCATATAAAAGGCGGTTTGCAAATAAAAACCGCCTTAACAATTTATGAAGATTTTCTTTATCCTCTGTTCAAAAACATTTTCATCTATAAGCCCTTTGAGTATTCCGGCGGGCTTTCCTTCTTTAAACAGAATAAAAGTGGGAATCAGGTTATCAGCGCCATAGTCAGCGGCAAGGTCTGCTGATTCTCCGATTTCAACCTCACCGAATCTGACTTTTCCGGCAAATTTTTTCTCCAGTTCGCTGACAATTGGCTTCATCATAGCGCATTTTGGACACCAGTTGGCATAAAACATAACGACAACGGGGAACTTTGTGTGTATGATTTCTGTCTCAAAGTTTCTGGATGTCAGATGCAGCATGCTGCGATACCTCTTTTTATTATTTCCGGCGGTCTGTATCCGGGTTCAGGATATGGTATATTTCGGTAAAAGATTTTCGAAAGCAGTTTAAATGCTGATATATTTTTCGCCTGCGGAAAATAAAGCGACACAGATTCTGCCTGAAAACATTTTTATATCTTTGCCCCATCACAGCCTCCGAAATAGATTCTCACTATATTATATGCGAAGAGGGCAGTCTGATTGTCTTTTTGCAATTAACTTACAGATCGGATGATTCATAGAAGAGAATTTCTCCTCATATTCTGTCATAATATTACCTGTGTTCATGGAAGTATCATGATGCAGGTCGAAGGTATGGGATGTGGTCAGCCAGACGTCGGATTCCTCGAGAACGGTCAGGGAATAATCAAATAATTCTCGATTGTCCGTTTTAAATTCAATCTGCCCGTTTGCTTTAAGAATGTGATCGTACCGCATAAAAAATTCCGGTGATGTAAGACGTCTTCTGGCATGTCTTGCCTTTGGCCATGGGTCGGAAAAATTCAGATAAATACAGGCGATTTCCTGAGGGGCAAATACCTGTTCAATATCTGCGGCGTCCATACAGAGAAAGCGTATATTCGGGATATCGAAGGAATCAAGCTTTTCTACTGCACGGAGAAGAACGCTGGAATAACGCTCAATGCCGATGTAGTTTATATTCGGATTCTCCCGGGCAAGGGTAAGAAGAAAACGGCCCTTCCCCATACCGATTTCTATGTAAATGGGATTTTCATTTTGAAAAATTTTTTCTGCCCACTGTCCTTTATAGGAAATTTCGTTTTTTATCACGAGGGGGCATGCTTCAAGGACACCCTCCGCGCGCGGGATATTTCTTAATCTCATAAATGTTCTCCTAACTGATATAAATTTGGATATTTATTAGTTTAACTGTTTCGAAAAGGGAAGTCAAATATAGAATAAATTTGTTGGATTTTACTATGGTAATTTAAAAAAATAGGTGTATTATTAAAGATATTAAGGCTATATAAAAGGAAGCAGAATGGAGGCGCTGTATGAATTCTGTAATAGAAAAACTGGCTGAAATTGAAGCGGCTGCGGAAGCGATTGTGGAACATGCACAGGAACGGAAATCAGAAGTGGAAAAGAAGCTTCAGGAAGAGCGGGATAAATTTGACCGCGAGCTGGAGGAAAGAACCGCTGAAAAGGTTCGGAAGATCCGTGATGAAAGTGAAGAAAAAATGAATAAGATCGTGGAGGAACAGAAGGCAAAGAACAATCAGGCTGCCCGGAATCTGGAAAAAGAGTTTGAAAAGAATCATACCGTATATGCCGAGGCGATTCTGAAGCGTATTATCGAGGTGTAGAATATGGGAAACCTTATGCAGTATAGCGGAATTGTCACGAAAATCCGTGCGATGCAGTCAAAGCTTCTTACGGAGAAGGATTTTGACGATATCGCAGGATTGAGAAGCGTTCCGGAAATTATAGAATATTTAAAAGGAAAGCCTGCATATTCCGAATATATCAATGAGATGGATATTTCCCTGTACCATAGAGGAAATGTGGAAAAGATGTTGTATCAGTCATTGTATAATGATTATTTCAGAATCTTCCGGTTTGCGGGGATGAAGCAGAAAGAATTTCTGAAGCAGTACTGGAAACGGTATGAGGTTGATTTGATCAATTATTGTCTCCGGATTGTATTCAATCATTATGACGCGCCATTTGATCTGGAGTATAAGAAACGGTTCTTTGACCGTTTTTCCCAGATATCGATAGACAGACTGATTACTTCAGGAAATATTGATGAGCTTGTAGATAATCTTAAGGGTACGGAATATTATGAACCTCTGAGCAGAATCAGAGATTCTGAGTCGGCTACGTTGTTTGATTATGACCTGGCGCTGGATTTGTATTATTTTTCTACGATGTGGAAAAAAGAAAGGAAGCTTTTAAAAGGCGCTGAAAAAGAAGTTTTTATAAAGGATTTTGGAACGAAGATCGATCTTCTGAATATCCAGTGGATCTACCGGGCGAAAAAATATTATCATATGCTGGAGCCGGATATTTATGCGCTTACAATTCCGTATCATTATAAGCTCAGGCTAAAAGAGTTTAAAGGACTCGTAGAGGCGGCTACGCCGGAGGAATTTGAAAGCAGGATGGCTGCAACTTATTATGCAAGACGGTATCAGATGGAGGATTCGAGGACGATTGAGAGAAAATACAGAGATATTTTGAAGTATTTGTATCTGATCGACCGCCGACGTAATCCGTATTCGATTGCTACGATTAATACTTATTTATTTTTAAAAGAAGAAGAAATAGACAAACTGACGACAGCCCTGGAATGTATTCGTTATGGATTATCCAAGGCGGAAACGTTAGGATACTTAGGAGGTGTGGCACAGTGATTGTAAAGATGAAATTCTTAAGCATCAGCGGTCCGAGGGATGATATTGACCGTGTGTGTGAGGTTTATCTTTCAAAATATGAAATGCAGCTTGAGAATGCGGTCACAGAACTCAAGACAACGGATCATCTTCTGCCTTTTGTGGAAGTGAATCCTTACCGGGAGCCGCTTGCGAAGGCAGAGCAGTTTGCGGGACTTCTGCCGGAGGGAGATTTTCATGCGGATCTGTCTATCGGTACAGAAGAGCTTCTGGTAATGATCAGAGATGTGAATCACGATTATATTGAGCTTACTGAGAGAAAAGAGCTTCTCAAGAAAAAAAGAGATGAACTGATTGAAAAAGCAACTATGCTGGAACCTTTCCGTCCGCTTGAGATGGACATCAGTAAGGTTATGAAGTATCAGCATATGCAGGCAAGATTCGGGAGAATCGGGGTTGATTATTACAGAAGGCTGGAAAAATATCTTTTTGAAGACCTGCAGGCTATCTTTCTGGAGGGTACAAGGAATGAAAATTATGTGTACGGTTGCTATATTGCAGCTAATTCAGATATTGGAAAAGCAGACTCTGTACTGAATTCCCTTCATTTTGAAAGAATTACATTTACCGGGGAATGTGTGGGAACTCCGGCAGCTGCATATGACAGCATCCAGAAGGATATTGAAAGCGTAAAAGAAGAAATTGAAAAAGTCGATGAAGAGATTCTGCATCTGATGAACAGTCATGGGGCGCAGCTCCTTGGAGCAAGGAAACGGCTGGATACGCTTGCCATGAACTTTGACGTCCGCAAGAAGGCGGCAAGAATGGAAGATGAGCAATCAGAATCATATATCCTGTGCGGCTGGATGAGTGAAGAAGATGTGGAGGCATTTACAAAAGAGGCTGAGAAGGATGACAAAGTTTTTATTATGGTAGAAGAGGACCGGCAGAAATTCTTTGGAGATCCGCCGACGAAGCTTAAGAATCCGAGGTTTTTCAAACCATTTGAAATGTTTATTAAAATGTATGGTCTTCCGGCTCATGATGAAATGGATCCGACGATATTTGTGGCGCTCACATATACGTTTATTTTTGGAGCGATGTTCGGAGATGTGGGGCAGGGGCTGTGCCTGTTTGCAGGGGGTGGACTGTTATATCTTCTTAAGAAGATAAACCTTGCGGGAATTATATCCGTGGCAGGACTGTTTTCTGCATTTTTCGGATTTATGTTCGGAAGTGTTTTTGGTTTTGAAGATATTATAGAGGCAAGGTGGTTAAGACCTGCGGAAGCAATGACGAATCTTCCGTTTATCGGTCAGCTCAATACCGTGTTCGTAATTGCAATTGCGTTTGGTATGGCGCTTAATCTTCTTGTTATGCTGTTTCATATTGTCAACGCGGCAAGGTCGCATGACATGGAAAATATGTTGTTTTCCCACAATGGGCTGGCGGGATTTATATTTTATGGATTTCTTGCACTTACCGTTGTGTTGTATATGACAGGGCATCCGGCGCCGGGAAATATTCTGATGGTAATTTTCCTGGGTGGGCCGGTTCTCTGCTTTATTTTCAAAGAACCGCTGGCGAATCTGGTGACCAGGCAGCAGAAGAAGATGGAAGAGGGCAAGGTAATGTTTGTTGTCCAGGCATTTTTTGAGTTGTTCGAGACGATGCTCAGTTATTTTTCCAATACGCTGTCCTATGTCCGTGTCGGTGCATTTGCGGTCAGTCATGCGGCGATGATGGAAGTGGTATTGATGCTGTCCGGTGTATCGGAAGGAAATCCGAACTGGATCGTAGTTGTACTCGGTAATATTTTCGTATGCGGTCTGGAAGGATTGATTGTAGGTATTCAGGTTCTGCGTCTGGAATATTATGAAATGTTCAGTCGTTTTTACAAAGGAAGCGGACGGGAATTCCAGCCGTTTAACAAACAAAGTAAATCATAGAAATATATTTTCATATTAAGGAGGAACAAAATTATGTCATTAACAGTAAAACTCATACTTATTGCAGCTCTGGTGCTTGGGATTATCCTTCCGTTCGGATATTTCCTGATTGGAGAGAAAACAAAGAAACGTTATAAGAGAGCGATTGGTGCAAACGTGTTTTTCTATTTCGGAGCTTTTGTGATCGCATCGATTATGTTGTTTGCAGGCGATCCGGTGCATGCAGCGGGAACAGCGTCTGCAGAAGGATTGTCAACGGGACTTGGGTATATTGCGGCAGCACTGTCAACCGGTATGTCATGTGTGGGCGGCGGTCTCGCGGTTGCAAGTGCGGCAAGCGCGGCGCTTGGCGCGATCAGCGAGGATTCCAGTGTACTTGGTAAGTCTTTGATTTTCGTAGGTCTTGCGGAAGGTGTTTGTCTGTATGGACTGATTATCTCCTTCATGATCTTAGGAAAATTATAAGATGAAGATGTATTTGATCAGTGATAATGTTGATACACTGACAGGAATGCGGCTTGCCGGCGTAGACGGGGTAGTGGTGCATGAGCGTCATGAGCTCCGGGAAGCGCTGGAGAATGCCATGAATGATAAGACGGTGGGAATTATCCTGCTGACGGAGAAGTTCGGGCGTGAATTCCCTGATCTGATCGATGAAGCAAGGCTTGAGCGGACGATGCCGCTCCTTATCGAGATTCCTGACAGACATGGTACCGGACGTAAAAAAGACTTTATCACATCTTATGTAAATGAAGCAATTGGATTAAAATTATAGACATCCTGTGAAGCCGGGATGAGTCTTGGACATTTCTGGCGGGACAGGTGGAAAAGGGCAGGTGATATATGTGACTTTGCAGGATAAAACAGAGCATATCAAGGACGCCGCCATGCTTGAGGCGAGAGAGCAGGCAGATGCAATTGTAAGCCAGCACCGCAAGGCGCTTGAACATATTAATGAGCAGCATCGGGCGGAAGCAATCCGTCAGTCTGAGACCAGGATCAAGGCAGAGATCACCAGTGCAAGACAACAGTACAGTATGGCGTCATCAAAGGCGCAGCTTGCACTGAAAAGAGAACTTGGAGAGACACAGAATCAATTAAAAAAGAAATTATTTCATGAAGTAGAAGAAAAGCTTATGGAATATATGAAGACAGACGAGTATAAGAGGCTTCTTATTTCTTATATTGAAAAGGCGGCGACATTTGCCGGGACAGAGACAATGGTTCTCTATATCAATCCGACAGATGCAGACAAGAAGGAATATCTGGAGGAGCATACCGGAATGCATCTGACTGTAAGCAAGGAGGACTTTACCGGGGGGATCCGGGCGGTAGTCCGCGAGCGGAATATTTTGATTGATTATGCGTTTAAGGGCGCTCTTGAGCGGGAATACCAGAAATTTACTTTTAAGGGAGGTACGGGAGTTGGACGTTAAAAAAACCGGAAAAATATATGGCATTAATGGTCCCGTTATCTATTTAAAAGGAAAGACCGGATTTAAGATGTCTGAGATGGTATATGTCGGCAGGGAGAGACTGGTAGGGGAAGTGATTTCCCTGGATAAGGATATTACAACGGTTCAGGTGTATGAAGAGACGTCGGGGCTTACACCCGGAGAGGAAGTGGAGGCGACCGGTTCAGCCGTATCTGTCACACTCGCCCCGGGAATTTTGAATAATATTTTTGACGGAATCGAGAGACCGCTGGAAAGTATTGCGGAAAGCGGAGGAGCATTTATTACCAGAGGCGTCAGTGTAGACAGTCTGGATACAAAGAAATTGTGGGATACGCATATTACAGTGGAGGAAGGAGAGTTTGTCCATGGAGGAACCGTTATTGCAGAGGTTCCGGAGACTCAGGCGATTCTCCATAAATGTATGGCGCCTCCGAATGTGGAAGGAAAGGTTGTGTCTGTTGTTCCGGACGGCGCTTATACGATCAAGGATACACTTGTAGTTGTCGAATTACCGGATGGCTCAAGAAAGGAACTGTCTATGACACAGCGCTGGCCCATTCGCGTGCCGAGGCCGGTAAGCCAGAGGTATTCGGCCAGTGAGCCGCTTGTTACAGGCCAGCGGATTCTGGACACGATGTTTCCGATTGCAAAGGGCGGTACAGCAGCGATTCCGGGTGGCTTTGGAACCGGAAAGACGATGACGCAGCATCAGATTGCAAAATGGGCGAATGCAGATATTATTATTTATATTGGATGCGGAGAGCGTGGAAATGAGATGACACAGGTTCTGGAGGAATTCTCAGAGCTTGTGGATCCGAAGACGGGCAATCCGCTTATGGACAGAACGACACTGATTGCCAATACCTCGAATATGCCGGTGGCGGCACGTGAGGCTTCTATCTACACGGGTCTTACGCTTGCGGAATATTACCGGGATATGGGATATGATGTGGCGATTATGGCGGATTCTACATCCCGGTGGGCAGAGGCGCTTCGTGAGCTTTCCGGACGTCTGGAAGAGATGCCTGCGGAGGAAGGGTTTCCGGCATATCTTGCGTCCAGACTTTCGGCATTTTATGAACGTGCAGGAATGATGCAGACATTAAACGGCAACACGGGCTCTGTGTCGATTATCGGAGCAGTATCTCCGCAGGGCGGGGATTTCTCTGAGCCGGTAACACAGAATACGAAGCGTTTTGTCCGGTGCTTCTGGGGACTGGATAAGTCGCTTGCGTATGCAAGACATTTTCCGGCTATCCACTGGCTTACGAGCTACAGTGAATATCTGCCGGATTTGAGCGGCTGGTATACGGATCACGTATCACCGAAGTTTGTGGATTACAGAAATCGTATGATGACGATTTTGAATCAGGAGAGCGGCCTGATGGAGATCGTAAAGCTGATTGGAGGAGACGTTCTTCCAGATGACCAGAAGCTGATTCTGGAGATCGCAAAGGTTATCCGTCTGGGATTTTTGCAGCAGAATGCTTTCCATAAGGATGACACCTGTGTCTCTATGGAAAAACAGTTCCGTATGATGGATATCATTCTGTATTTGTATAAAAAGTCAAGAAAGCTTGTTGCTATGGGAATGCCGATGTCGGTTCTCAAGTCAGAAGGGATTTTTGAAAAGGTAATTGCCATCAAATATGATGTGCCGAATGATAATCTGCAGATGTTAGACATGTATAAAAAAGATATTGATGATTTTTATGACAGAGTAATTGCGAAAAATGCGTAAAGGGAGGGACCGAATATGGCAATAGAATATCTTGGACTTAGTAGTGTTAACGGTCCTCTGGTAGTGCTGGAAGGCATCCAGGAAGCTTTTTATGACGAAATCGTGGAATTTATTGTAGATGGCAATACAAAGAAAATGGGGCGTATTGTAGAGCTTGATGAAGACAAGGCGATTATTCAGGTGTTTGAAGGAACGGAAAATATGTCGCTTCAGAATACCCACACGAGGCTGACCGGACATCCAATGGAGGTCAGTGTGTCTCCGGATATGCTTGGAAGGACTTTCAACGGAGTCGGTGAACCGATAGATGGGATGGAGCCGCTTGCTTCCTCTGACAGGAGGGACGTCAACGGGCTGCCGCTGAATCCGGTGCGCCGGGAATATCCAAGAAATTACATCCGTACCGGCATTTCTGCAATTGACGGACTTACCACATTGATCCGGGGGCAGAAGCTTCCCATTTTTTCCGGAAATGGACTTCCGCATGATCAGCTTGCTGCGCAGATCGTGAAGCAGGCGTCTCTGGGTGATGATTCGGAGGAAAAGTTTGCGATCGTCTTTGGGGCGATGGGTGTGAAACATGATGTTGCGGATTTTTTCCGTAAGACATTTGATGAAAGCGGAGTATCCGACCATGTGTGTATGTTTCTGAATATGGCAAATGATCCGGTAGTTGAGCGTCTGATTACGCCAAAGGTAGCTCTTACTGTGGCGGAATATCTGGCATTTGAATGTAATATGCATATTCTTGTTATTTTGACAGATATGACTTCCTTTGCAGAGGCTATGCGTGAGGTGTCCTCTTCGAGAGGAGAGATCCCGTCAAGAAAAGGCTACCCGGGATACCTGTACAGTGAACTTGCAACATTATATGAACGTGCAGGTATTGTGCAGGGATCAAGCGGTTCGGTAACACAGCTCCCGATTCTGACTATGCCGAATGATGATATTACACATCCGATTCCGGATCTGACCGGATACATTACAGAAGGGCAGATCGTACTGGACCGGAATCTGCACGGACAGTCCATCTATCCGCCGATCAGTATCCTGCCGTCCCTGTCGCGTCTGATGAAGGACGGTATCGGAAAAGGATATACAAGAGAAGACCATCAGGCTCTTGCGAACCAGCTTTTTTCCGCTTATGCGAAAGTAGGGGAGGCAAGAAATCTGGCGTCTGTTATTGGAGAGGACGAATTATCCCCGCTCGATAAACAGTATTTGAAATTCGGCAGAGAATTTGAAAAAAGATATATCGGGCAGGGCCCGACAGAGAATCGTACCATTAAGCAGACGCTGGATCTTGGATGGGAGCTTTTGGGATATCTGCCGAAGGAGGAGCTTGACAGAGTAGATACGAAGCTTATCGATATTTATTATCCAAAGAAGGACGCGCAGTAAAGGAGGGAGCTTATGGATCCACGGGAATTTCCAACCAAAGGAAATCTGATGATTGCAAAGAATTCCCTTGCACTTGCGCATCAGGGATATGATCTGATGGATAAAAAAAGGAATATCCTTCTGAAGGAACTGATGTCCCTGATTGATGAGGCAAAGGATATTCAGGAAGAGATAGACGCAACATTTACAAAGGCATACGCATGTCTGCAGCGTGCCAACATCGAGCAGGGAATCAGTAAGGTACAGGAATTTGCCTTTACAGTTCCGATCGAGGATTCCATACGCATCCAGACAAGAAGTATTATGGGGACAGAAATTCCTCATGTGAAATATGATGCGAAGCAGAACGACCTGACTTATGCTTTCAGCGATACGACCGAGGCAATTGATATTGCAAGAGAAGCCTTTCGTGAAGTAAAGGAGCTGATGATTAAGCTGTCAGCGGTGGAAAATTCTGCGTATCGTCTGGCGGCGAATATCAAAAAGACACAGAAACGTGCCAACGCACTTAAAAATATTACCATTCCGATGTATACGAATCTGGTGTATACGATTAATAATGCGCTGGAAGAGAAAGAAAGGGAAGAGTTTACAAGACTGAAGGTTATTAAGAAAAGAGAAGGGTAACTTAAGAGGCCGGAGGAATGAATAACGGAAGATCCGGCGGATAGCAGGTGAAGAGAAAAAAGCAGAGCAAAAGAGCCGCCCATGCAGTATAGACAACGGCGCCGGAAGGAATGGGAGAGAGAATTTTTGTAAATTTCGGTATGGAACGGAGTGTTAAGATGATTCCTGCTAAAAAAATGAATATATCAGCAACCAGAAAATTTCTTCCGATGATTCCGGTATAAGTATAGAAAAGAGTAACAATAGTGAGCATTCCGCATAAGATAGCAAAAAGACGGCAGTAAAAATAAGCGGATGTGTCTGTTTTTTTGCGGGGATATCTCCACAGAATCCATATGAGAAAAGGGAAAAAGAGCAGTTTTAAATGCTCCCATGTGGATTCATTTGTTGGACAAAAAAGTGCGAAAAAAGCACTGTTTGTCCATTCATAAAGAAAATGATTTAAGATTCCGGATACAAGTATAAAAATGAAGGCAGGTCTGTCCTGTCCCGGTATACATTTATTGAATAAATCGGCCATAATAATACCTCCTGTTTATAATATATGAAAGCATGGAGCAGAATATGAGAAAATTTCCCTGTTTTATACTGTACAGAGGGGGAGGGTCTTTGTTATAATGGGTGATAGTTGATTGAAAAAATAAGAAGGAAATGAGAAATATGATATATGAAAATGTATTAGAAGCAATGGGACATACACCGATGATACAGCTGAATCGTATGGTTGATGAGGATTCTGCAAGAGTTCTTGTGAAATTTGAAGGATTGAACGTAGGCGGTTCGATTAAGACCCGTACTGCATATAATATGATCTGTAAGGCGGAAGAAGAGGGGATCTTAAAAGAAGATTCTGTTATTGTGGAACCGACCAGCGGAAATCAGGGAATCGGGCTTGCACTTGTAGGCGCAGTCAAAGGCTATGAGACGGTTATCATTATGCCGGATTCCGTAAGTATGGAGAGACGTCTTCTTGTTGAACACTATGGAGCAAGAGTCATTCTGGTTCATGATGCGGGAAATATTGGTGACTGTATTGATGAATGCGTGCAGACGGCAAACCGTATGGCGCAGGAGAATCCGAAAGTATTTGTGCCGCAGCAGTTTGAAAATGAGGCAAATCCGATGGTTCACCGTCATCATACAGGACTTGAGATCCTGGAGCAGGTGGCAGGACCGATCCATGGATTCTGTTCAGGAATTGGCACGGGCGGTACGATTACCGGAATTGGAGAGACACTGAAGGCGGTAAATCCGGATATTACAATCTGGGCAGTGGAGCCGGAAAATGCGGCAATTCTTGCCGGAGGTACAGTCGGCACTCATATCCAGATGGGAATCGGAGACGGTGTTGTGCCGAAGGTGTTAAATCAGAAGATATATGAAGACATCGTCATTATCACAGACGAGGAAGCGCTGCAGACATCAAAGGATCTTGCAAAAAAAGAAGGCCTGATGTGCGGAATTTCCAGTGGAACGAATGTGGCGACGGCGCTGAAGCTTGCAAAGAAGCTTGGAAAAGGAAAAACAGTAGTGACGGTGCTGCCGGATACGGCGGAAAGATATTTTTCCACACCGTTGTTTGAATAAATTCTTGACACACGTTTAATTGTGGAAAAGAATATTGCAAAGCTGATTTGCATATGCTGTAATGCTGGCAGGCAAGAAAGACGAAAGTGTCCAAGTGACACGTGAAAATCCCCGGAGATGTGAGCACCGGGGATTTTCTATGTGTGCCGGGCATGGCACTTATCTTGCTGGTGAAGATCCAGCCACGGGTATTTACAGCCAAGTGTAGCGAACCACAAGTCGGTATCGGTAATGGTATGGATGAAGGAAGTGGTGTGGCAAAGTTCTCGAACCTGCAGTCAGGGGCACAGTAGAAAGAGTTAATGAACAAAAATGCATAAACATGTAGAAATGTTCAATAGATTATTGATATTATAAAGAAAATTGGTTACACTATAATTGAACAAAAATACAGGATAATGTAAAAATGTTCAATAGAGGGGTGGATTATATGGTAATTGAAAGAAATGCATATCTTGATAAATTGGTAAGTAAAAAACATAATGGCTTAATAAAGGTTATAACCGGAATACGTCGTTGCGGAAAATCATACCTTTTGTTCCAAATATTTAAGAATCATTTATTATCGAATGGAGTAAATGCAGACCATATTATAGAAATTGCATTTGATGCATTTGAAAATAAGCAGTATCAAGATCCTTATGTACTTTTCCCATATTTGAAAGAAAAAATAAGTGGAGAAGGGATGTTTTATGTATTACTGGATGAGGTACAGTTATTAGACCAGTTTGAATCCGTTCTTAATAGTTTACTTCGTATGGGAAATGTAGATATTTATGTAACAGGAAGTAATGCTCATTTTTTGTCAAAAGATGTGATAACAGAATTTCGTGGACGTGGAGATGAGGTTCACATGTATCCGCTTAGTTTTGACGAGTTTATGTCTGTCTATGATGGCACTAAACAAGATGGCTGGAATGAATATATGCTGTATGGAGGATTACCACTTGTTTTGAATTTCAAGACCTCAGAAGAAAAAATATCGTTTCTGAAGTCATTGTTTGAAGAAACATATATTTCGGATATTGTGGGGCGACATCGTGTGAGAAACCGTTCAGAGTTGGAAGATTTGTTAAATATTCTTTCATCTTCCATAGGTTCACTGACAAATCCGTCAAAGTTGTCTGCAACCTTTAAGAGCGTAAAACAGAAAACAATAAGTAAAAATACATTGACAAATTATATTGAATATTTGTGTGATTCGTTCCTCATTGATAAAGCAGTGCGTTATGATATCAAAGGGAAAAAATACATTGATACACCTTCAAAGTATTATTTTACTGATATGGGACTTAGAAATGTGAGATTGAACTTCAGACAAATGGAAGAAACACATATAATGGAGAACATTATATTCAACGAGTTAAAAATGCGAGGTTATAATGTTGATGTTGGTGTGGTGGTTGTAAACAAAACAACAAAAGATGGTAATACGGTTCGGAAGCAGTTGGAGATAGACTTTGTATGTAATCAGGCATCAAAGCGCTATTACATTCAATCGGCGTTTACAATGTCTACACAGGAGAAAATGGATCAAGAACAACGCTCATTGATGTTGACTGGAGATGCTTTTAAAAAGATTATTATTACAAAAGATACACCTGCACAATATTACAATGATGATGGAGTCCTTATTATGGGAATATACGATTTTCTGCTAAATAAGGATAGTTTAGAATGGTAGAGATAGATATTAAGGATTACTTTGATACTATTGATTTACCTTTATTAATAAAGAAAATCGAACAGATACGTCAGAAATACGATTTTTTATTTAGGAGAAAATATTATGCCTATAAAAATTGTTAGAAATGATATTACGAAAATTAAATGTGATGCTATTGTGAATGCTGCAAAGCCTTCCCTTCTAGGCGGCGGAGGTGTTGATGGCGCCATACACAAGGCTTCCGGCAAGAGGCTTCTTTTGGAATGTATGCAGCTTGGCGGATGTAAGGTGGGACAGGCAAAGATTACAAAAGCGTATAAGCTCCCGGCGCGCTTTGTGATACATACAGTTGGTCCTAAGTGGGAAGGCGGCCAAAAAGGAGAAAGAGAGCTCCTGGAGAGTTGTTATCGCGAGGCTTTGAGGCTTGCGGCTGATAATAATTGCGAATCGATTGCCTTCCCATTGATTTCAAGCGGTACATACGGCTATCCCAAGGATCAGGCGTTAGAGATTGCGGTTGACACTATCATATCGTTCTTAGTAGATCATGAGATGCTCGTTTATATTGTTGTGTTTGATAAATCCGCTTTTCAAATCAGCGAGAAGCTTTTTACAGACATTACTGCGTACATAGACGATAAATATGTAGATACGCACTTTATGTTTCGACGATCATATCCGGACGCTATGGAGGAAAGCACGGTACTGGCAGAGACTCAGCTGCTTTCAGATGATCTGGATGCTTTTGAATCGCAGGTACCATGTCAATCTTCTATGCCGATGGCTCCGACCGCATCGCTTGCAGATATGGTTAATCAGGTTGATGAAAGTTTTTCTCAGATGTTGCTTCGCAAAATTGAGGAGAAGGGTATGACTGATTCGGAGTGTTACAAAAAGGCAAATATAGACAGGAAACTTTTTTCGAAAATTCGGGGAAATGTTCATTATCGTCCGAGCAAGACAACTGCAATAGCATTTGCCATAGCTTTGGAACTCAGTCTGGAAGATACGAAGGATATGCTGATGAAAGCAGGTTTTGCTCTTTCCCACAGCAATAAGTTTGATATTATAATTGAATATTTTATTACCAATCAGAATTATAACATTTTTGAAATAAATGAAGCTCTGTTTGCCTTTGACCAGAATCTTCTGGGAATATAAAATATTTGTCGCTTTGCATGCGACCATACCTCCGCATTATATGACTATACTATAGTCACAAGGTTAAAAAACAAATAAATTTCGGAGGTAATGAAAAATGAAGGCAAAAAACAATATTACAGAACTGGTATTTATTCTTGACCGCAGTGGTTCCATGGCCGGTCTTGAGAGTGACACGATTGGCGGATTCAATGCAATGATTCAGAAACAGAAGAAGGAAAAGGGAGTCGCTTATGTATCTACAATCCTTTTTGATCACGTAAGTGAAGTGCTGCACGATAGAATCAATCTCAGGAATGTGCCCAAAATGACGGACAGAGATTACACGGTAAGAGGATGTACGGCTCTTGTTGACGCCATTGGAGGCGCAATTCATCATATTGGGAACATACATAAGTATGTAAGACCTGAGGATGTTCCCGCACATACGATGTTCATCATCACTACGGACGGTATGGAAAATGCAAGCAGGCGTTACAGCAGTGATGAAGTGAAAAGAATGATCGAAAGGCAGAAAGAAAAATACGGTTGGGAATTTCTCTTTATAGGCGCCAATATTGATGCGGTAGAAACGGCGGCGCAGTTTGGCATTAACCGGGATCGTGCGGTTAATTATCGTGCGGACAGTGAGGGTACGCAATTGCTTTATGATACTATTTCTGAACCGATCAGTGCGGTGCGTGCAAGCAGGAGTATTGATGAAGAGTGGGGAAGAAAGATTGAAGAAGACCACAGGAACAGAAAGAGGGGATAAGGGTATGAGGGTATAAGAAAGATTTTTGGTATAATTTTATCGGCTATATTATGTTTTATTTCCCAAAAACTTCAGTATTTTCGTGGAAGTAGGAAATAAAAAAACCGCCGTCCCCGAAGCTCCAGTGTCTTCAAAAACAGCGATTCAAGTGCGCGATCAGGGGTTCGAACCCTGGACACCCTGATTAAGAGTCAGGTGCTCT
>DKYD01000081.1:18386-21059 GCA_002492335.1 Lachnospiraceae bacterium UBA7109
CACCCTGATTAAGAGTCAGGTGCTCTGCCAGCTGAGCTAATCGCGCATTTGCTAAGTTTTCATTAATTATTTCCTTAACGCAAGTGCTATTATATAACAGTTTGCTAAGGATTGCAAGTGATTTTTTTAATTTTTACGGAAACTTTTCAAGGGTCTTTTACTTTTTCTTTTTCTTGTGACAGAATCTTATGACACGATATCACATAAGGGGTTATATAAGCGACAGTCCTGATTTGTCAATTGGAAACAATATGTGCGCGTTTGTTTGAATTGTACTAATCCATTTATGGTAATTCATCTTTATGTTCCATAAGATAATCAATAAAATATTTGCTTGCAATTGGCAAACTGTCCTTATCTTTGTATCCTACTGCAAGCGTCCGTGTAATGGGCGGATCAATCGGCAGGCAAACAATGTTATAATTTGTGCGCCTTAATATCAGTTCTGCCAGGATGCTCACGCCAAGTCCTGCCTCTGCCATCATCATAATGGCGTAGTCATCATGAATCGTATATTGAATGTTTGGCTGAATACCTGCGGCTTCAAATGCTGCCATTGGCTCACTGTAATTGCCTTCCTCAAGCAGGATATACGGCTCTGTTGCAATGTCCTGAAGCTGAATACTTTTTTTATTGGAAAGAGGATGGCTTTTTGGCAGTACAGCGAGCATTTCACCGCTTTTTACTGTTTTTGTTTTCAGATTTGTACCTGCAAGCGGATTGACAAAGCCAAAGTCAATTTGTCCGGAAGCAATCCATTCAGGAATTAGAGTATAGTCTCCTTGATGAAATAAAAACTGCACATGCGGATATTCTTTCTTGAAACCGTTAATAAGCTGCGGCATCCAATGACAGGTTACGCTGGAAATTGTTCCAACACGGATGATGCCTGTTTCAATTCCTTTAATTTCATCTGCCTTTTCCTGCATAGAGCGATATTGATAAATTGAACGTTCTATAAATGGGAATAATTCCGACCCTTCAATTGTGAGTTTGATACCGTGACGGGAACGGATCAGCAGTTTTATTCCAAGTTCATTTTCAAGAGAAGCAATCATCTGGCTGATGGAGGACTGGGTATAGCCCAAAGCGTCAGCAGCTTTGGTAAATCCCCCAAGCTCAATAATTTTCTGTAAAGCTATGTATCGATTCATTTTCTGGTATCACCTTTCCTAATAGTATCATTAGAAATATTCGTTTTGCTTATTATATGGTGCTGTGTATAATAAAGTCAAGACCTCGGATATATGAGGGCAGAAAATAATGAGAAAATCAAGGAGGATTTTATGAAACAGTACATAAATAAGCAATCAAACAATCGATTTTCTAATGCTTTTTCGCTCATACTTGCCCTTTTGGGTGGATGTGTCGTTTTTGCCGTTATGCAGGGAATACATGACAATTACGGGATTATGCTGCCCGGCATTGTTAATCGTTCAGGGCTTGACTATGCGTCCGTCAGCTTTGTAATTGCTGTCGGACAAATTCTGTACGGCGTAACACAGCCTGTTTTCGGTATGCTGGCAATTAAAAAATCCAATGCCGTTGTAATGCTTCTTGGTATCATTTTAATGGCGGTTGGACTGATCGTTTCACCGTTTTGTAATAGCCTGTGGAGCTTGCTGCTTTTCTTTGGTATTTTACTTCCTGCAGGAACGGGAGCGTTATGCTTCGGAATCGTGATGGGAGCGTTAGCACCGATCATCGGTGAGAAAAAAGCGGCCGTTGTATCAGGAATTGTACAGGCAAGCGCCGGAATCGGTGACGCTGTTATGTCTCCTTTGCTTCAACGATTGACGGACAGCTTTGGCGTTATGCTGTCTATGCCTGTGTTCAGTATTCCGATTTTGCTCATGCTCCCCATTGTCTTTTGGCTGGGTGCAAAAAAGAAAAAAATAGATAAAGTGCGGCCTGTACAAGCGGTTGAAAGTGACACCAAAAAGGAAAAGCTATCTGATATTTTGAAAGTAGCATTTCGTGACCGTACATACTGGTGTCTGTTGATCGGCTTTTCTACTTGCGGATTTCATATGTCAATTATTGAAACACACCTTTTTTCTCAATATGTAGGAAGCGGAATCCCTGCGAATTTTGCTTCACTTACTTTAACTGTATATGGAATTTTTACAATGCTCGGCGCTATTATCACAGGTTTTTTAGGGCAAAAATTCCGCATGAAAAATGTGCTTGCAGGTGTTTACGGCATACGCATTTTAATTTCCCTTGCATTTGTTTTTCTACCAAAATCTGTTCCGTTTGCCTTTATTGCAACCGGTCTGCTTGGAATGACGGGCGATTCCACTGTACCGCCTACAACGGGAATTATCAGTAATAAAATTGGCGTTGCAAAAATGGCCGTTGTTTACGGCTCTATTTTTATCGGTCATCAGATCGGTGCGTTTACTTCTGCCTGGCTTGGTGGCATTCTTGTCGGTACAGCACTTGGATATACTGCACTTTGGATTGTTGATTTGTGTCTATGTATCGCTGCGACGGTCGCAAGCTTTAAGATAAAAGATTGAGACAGTAATTATAAAAAAGCAATGTTGTAAAAGAATTATCATGATGTCGGGGGCAAAAGATGCCATACGGATTGTTCCGCGCTTTGCGATCCCACAATCCTGCCCAATATTCGGATATCGTGGAGCTTACGCCCCACTTTTATCCTCATAT
>DKYD01000081.1:21320-52417 GCA_002492335.1 Lachnospiraceae bacterium UBA7109
TACGCCCCACTTTTATCCTCATATCGGGGCGGGTCAAAAGGTCATTCATCCACCTTCGTGCAAGCACGATGTGGATGAATGACCTTTTGACCCTGGCATCATAAATATACTGGTATTCTCCCTTTTTTCTTGTTATAATAAAAAAAGATTATGATTAACAAGGAGGGAACTATGAAGACAAAAATGATCAAAAAGCAGATTGCATTTTTGACGGCGACAGCGATGATTGCAGGATGCCTGGGAATTTCAGGAAACGGCCCGGCAGTCAGCAAGGCTGCCGGAGCGGTAGAGGACAAGCCGGTTTTGGAGTATAATTTTGATGAGGCTTACACAAAGGGAACCGCAAAGGACAGCGCAGGCAAGAACGACGCAAAATTGTCTGACGGCGCAGTGTATGTTAAGGATGCGGATTATGGACAGGTTCTTTATCTGGACGGTGATACGAGTGTAAAGGGGCATAACAGCTTCCTGGAATTCCCGGAGGGATTTTTTGATGGCAGGGATTCCGTAACGATTTCTATGGATGTAAATGAGGTTACGAGAAGCGGTTTCTTTTTTACCTTTGGAATTGGACAAGATGATCAGAAATACCTGTTTCTGAAGACGATGCCGACAAGCATGAAGCTGGCGATTTCTACAAACAGCTATAATGATGAGATGGTCGCAGAGAAAAGCTTTGTGCACCCGAACAACAGCAGAAGATGGATTAATATCAAGATGGTGGTGACAAATAATTCCCTGAAACTGTATCAGGATGGAGAATTGATTGCCCAGAATCTTTCTACTGCTACAAAGATATCTGACCTTGGAACAAATTTAAAGGCATATCTTGGGAAATCCTTCTATGGAGCGGATAAATACTTCCGTGGATATTTTGATAATGTAAAAGTATATGATTATGCAATGGAAGCAGATGAGGTTCTTGCTATTTATGAACAGGAGACGAAGGAGCGTAAAGAGGCGGCTGAGAATGTAAAGACTGTTTCTGATAATTTTGAAATCCCGAATGCAGACGATATCAGGGGAAATATTACACTGCCGGAGGAGATCGACGGAGTAAGTGTTACATGGAAGTCTTCGGATGAAAAAGTAATCAGTACAAAGGTTACAGAGAATGCAGGATATGATCCGACGCCGGCGGGCGTTGTTACGAGACAGGAGAAAGATACAAAAGTAACATTAACTGCAACATTTGCTAAGGACGGCGAGAAGTCTGTAACAAAGACTTATGATGTGACGGTAAAGGCAAAAGCAAAGGCGGTTACAGAGGACGAATATGTAGGTTATCTGTTCGTACATTTTACAGGAACAGAGGAGGATATAACCAAGGAGCAGACATATTTTTCCATTAGTACAGATGGTCTGAACTGGACGGATCTGAATGGTAATAAAGCGGTGCTGGAAAGTGTTATCGGTGAAAGTGGATTGAGAGACCATTATATCGCGAGAACACCGGAAGGCGACAAGTATTACATGATTGCAACGGATCTGAGTATTGCTACGAATATAACGAATACAACATGGCCGGAAGCCGGATCTAACGGAAGCCACGGTATTGTTGTATGGGAGTCTGATGACCTTATAAACTGGAGCGAGCCATGGCTTGCTGAGATAGCGCCGGAGAATGCAGGATGTACCTGGGCGCCGGAATTTATCTATGACAATGTCACAGGTGAGTTTATTGTATACTGGTCAGCAACAAGCATTAAGTTAAATGATGCGGGTTCTATTGCACAGGAGTATGAAAATCATGCGATTTATTACAGCAAAACCCGTGATTTCCGTACCTTTACAGATGCAAAGCTGTATCATGCAGGAGAGATGCAGGCAAACGGATATCCGGTTAAGGTTATTGACTCTACGATGATTTATGATGACGGTACCTATTACCGTTATACGAAGAATGAGTCAAATGGTAAGATTATGATCGATAAATCAGAAACCGTTCTTGGGGAATATGAAGATGTTGAATCTACGACGCTGACGACGGATCTTCCTAAGGCTCAGGGTTCTGTAGAAGGTCCGATTATCTTTAAAATGAATGATAAGACGGAAGACGGGGAGACCCAGTGGTGTCTGATGGTAGACCGTTTCGCAAGAGGGCAGGGATATTATCCGCTCGTTACAACAGATCTTTCATCCGGAGAATTCCGGATGCTGGGAAATGATGAATTCTCCTTCCCAAGTAAATACCGTCATGGTTATGTAATGCCAATAACAGCAAAAGAGTATGGAGCTTTACAGAGAAAGTGGGGAGACGGAAGCTATCTTGATAAATATCCGCTTCAGGAGAAGATAGAGGAAGCGAAAGCAATCGAAGCTGAAAGATATACAGAAGACTCTTATAAGACGCTTCAGGATGCAATTGCTGCAGCAGAACAGACGCTGGAAGGTGTAAAGACAAATGCGGAAGTAGATGCGGCAGTAGAGACACTTCAGGAAGCGATTGACGGATTGGAGCAGGAGAAGCCGCCGGTTACAGAACTTCCGTTTGTTGATGTAGAAAAAGGTGCATGGTACTATGATGCGGTTGCCTATAACTTTGAGAATAAGACTATGACAGGTATGGACGATATACACTTTGGTCCTTCCGGCACACTGGTAAGAGCGCAGTTTGCAACCGTACTTCATAAGATGAATCGGGAAGAACCGGTGGAATATACAGATTTGTTCTCTGATGTGACGGAGAATGACTGGTATAAGAATGCAGTTCTCTGGGCAGCGGATAAGAAGATTGTAACCGGATATACAGGTTCAGATCTGTTTGGAGCAAACGATCCGGTAACCCGTGCGCAAATGGCAACGATGATGTACCGTTATGCAAAGGAATATAAGAATTATGACATTAAAGTTGATGGAGATTACAGTTCCTTCCCGGATGCAGGGGATGTACAGCCATTTGCAGTAGACGCATTGAAATGGGCAGTATCAGAAGGAATTATTACAGGAAAGACTATCAATGGAAAACTCCTTCTTGACCCACAGGGAAGTGCAAACCGTGCGGAGTGTGCGACTATTATTCAGAGATTTATGGAAAAGTATGGGAAGTAAATGGAAGAATAAAAGAATTATAAGAAAATCATAGATTTTCGGAAAGATACAGGAAATGAAAGAGCGGACTTAACGACTGGCCCGCTCTTTTGTAATAGGAATGGAAGCCGGAGCATGGATTTGGTACAATGATTATACCGTAAAAAATCAGGACGAGGTGGTCAAAATGCATGATATGAGAAAAATGAACGATTTGCCGACAGAGATAAAACTGCTGGTTGTAAAGGCCCAGACATTGGTCGATGAGACCAGAACCCGTATGAAGAAACCGGGGCTCTATCTGGATCTTACCTGTAAGATGCAGCTTAAAAATGACTGCGCGGAAGCGGAGAGGCGTATAAAGGGACTTGTCAAGAGTAAAAATCTTCAGAAAGATGCACAGAAATTAAATCAGACCGTACTGCGGCTGAAAACAACATCAGAAAATATTTTACATTGGAGTTATCATGAATAAGAGAAGCAGAAAACGGATGAATTCAAAACAATCGCTTCTGGTTAAGGTCGTTCTGGCTGCTGCGGTGGCTGTTGCTGCGCTTACGTCATATAATCAGTATGGGGATTTGGCTTTCTTTGAAAATACGGAAAATGTAAGCAGCCTTAGCGAAATTCCGGAATATGACGGGGCGCCTTATGTGACGGTAAATGATAATCGGCCATCCTTTGATGAGACGGAAAAAGAGGCGGAGCCTTACGAATATTACAGTGAGATGGACACGTTGGGGCGATGCGGCTATGCAGAGGCGAAAATAGACGAGGATATGATGCCTGATGAAGAACGTGGAGCGATCGGCCGGGTAAAGCCTTCCGGGTGGCATACGGTGAAATATGAAGAAGTGGATGGAAAATATCTGTATAACCGCTGTCATTTGATTGGCTATCAGCTTACAGGCGAGAATGCTAATGAAAAGAATCTGATAACCGGGACACGCTATATGAATGTGGAGGGGATGCTGCCATTTGAAAATGAGGTGGCTGAATATATAGAGGAGACGGGACACAGTGTATTGTTCCGGGTGACCCCGGTTTATGAGGGAAATAATCTTGTCGCGAGCGGTGTGCAGATGGAAGCGCAGTCAGTGGAGGATGATGAGATTTCCTTTAACGTGTTTGTGTTTAATGCACAGCCGGGAATTGAGATAGATTATGCGACCGGGGAGAGCAGCCGCGAAAAAAAATAAACAGGTGTGTCCCGAATGCCCGGTATGTCAGGACTGCAGTGAGAAATAATCAAAAAGGACTGCATTAACAGCAGTCCTGAGGAAAAAGTTATGAAAAAGAAAATTGTTTGTTCTTTCGAACAATTATAGTATACGCAGAAAGTGTGATAAAACTGTGTTTAAAATGAAAAAAAATTGTGAACAATATATGACAAAGGGCAGTCAATATGATGATTGCCCTGATTTTTTCGTTATACGGTTGTGAACAGGTCGAGAACCTGACCGGTCATGACCTCCGGAGCATCACACAGAAGATACAGAACTGCTTTTGCCACGGAACCGGCGTTCCCCATTTTGACATCATCTTGTCCGACATTGTGATTATATACACGTTGTCCGGGAGTATCTACAATTCCCGGAGCGACCGCATTTGCCCGGATTCCATATTCCTGCGTCTGGATTGCTGTCGTTTTGGTCAGGGTTATAATACCGCCCTTTGCGACGGCATATGCACCCATCTGGGAAGCGATCCGGCCCATGCGGGATGAGATGCTTACGATGTCGCCGTTCCCCTGCTTTATCATAACCGGTACAACCTTGTTAATACAGAGGAAGGGGATTTTTAAGTTCGTTTTAATAATCTGATCCCACTGAGCTTCGCTCCATTCCCATATTTTAATTGCCTGCTTGCTTACTTTATCGTAGATTTCTGACGGATAACCGCCGGCATTATTAACCAGAATATCAATTTTTCCATATTGTGCAGTCACTGCGTCTACCATAGACTGTACCTGCCCGGCATCTGTCAGGTCACGGGCAAGCGCTATTCCCTTTCCGCCGTTTTCCTTTATCATCTGTACTGTTGCATCCAGATCAGACTGGGTTCTTGCGACGCATACAACGGCCGCGCCTTCTGCGGCAATTGCCAGAGCGGTTTCACGCCCGATTCCCTTTCCGGCTCCGGTGACAATGGCTGTCTTTCCTTCTAATTTCATAATGGTCTCCTTCCTGTTGTTTATACAATTGTATCTGCATGACCTTCCGTAAAAAAGATGGTAGAGGTCGGGTATGCATAGCTGTTTCCAAGTTCATGGAGCAAGACAATATTTAACCGGCCGCCCAGATTCTTCTTGTCCAGGGTGATGGCTTCAATCAGTGAATTCAGTGGAAGACCACATTCACAGGGAAGCCCATAAGCCTCAAGGACGTTACGGATGCGTGCGGCGGTTCCGTGGGGGGTCAGCCCCTTCTCCTCGGCGAGCTTTGTAATCTGATACATACCAATCGCAACCGCTTCGCCGTGACTTTCCCGTTTATAGTGATAATACTGTTCGATCGTGTGGGCCAGTGTGTGACCAAAATTAAGAAGCATACGTTCTCCGGTATCAAACTGGTCCTTTTCTACAACAATCCGTTTGATATCGACACAGCGGTAAATAATTTCCGGTAAATCTTCTTTCAAATCCTCAAAGGAGTGGTGCGCTTCCAGTGATGCAAACAAGTCGGCATCTTTGATGCAGCCATATTTGATTACTTCGCCCATGCCATCGTTAATAAAGCGTTCCGGAAGAGTGTCCAGAACAAGCGGGTCAATGAGTACCAGAGAAGGCTGGTAAAATGCACCGACAAGATTTTTGCCCTGCGGCAGATCAACTGCAACTTTTCCGCCCACAGAAGAATCAACCTGGGCAAGCAGAGAAGTAGGGATCTGGATGAATTTGACGCCTCTTAAATAACTGGCGGCGGCAAATCCAGTCAAATCTCCGATGACGCCGCCTCCAAGAGCAATGACCAGGTCACTTCTTGACATTTTTGCTTCCAGCATGGCAGTGTAGATTTCCGGAAGGCTTTGAAAATTCTTCGTGGATTCGCCGTGGGGCAGAATCAGAGAATGACATTCAAAGTGTTCTGACAGGGAAGTCTTTAAGTCTTCTCCGTAAAGCGGATATACATTGTCATCCGATACAATCATGATTTTTCTTCCGGAAAATGCTTCTGCGATGTATTCAGAAGCTTTGTCCAGTATGTGATTTTCGATATAAATCGGATAGCTTTTTTCTCCAAGGTTTACATATAATTTCATATTAATGCCTTCTTTATATTATAATGTTTTTCCGATGACCTGTGCGATACCGGAGATTTGTTTGATCAGGGCGTCGTATTTCTCAGGTTTTAATGACTGGGCGCCGTCGCACAGTGCACATTCCGGATTGTTATGCACTTCTACCATAAGACCGTCAGCGCCTGCAGCTATTGCAGCTTTTGCCATTGGTTCTACGAGCCACCATTTGCCGCCTGCATGGCTGGGATCCACGATAATCGGAAGATGTGTAAGCTTGCGGACAACCGGGATACTCTGCAGATCCAGTGTGTTTCTGGTATAGCTTTCAAAAGTACGTACACCACGCTCACATAAGATCACATTTTCATTTCCGGCAGCCATAATATATTCTGCGGACATAAACCATTCTTCGTAAGTTGCGTTTAATCCTCGTTTTAGAAGAATCGGACGGTCAACCTGACCTAATTGTTTTAATAAGTCAAAGTTCTGCATATTACGTGCGCCAATCTGGATTAAATCTACCTTTTCATTAAAAATATCCAGGTATTCTGTTGACATAAGCTCTGTTACAATCGGAAGTCCGGTTGCTTCTCTGGCTTCACATAAGATATCGAGCCCGGCAAGCCCCATGCCCTGGAAAGAATAGGGGCTTGTACGTGGCTTGAACGCGCCGCCTCTTAATAGATTTGCACCGGAAGCTTTGGCTGCCTTTGCGATTTCAATGACTTGTTCTGTTGACTCTACGGAACAGGGGCCGGCGATAAGCGCCAGATGTCCGCGGCCGACTTTGACTCCGGATACATCCACCATGGAATCCTCCGGGTGAAATGCGCGGCTTGCAAGCTTGTAAGGCTCCTGTACGTGCATAACCTTGGAAACTGCAGAATCAACTTCAAATAATTTCATATCAATCCGGGTCGTATCACCGATACATCCGATGACGGTCATATCAGATCCTTCAATAATATGTGTGTCAAGTCCGCGCGTTTTGACCATATTTTCTACGCGGGCAAGGTCTTGTTTCGTTGTATGTGGTTTTAATACAATAATCATGTCGTTCACTCCTTGTCTGTATCTATATTGTGTAAATGTATTCCTATATAAAAAGATACTTTAAACCAAATTTAATAATAATGGTAAGGAAAGGGGTTTGTCAAGCAACAGTTCTTCTTTTCCTGTTGACGTAAAAAAGTCTATTTGTTAAAATAGAAAAGTAAAGGTTTATCAAGCAATAAAAAAGTTTACAAAAGACAAACCTTTTGGGGATAATAATTATGTGGAGATATGAAAAAATTAATAGGAGGCTATAAGATGCTTGAGTTAACATTTGGGGAGCAGGTGAAAGTCATTCTTAAGCGTAAGGGTATGACGATTAAGGAACTTGCGGAATTGATCGAAGAGAGAACCGGGAAGAAGATGTCCCGGCAGAATCTTACGCAGAGATTATCCAGAGATAATTTCCAGGAGCAGGATATGCGTATGATCGCGGGAATACTGGAATGTCCATTTCAGTTAGATATACTTGGAGAGAGCGCTCCGGCCAGATTGGTGAAGAAAACAGAAGAGAAGCTGGCGACGAAAGAGAAATCAATATCGGAGGAGCAGTTAATACCGGAAAAAGAGAGGATACCACAGGAGATTCAGGTAGAAGCAGGAGAGATACAGCAGCAGGAAGAAACCCTGTTATATAGGAATCCGGGGGAGAATGAACGAGATATTACAATTGGAGAACTGCTGAAGATTAATGAAGAGCTGGACGAAATGGAGGCAAAGGAATCCCAGGAGAAACCGGCGGAAGAGAAGGTGCGGGGCTGGCGTGCTTATCTGCAGCGTCACAGGAAGAACGCAGGGGAAAAGTCATCTGACAAAAATCGTTCAAAGGAAGCTGTGGCAGCAGAGCCGGAACCGATAAAAGATAAAGATACAGAAAAAAGTTATGCAGATGAAAACTATGTGGATGAGACGCCTGTGGAAGAAAGCTATACAGAAGAGGCTTATGCAGATGAATTTTATGAAGAAGGCACAGATTCGCTGGGAATACCGGAGGATAATGAGATTGGTGATATCAATCCTTATACCGGAAGGGAATATGAATCGAACAGTGTAAGAATGCATCCGAAGAGAATTGGTTACGTACAGGTGTACGATCGTGTGGATCATAAATGGACAGACATGACGGAGTGGGCATTCCTGGGATACCAGGAGCGAAAAAAGGCGCTGCTTGGAAAAGATTACGAGGAGCCGATATATCTGGATTAGAGTAAGGAGAAGACAATGAACTGGGAACAGCTGTTATCAACAAAGAGAAGCCGCGGATCAGCGAATAAACACAAATATATAAAGAGTACAGACCTGCGCAGTGAGTTTGAGAAGGACTATCATCGGATTATCGGAAGTGCATCATTTCGGAGATTACAGGATAAGACGCAGGTATTTCCACTTGATAAGAGCGACTTTATCCGGACAAGGCTGACGCATTCATTAGAAGTATCTTCTTTTGCCAAATCTTTAGGGCAGAATATTGGAGAAAATATTCTGGTTCACAGAAAGGATGCTGCTTTTACCCCGCAGATGAAAGAGGATATCTGCAATATCCTGCAGTGCGCGGGATTGATCCATGATATTGGCAATCCGCCGTTTGGACATTTTGGGGAAACAGCTATCAGGGAATGGTTTCGGAGAAATCTTTCGTGCCTTACCTTTCATGGGCAGGCAATTGACCAGGTGCTGACCCCGCAGATGCGGGAGGATTTTTATCATTTTGAAGGAAATGCACAGGCGCTCAGGCTTGTGACAAAGCTGCATTTTCTGGTGGATGAACAAGGGATGAATCTGACGTATGCCCTTTTAAATACGATTGTGAAATATCCGGTCGCATCTACACAGATTCGTGCAAAGTCCGGCAATATCAAAGAGAAGAAAATGGGATATTATTATGCGGACGCAGAAATATTTGAAGAAATCCAGAAAGAGACCGGGACACTGGGGGCAAGGCACCCGCTTACGTATATTTTGGAGGCGGCTGACGATATCGCCTATAAGACGGCAGATATTGAAGATGCATTTGTGAAAGGATTTCTTACTTATTATAAACTGCTGGAGGAATTGAAGGCGATTCAGTCTTTCTGTACAGGGGATGCAAACATATTCAGGCCTGCGGATAAGCTGGAGGAATTGTATATGCGTGGGAAGGAAAAACAGGTATCAAATCCGGAAGAGTATGCGATTAAGAACTGGATTGTGAGAGTACAGGGATTTCTTATTAATTGTGCCACCTTTGGGTTTACGTCGAATTATGCGGAGATCATGAAGGGCGAGTATCGTTATGACTTGTTTTACCATACTTTTGCTGAAAGACTTATGAAGCTGCTTGGCGACCTTGCGTACAGGGAAGTATTTACATCGGAGAGCATTTATCGTATGGAGGTGGCTGAAGCGGCGATTATTGATTATCTTATGGATAAATTTGTGGCGGCGGCTATCAAATATGATGACAGAGAAGAAGAATTGGATTCTATAGACTTACGGATGATTTCTTTTATTTCCAGTAATTATAAGAAAGCATATCATTATCATGCAAGGGGGAAATCTGAAGTTGAGAAATTGTATTTAAGGCTGCTGCTTGTGACGGATTATGTGTGCGGCATGACAGACAGTTACGCGAAACGGCTGTATCAGGAATTAAAAGGAATCATATAATTGATTTTGGTGGTATTTTTTGGGGGATAACGGAATAGATTGTGGTAAATGACACGATATGGGATGTGGAGATTTGAAACGTTTTATTCGTTATCTGTATGAATATGAACAGGGAATGCGTTCACGCAACGTAGGTTTTGTAAAGGTAGAACAGGATGATATGGAAGGAATCATACATATTCATGGTAAGGGAATGCGTATGAGAAGCGGGGACAGCCTTTCTGTATTTCTGTTCTATGAGGAGGACAAAGGATTTATCAAAATATTGCAGGGCCAGATCGGAACAGATGGTTCTGCAATTAATTATCGGCTCAGATATACACCGGGTGATGTAGGAGCTGAGGAAAATTATAAGAAGATTGACGGTGTCCTGCTGGAAACTTCGCAGGGTCGCCGGTTTGCGGCAGTGTGGGATGCGGAAAGGCCTGTAGATGTAGAAAATATGGTGCTTTGGCAGGAACAGGCGCAGGCGGAAGAAGAGCAGATGCCGGAAATGCCGCAGGTGGAAGAAGAGCAGACAGAGGAACGGCCACTGCCGGAAGAAGGGCAGACAGAGGAACAGCCACTGCCGGAAGAGGAGCGACCGGAGGAGCTGCCGCAAGCGGCATCGGGAGAATCCGTTCCGTCACAGGTGGAGGAGGCTGAAATAGAATCCTCAGAGGAAGTGGAAGGCCCGAAGCGGCAATACAAAGTGACAAAGATTCAACGCAGGGAAATCTCCATGCTTCCACGCTGTGAGTGGCGGCTTGCGAATAATAATTTCCTTTTGCATGGGTATTATAACTACAGGCATCTGACGCTTATTGATGATGGTAATATATTAAAGCTTGGAGTTCCGGGAATTTACCACGAGAAGGAAGCAAAGGCGGCAGAAGCATTTGGATTCCCGGAATTTATAGACCGGGAAGAGACGGGTCTGAATCTGGGTGCAGAGGAATGCAATGAGGGAGAAAGATTCGGATACTGGTGCCGTCAGGTCCGGCATCCGGTAATGTAGAAGTTACAGTTCAGCCATGACCTGCATCATGGGCGAATCATGCTTGCATGAATGAGCACATGATGCAGGTCATGAGCAGAACTGTAACTGTTACATATAGAAACGTAGTGAGGAAGATTTATGGATCATACAGATGAAAAATATATGAGGGAAGCAATCAAACAGGCGAAGAAGGCATATGTAATCGGCGAGGTGCCGATTGGATGTGTGGTTGTATATGAAGATAAGATTATCGGACGTGGTTATAACCGCAGGACCATAGATAAAAATACACTTGCACATGCGGAATTGATTGCAATTAAAAAGGCGAGTAAGAAGATGGACGACTGGAGACTGGAGGACTGTGTTATGTATGTAACCCTGGAACCATGTCAGATGTGTTCGGGAGCGATTGTGCAGTCCCGGATGAAAAGAGTGGTGGTGGGATGCATGAATCCGAAGGCCGGATGTGCCGGTTCGATATTGAACCTTCTGCAGATGGAGCAGTTTAATCATCAGGTTGAGCTTACGACAGGTGTACTGGAAGAAGAGTGCAGTCAGTTGATGAAATCATTTTTTAAAGAATTGAGGGAAAAGAAAAAGGGTGAAGAAAGAAAATGAATTTATTTTTTCGTGCGTTACGCTTCGAACAAGAACCCCTGAACGTTACCCCGGCAGTTAACTCAGCCCCAGCACCCTCACGGCACCCGAAAGATTCTGCTTAGTGCTGCTTCGTTCCCGACCTGACACGGTTCACAGATTTCCGTCGCGTGAGACCAAAGCCTCAACATCACTTACCGGGGGCAGCTTCACAAGCCAATGCCCTCTGCGTAACATCACCCCTGCTATAGCGGATTGCAGGTACAAGGTACCGCTAACACCCCGGCTGCACGAGTCTTTATTTTAAACTATTTTAAAGAGAATGTCAATTGTTGTGGGAAATTTTGCGGAAGTAAATGTAACAGCCATAACCGATATTAAATTTTAAAATAGTAGACATGTCATTATTTGTATGCTAATATCATATTGTATTCATCTCAGTCATTCCGACTGGGAAAAAGATTCATTGTACAGCTTCTGTACAATATCCGAAATGTATATATAACAAAAAAAATACAAAAGAAAATGGAGGTTTTATGGGGAAAAGTGACATTGCAATCAAAAAATGGCTTGGTAATAAGGAACGTTTTGCGGATTTGTTTAATGGGGTTGTATTTCAAGGAAATCAGATAATACGACCAGAAGAGCTGGAAGCAATACCGGGGGAATCTGATATTATTATTGAAGATAAGGAGCGAAAGATGAAAGGTGTACAGAGATACCGGGATATCGTGATGCGTTGGAAGAAGGAGGCGGCATTGGTCATTTTAGCCTGTGAAAATCAAAGCGCAGTAAATTATGCGATGCCTGTACGCACGATGCTTTATGACAGTTTGTCCTATGCGGATCAGATGAAACAATTATGGAGGGGACATGAGAATGCAAGTGAAAAAGTGTCAGGAGAAGAATTCCTTTCGCAATTTTGCAAGGGGCATAAAATTATTCCGGTACTTTCATTGATTTTTTATTATGGTTTGTCAGAATGGGATGGAAGCAGGAATCTTTATGAAATGTTTCGGTGGAATCAGGGAGACTCCTCTCATGCTTTTATGCAGAAATACATTTCCAATTATCATATTAACCTGATAGATGTGGGAAATCTTGCGGAAGTAAATCAGTTTCAAACGGATTTACAAGTAATTTTGGGTATGCTAAAATACAGGGGAGAAAAGGAAGAATTGTGGAAATATATAAGAGAAAACAGGATGTATTTTTCAAATGTGGATTTTGACGATTATCAGGCAATTACAGAATTGCTGCATTCAGAGCAGCAATTGAAAAAGGTGAAAGCAGAAGACAATGGGAAGGAGAAGAAAGTAGATATGTGCAAGGCATTGGAGGATATATATAAAGATGGAGTTATAGAGGGAAGAGAGGAAGGAATAAGGATTTTTGTACAGGATAATTTAGCGGAAGGAATATCCGAAGAAAGGATTCTTGAGAAATTGAAGTGGAGATTTTCTGTAAGTGCTGAAATGGCGGAAATGTATTATCGAAAATTTTCGACTGCAGGTTAAATGAATAGTAGTAGTTGTTGTTGCTTGGCATTATTGCGAGAAACACAGAAGTTAAACCGACGAAGCTGATTTTCCTGGCGTGCAGAGGATGGGGATTATTATGAAGATATTGCTTGTGGCAATTAACGCAAAGTACATACATTCCAGTCTTGCGGTTCATAGTCTTTGTATTTATGCAAAGAAATATTTGAAAAATGCAAGGGTGCAGATTGATGTGGCGGAATACACAATTAACCAGCAGATGGATGATATTCTTAAGGATATCTACCGGCGTCGGCCGGACAAACTATGTTTTTCCTGCTATATCTGGAATATTGCCTGTGTGGAGATGGTGATCAGGGAAATAAAAAAGCTTCTTCCGGATACGGATATCTGGGTGGGCGGACCGGAAGTCTCTTATGATGCAGAAGCAGTGTTAAAACGCCTGTCGCAGATAAAGGGCGTCATGAAAGGAGAAGGGGAAGAGACCTTTGCTGATATTTGCAGGGCATATGCAGATACCGAAAGCGCCCTGGAAGAAGATGAGACTCTGGCTGATATCCGGGGGATTACGTTTCGGAGGTATGACGGGGAGATTGTCGCAAATCCGTGGCGTGAGCCAATGGAACTTGACAAAGCGCCTTTTGTATATGAAGATATTGAAAAGTTTAAGAATAAAATTATCTATTATGAGACAAGCAGAGGATGCCCTTTCTCCTGCAGCTATTGCCTGTCGTCTGTGGATAAACGGCTTCGTTTTCGAAGCATGGAATTTGTAAAGCCGGAGCTTCAGTTTTTTATTGACAACAAAGTCCCACAGGTAAAATTTGTAGACAGGACGTTTAACTGCAGACATGAGCATGCAATGGAAATCTGGCGCTACATTGCAGAACATGATAACGGTATTACGAATTTCCACTTTGAGATAGCGGCAGATTTGCTGAACGAAGAAGAGCTTGCGCTTATTGAGACGATGCGGCCGGGACTGATTCAGCTGGAAATTGGGGTGCAGTCCACAAATCCGGATACGATTCGTGAAATCCGGAGAACGATGAGGTTTGAAGAGGTAAGCGAGCATGTGAATCGGATCAGGAAAAGAGGAAATATCCATCAGCATCTTGATTTGATTGCCGGACTCCCATATGAAAATATTGAAAGCTTTGCAAAGTCCTTTGATGATGTGTATGCGCTCAGACCGGAGCAGCTGCAGCTTGGTTTCCTAAAGGTTCTGAAGGGGTCTTATATGGGAGAGTGCCGTGAGAAATATGGGCTGATATGTAAGGATGTGCCGCCCTATGAAGTTCTTTGTACCAAATGGCTTTCATATGGGGACGTCCTGGAATTAAAGGGAATAGAAGAGATGGTTGAGGTCTATTATAACAGCGGGCAGTTCGAATACACCATGGAAGAGTTGGGAAAAGAGTATGTTTCTGCATATGAGCTTTACCGGGCTCTGTGGCGCTATTATGATGAACACGGTTATCTGGAGATTCAGCACAGGAGAAGTACAAGGTATGAGATTCTTCTGGGATTTGTGCGGCAGAACATGCCGGAGAAAGCTGATTGCATACAGGAGCTTCTGACTTATGATTATTATCTCCGAGAAAATGCAAAGACACGCCCGGAATTTGCAGGAGAATATAAGGTGGAGAAAGAATTTCTGCATAAATTTTATGAAACAGAGGTTATTGCGCACAAATATCTGCCTTCCTATGTGGCATATGATAAAAATCAGATGCGTAAAATGACACATATAGAATATCTTCCGATATTGGGAAAGAGGATACTTTTTGATTACATGAACAGAAATCCGTTGAATCGGCAGGCAAGAACGTGTATGATAGAAAGAGGTTAAAAAAGGAAGGACTGAAAAGATGAATTTTAATAATCCCAAAACAAAAAGAATAATTGCGATTGTTATTATGGTAGTTATCGTAGCAATGGTTGGAACTACAGTTTTACCTTACGTGCTGTAGGGCGGGGGAAATATGACACAGAACAGACGCAGAAAACCAGGTAAGAGAATGTTGAGAAGAAGACGCCGGAGAAGAATGGTTCTCGCCGGATTTTTTGTGGTGTGCGCGGTCCTGACAGTTGGGATTGCGCAAGTGGTGTTTTACTGCTCCGTGTCAGGATATCCCAAAGATAAAATATTTGATAACATATATGTTGGAAATGTAGAAGTGTCGGGTATGACAGAAAAAGAAGCGAAGATGGCGCTTGAAAAGCAGCTTAAGAAGGACCGGGCAGTAAAGGTGTCGGTTGAGCTGGAAGAAGGAAATGCAGACGCGGCGCTTGAGGAGTATGGCCTGGCATACAAGGATGTGGATAAACTTGCACGTGAGGCGATGGACTACGGAAAGACGGGAGGTCTTTTCGGACGATATTGCAAGATCCGGGCTCTTTCAAGGAAAAAGATTGTTTTGAAGCAGGAGTTTGTACTTGACAGGAAAGCAGGAGAAAGGATTCTTGAGGAAAGGGCTGTACCGCTGGCAGACCATGCGAAAAATGCGACGATAGAAAAAACAGAATCGGGATTTGAAATAAACGAGGGAACAGCAGGAGAGACAATAAATATGAAAGCCTCTCTTTCTAAAATTGAAAAGATATTGAACGGGAAATGGGATCACAAGCCGTTTTCCGTCCAGGCAGAGTTAAAGAATGAAAAACCATCTGTGACGGCAAAGGATCTGGAAAGCATCCGGGATGAATTAGGCTCATTTGCTACAGATGCCGGCGGCGGGGAACGCCTGAAGAATCTGAAGGCAGGGGTGGAAAAGTTAAATGGTACCGTGTTGATGCCGGGAGAAGAGCTCTCCGTGCATGAGGCGACTGCGCCTTATGATGAAGAGCATGGATATGTTCCTGCCGGTTCTTATGAAAACGGCCAGGTGGTCGATACATATGGAGGCGGTATCTGTCAGGTGTCATCAACGCTTTATAATGCTGTTCTGTATGCGGAACTTGAAGTTGTAAAGAGATATCCGCATTCTATGCTGGTAGCTTACGTTCCGCCGTCAAGAGATGCGGCAATTGCAGGAGATGTAAAGGATTTTGTGTTTAAAAATAACTACGATACACCGATTTATATTTTTGGTGAGATTGATCGCGCGAACAAGCTTCGGTTTGTTATTTATGGAAACGATACGAGACAGGAAGGAAGAAGTATCGAATACGAGACCGAGGTTGTTTCGACGGAAGAGCCGAAAACCGTTTATAAAGCAGATCCGGGGGCGGCTCTTGGCTCTATGAAAACAAAATCAGGCGCACACACAGGAAAAGCAGTGAACTTATGGAAAATTGTACGCGTGAATGGAAAAGAAAGCAGCAGGGAGCTTGTGAATAACAGTACGTACCGTAAAACGGACAAAGTGATAGCAGTTGGCACAAAGTCTTTGAATGCGGCAGCGGTGAGTCTTGTAAGTAATGCAATCGTGTCACAGGATGCGGGAAAGATTCAGGCGGCGATTGCACAGGCAAAAGGTTTGGGACAGTGATGAATATGGGAACAGAGAAAGAAACTATGATATACAGTACCGCGGCCGTGGCCGGAAGAACAGAGAATATAGGGAACTATGCAATTGCTACAGTTGTCAATGAACTGGCGGCCAAGGGAGGCAGAGAACCAGAGGTATACGTACATCTGCTGCTTCCGGAGAAGCTTCAGAGGCCGCATGTATATTGTATAGAAAAGAAGATAAAGAAAATATGTGCAGAGCAGGGTATCAATCTGCTGGAAATAAGAGAAAGTATTCAGGCGCAGATATCGGAATATACGGTTACTGCATCGGGGGTTGACAGGGCTCCGAAGGAAGAACCGTGGTACCGGGAGACCATGCGAGCCGGACAGGATATCGTTCTGACAAAATGGATTGGAACCGAAGGGATGCTGAGAATCCTGGAAGAGCAGAACGAAGAGCTGGCAAGGCGGTTCACCCCGGCTTTTCTGAATCAGGCAGCTGCATTTGGAGCGGGCGTTTTTGCAGGAAAAGAAGCAGAACTTGCCCGGGAAAAAGGCGCCGTCAAGATTCTGCCGGTCAGTGAGGGCGGAATCTTTGCAGCTTTATGGAAGCTCGCGGAGGAAGCGGGAAGCGGTCTGGAAGTGGATCTGAAGAAAATCAGCATCCGGCAGGAAACGATTGAGGTGTGTGAACATTTCCGGATGAATCCTTATCAGCTTGCTTCATCCGGCTGTCTTTTGATAGTGGCAGAAGACGGCAGAATGATGACGGATGCATTTGCGGAGGCAGGAGTACATGCGTCGGTGATTGGAAGGCTGAGAGGAGACAGGGACAAGATTATCAGAAACGGAGAGGACGTGCGCTATATTGACCGTCCGGCTCCGGATGAAATAAACAAATTATACAGTGGAGGTTATGATGAACGAGATTAGAAGTGAGATTTTAAAACATTTGGAGAAAAACAGTAAAGCAGACTTAGGAGAACTTGCAGTACTTCTGGGGACAAATGAAGTATCCATTGCAAATGAGATTGCAGATATGGAAAAGGAAGGAATTATCTGCGGCTACCATACGTTGATCGACTGGGATAAAGCAGGAAGAGGATATGTGAACGCGCTTATTGAAGTGCGTGTAACACCGCAGAGGGAGAAGGGATTTGCCAAAACAGCGGCAAGAATCGGCAACTATCCGGAAGTTACGGCAGTGTATCTGATTTCGGGAGGTTATGATTTCCTTGTGACGATTGATGGGAAAACCCTTCTTGAGGTGTCAAAATTTGTTTCCGAGAAGCTTTCTACACTGGATGAGGTAATTGGAACAACGACACATTTTATTCTGAAGAAATATAAAGACCATGGAACAATTCTTACACCGGAGGAAAAACCGGAGAGAATGGCGGTGACGCCATGATGAGAAATCCGTTATCAAAGAAAATTGTCAGCATTGAACCATCAGGAATCCGGAAATTTTTTGATATTGTAAATGAAATGCCGGATGCAATCTCACTTGGCGTGGGTGAGCCTGACTTCGATACACCGTGGCGTATCCGGGAAGAAGGCATCTATTCACTGGAAAGAGGGAGAACCTTCTATACGTCTAACGCCGGACTAAAAGATCTGAAAACAGAGATCAGCCGTTATCTGGAGCGCAAGATTCAGGTTACCTATGAGCCTGACAGTGAAGTGCTTGTAACGGTAGGCGGAAGCGAAGCAATTGATCTTGCTTTCCGTGCGATGATTGATGAAGGAGATGAGGTACTGATACCGCAGCCAAGTTATGTATCATATCTTCCATGTGCAGTACTGGCGGATGCGGTTCCGGTTGTTATTCCGCTGAAGAAGGAAAATGAATTTAAACTGACAGCGGAAGAACTGGAGGCTGCAATTACACCGAAGACGAAGATCCTGGTGCTTCCGTTTCCGAACAATCCAACGGGTGCGATTATGACGAAGGAAGATCTTGAACCGATCGCTGAAGTAGTGAAAAAGCATGATATCTATGTGCTTTCCGATGAGATTTATTCAGAACTTACTTACCAGGAGGATCATGTCTCAATTGCATCCCTTCCGGAAATGAAGGAACGGACGCTGGTAATCAACGGGTTTTCGAAAGGCTTTGCCATGACCGGATGGAGACTGGGTTATGTGTGCGGCCCGAAGGAAATTGTCGAACAGATGGTTAAGATTCATCAGTATGCAATTATGTGTGCGCCGACGAACAGTCAGTATGCGGCCATTGAGGGGCTGAAGAACTGTGAAGATGAAGTACAGGAGATGCGAAATGCATACAATCAGAGAAGAAGATTTCTGGTGCATGAGTTTAAACGGATGGGACTTGAATGCTTTGAACCCTTTGGTGCATTTTATATTTTCCCGAGTATTCGTGAATTTGGCATGACGTCTGAGGAATTTGCGACGAGGCTTCTGGAAGAAGAAAAAGTAGCAGTGGTGCCGGGAAGCGCCTTCGGAGACAGCGGGGAAGGGCATATTCGTGTTTCTTATGCATATTCACTGGAGGATCTGAAAGAAGCGCTTGGCAGGGTAGAGAATTTTATAAACCGACTTCGGGAAAAAATAACTAACGAGTGACAAAAAATGTCGGAAGGGATGGGTAAAATAGTCAAAACAATGGCAAAATTACGGTTTTTTTTCTACTTTACCGACAGATAATTCTATGTTACTATAAAATTAGTTAAAAAGTTATCAAATTATTTTGATGACAAATAAATAGGAGGAAAGAGGGATTCAAATGCAAAACGAAACACAATGTCTTGAAAAACAGCCATTATCTCAGGAAATGCTTGATAAGATGAATGCATACTGGCGTGCGGCGAACTATTTATCGGCAGGACAGTTATATCTGCTTGATAACCCGCTTTTAAAAGAACCTTTGACAATGGAGCATATTAAGAAAAAAATTGTTGGTCACTGGGGAACAGTACCGGGACAGAACTTTATTTATACCCATTGCAACAGAGCAATTAAGCGTTACGATCTGGATATGATTTTATTATCCGGACCGGGACATGGCGGAAACTTCCTGATTGCTAATACATATATGGAAGGAAGCTACAGTGAAGTATACCCGAACATCAGTCAGGATGAAGAAGGTATGAAGAAGATGTTTAAGCAGTTCTCATTCCCATGCGGAGTTCCGAGTCACTGTGCACCAGAGACTCCGGGTTCTATTAACGAGGGTGGAGAGCTTGGATATTCTATCGCACATGGATTTGGCGCTGTACTTGATAATCCGGATTTGATCGCAACTGTAATTGTAGGTGATGGTGAGGCCGAGACAGGCCCGCTTGCAACATCCTGGCAGTCGAACAAATTCCTGAATCCGATTACAGACGGAGCAGTACTTCCGATCCTGCACCTGAACGGATATAAGATTAGTAATCCGACTGTTTTCTCCCGTATTTCTCATGAGGAGATTGAGTGCTTCTTTAAGGGATGTGGATGGAAGCCGTATTTTGTAGAAGGCGATGACCCGATGACCATGCACAAGAAGATGGCAGAGACGATGGATGTTGTAATCGAAGAGATTAAGGAAATCCAGAAGAATGCCCGTGAGAATAACGATCCGGAGCGTCCGATATGGCCGATGATCGTGCTGCGTACACCGAAGGGATGGACAGGTCCGAAGGTAGTAGACGGACAGCAGATTGAAGGCTCCTTCCGTGCACATCAGGTACCACTTACGATGGAGTCACCGGAGCATCTTGATCTTCTTAAGGAATGGCTGGAAAGCTATCACGCAGAAGAGTTATTTGATGAGAATGGACGTCTGATTCCGGAGCTTGAGGAACTTGCACCGAAGGGAAATGCCCGTCTTGGAGCAAATCCGCATGCAAACGGCGGACTTCTTATGAAAGACTTACGTCTTCCTGATTTCAGGGATTATGGCATTGCGGTTGAACCTGGAAAGACAAAAGCACAGGATATGATCGAACTTGGCGCTTATATCCGTGATATTTTCAAACTGAATAAAGAAAATAAGAACTTCCGTATTTTTGGACCGGATGAGAGCATGTCTAACAGACTGTATCATGTATTTGAGGAAGAGAACCGTGACTGGAACGCTGAACTTCTGGATACAGATGACTGTCTGGCAAGAGACGGACGTATTATGGATGGTATGCTCAGCGAGCATATGTGTGAAGGCTGGCTGGAAGGTTATCTGCTGACAGGACGTCACGGGTTCTTTGCAAGCTACGAAGCATTTATCCGTATTGTAGACTCCATGGCAGCACAGCATGCAAAATGGCTGAAGGTATGTAACCAGCTTTCCTGGAGACAGCCGATTGCTTCTCTGAACTTTATCCTGACATCTAATGTATGGCAGCAGGATCACAACGGATTTACACATCAGGATCCGGGATTTTTGGATCATATTTCCAATAAGAAAGCAGACGTTGTACGTATGTATCTCCCACCGGATGCAAACTGTCTGTTGTCTTGCTTCGATCACTGTATTAAGAGCAAGAACTATGTAAATGCAATTGTTGCATCCAAGCACCCGAGCTGCCAGTGGCTGTCTATGGAACAGGCAGTAAAACACTGTACACAGGGTATTGGTATCTGGGATTGGGCAAGTAATGACCACGGCGAGGAGCCGGATGTTGTTATGGCTTGCTGCGGTGATACACCGACACTTGAGACAATGGCAGCGGTAACGATTCTTCGTGATGAGATGCCGGAGCTTAAGATTCGTGTCGTAAACGTAGTCGATTTGTTCAAGATGCAGTCTGACCACAAGCATCCGCATGGATTAAGTGATGCAGAATATGATGCGATCTTCACAAAGGACAAACCGGTTATCTTCGCATTCCATGGATATCCGACACTGATTCATGAGCTGACCTATGAACGTAATAATCATAATATTTCTGTTCATGGATATCTTGAAGAAGGTACAATTACAACACCGTTTGATATGCGTGTTCAGAATAAGATTGACCGTTTCAATCTTGTAAAGGATGCGATTATGCGTCTGCCACAGCTTGGAAATAAGGGGTCATTCCTTATTCAGAAGATGAATGACAAGCTGGTTGAGCACAGACAGTACATTGCTGAGTATGGACAGGATCTGGAAGAAATCCGTACATGGGAATGGCATAAATAAAAATTAAAAAATAGTTATAAAAGAAGATATCCTTCCATCAATTTTACTGACGGAGGATATCTTCTTTTGTTTAAGGCTTGCTTTTTGTATATTTTATATCGTTCAAAAGATCAAGATATTCGGAACAATATTTTTCATAAAGAGGCTCTGCGGCGGTGTGAAAACGGGCAAGTTCTGTTTCGGATAAATGAATTTCAGTGATTCCATATTCGGAAAAATGGGCTTTTATCTGGTCTTCCTGAAGTTTCCAGAGTTCCCGCTCATAAAGCGCCGATTGATAGGCACATTCACGGATAATTTTCTGGTCTGATTTTGACAGACGTTTCCATGTACGTAGTGAACAGAGTTGAACCTCCGGTATACGCAGATGTTCGGTAAAGGTATAGTATCTGGCAATTTTATAATGTTCGGATGCTTCATAAGAAGGAAGGTTGTTCTCCGCACCATCTACCTGTCCGGTGCCCATGGCAGAGTAGACGTCTTTAAACTGCATGGCAACAGGATTGGCGCCCAGTGCAAGAAGGAGATCTTTCATCAAAGAAGAATCTATGGTACGGATATTCATATTACGAAGGTCTTCCAGACAAGTAACAGGAGTTTCAGCGGTATACAGGCTTCGTGCTCCGGCATCGTACCAGGATAAGCCAATCAGATTCTGTTCCTGAAAATCTTTGAGGAATGATTCACCAATCTGCCCGTCCAGTACAGCCCATTCATGTTCGGAATTTTGATATAAAAAAGGCATATATAGTACATTTAGCTTTGGCATAAAATCGGACATGGATGCAAGACTCGCTCTGGTAAAATCAATTCCTCCAAATTGTAGTTGTTCAATAATTTCATCTTCATTGCCAAGAGAGGCATTTGGTTCTACCTGAATCTGGATACGTCCGTTCGTTCGTTTCTCTACCAGTTCCGAAAATTTGTAAGCGCCCTGAGAGGCGGGGTGGGCAGAAGGCTGGTTTTCAGCATAGATGAAAACCTGTTCGGGGATTTCAGCTTTTTTGATGTTCTCGTCCTGACTGCAGCCACAGAAAAGGATGCAGGATAGAATCAAAATGTATAGTATCAGATGATATCGTTTTAACATAAAAAACCTCCGGTGTGTTATAAAGAATAAAATGTTTATTTACCATATCGGGTACGATATTCAGAAGGTGAAGGTTTTACAATATGTTTAAAAACCTTGGCAAAATAATTGGAGTCTGAATAACCGATTAGATTGCTGATTGTTTTTATGCTTGTTGAAGTATCGACTAGTAATCGTTTAGCCTCTTCAATTCGAAGATTTGTAATATATGTAGTAAAATTTACATTAAAGTTATTTTTAAAAAATTTGGAAAAATATACATCTGAGTAACCAAATTTTTTCGCAAAATCATGCAAAGATAAATTTTTATGAAAATTTGATTTGATATATGCCACGATGGTTTGAATTTCAAATTCTGATTTAATTGCCGAAAGGGGCAGTGTATCGAGTGTTTCATCTTCTTCTGCAGTTGTGGAGGGTATAGGTATAGGCTGAAGTTGTGCGGCATTATAAAAGTGTATTGCCATATCAACTGCATTGATTAATTCTTCATCTGAACAAGGTTTTAGCAGATAGTCGACTGCATGCAGAGAAATTGCCTGTTTTGCATAATTAAAATCTTCATAGGCAGTCAGAAAAATAATTTTGCAGGAAGGATGCTGCTTCAGAATTTCGCTGGCAGCATCTATTCCATTAATACCGGGCATAGAAATATCCATGACTGCAATATGTAGTGGAATAGAAGCGGCAAGCTGAATAGCCTCTCGCCCATTGGTTGCTTCGTAAATGTCAAAGTCTTTTGCGTAATGATAAGCTAATGTTTGTTTCAGAGTCATTCGTTCAATGGTTTCATCATCCGCAATGATAATATTTAACATGAAAATCACTCCTTATATAAGAAATTATGTTTCCACTTAATCGTAATGGCTGTTCCGTGATCTGGTTTGCTGTAAATTTTAAATGTACTTTTAGGATAGAGCATCTGAAATCGGGTGATTACATTTGCAAGTCCAATTTCCGATGAAACATTTTTTTTGTTTTTAATATTATTTTTTATGGCAAATAGTTTTTCCCTGGAGATTCCACATCCGTTATCAACAATAGAGAGGGAGTTCCAGCCGTCTCTCTGGAAAACACGAATACGCATTATCCCGCCTTCCTCTTTCGGAGAAATTCCGTGTAGAATGGAATTTTCCAGTAAAGGCTGTATTGTCAAAGCGGGGAGAAATACATTTGACGGCTCAACCTGAATATCCCAGAATAACTGAACACGTGCTCCAAAACGGCATTTTTGAATGTATAAATAATCTTTGGCTATGTTAATTTCACTGAAAAGAGAAGTAATGTTACTTTCTGTTTTGAGGTTATATCGGAAGATATTGCCTAGCCGTCTGGCCATTTCCTTTGTGTTATCAGCATTTTCTATTTGTGCCATTCCTGCCATTAGAGATAACGTATTAAATAAAAAGTGGGGGTTAATCTGGCTTCGCAGGAGGTGTATCTGAATCTCGTTTAAACGCTGTTCCGTCTGAATTTGAAGCAGCTCTTTCTTCTGTAATTCCTGTTGGAAGATCATTTCCTGTTTTTGTTCCCTTAGAGAGAGAATGAAATTTACATATAAATATAAACAAATTAAAAGAAAACATCCCAAAGCAAGCCAAATGAACGCAAGATTGTGAACCAGGCTCAGCTGGCGATGATAATCGGTATTTCCATTTTGCAGTGTGATATCTGTCAGACGGTCAATATACAGTTGTATATATGAAGCTATATGAATACAGTCGTAATATCTATCTGCAAAATTCGGGTCTTCGGGAGGAAGTGTCAGTAATGTGTCGCATTTTTCCTTATATCCTTCATAGCCGTAGATGACAGACATTGTTTTCAGGTAACGAGCTCTTCCGAGTTCTTCATAATCTGTCGGAAGTTTTTCCAGAATTTGTTCCATTTTTTTTACGGATACAAAGTAAGCTTTCTCACAATCTGTATCATTCCGATTCCACACATAATTATCCAATGCGGATTGAAGGGAACTAAAAGCAGAATTAAGTTCCTGGTTAAGTGAATGATCTTCTAAAATCCGGCTGAAATTATTTACATAAGAATAAAACAGCCAAAAGGTAAAGAAGATAATGGCAATAATTCCGAGGGACGATGCGAAAAGACCAGCAAATATTCTTTTGTTTTTAAGTATATTTTTCCACCCATTTTTTTTCATAAGTTTAGTATAAAGGAAAAAAATTTCTTAAACAAGAGGTAAAAATTTATCTTTTTAAAAGAAATATTACCGTTTACAGAAAGTAATGTCGCAAGATATAATCTTTGTAAAGAATGATACAGTATGGAAGGAGAAGTTTATAATGAAAAGAAAAAGTATATCTGCCCGGATATTGTCAGTTACGTTAACGGCAGCTATGGTTTTGGGTAGCTTTACGGGATTTGCAAAGATAAATGCAATGAGTGATGTAAATGCTGCAGAATCAAAAAAGTTGATTGCTGATTTCAGCTTTGACGGTACCGCAGATGGGTTTAAAGGAGCGGGAGCTGTTGCTGTTCCCCATGCAAAAGAAGGAGAGTCGAATCTTTTCAACTATGTAGACAAGGATGGAAAAAGTGGGCTGGAATTTGACAAGACAAAATGGCTGGAAGTGAAAAAAGAAAACGGAGAGCCATTATTAAAAGGAGTAGAGGAGTTTACAGTATCGTATGATTCCTGTTCCAGCGGTACATCAGACAGAAATGGATGGGCATTCTTCTTGACGAATACATATGAAGAAGGGATGGCTACAAATGGAAATTCGGAAAAGCATCCGAGATTTTCCATTGTTGATTATGCAAGTATATTAAGAACATGTTGTACGAGATATGCAAATAGTGCATACAGCAGCACAAATACGAATGCAGCTGTAACGGCTAATGTGTGGAAGCACATAGACGTTGTTTTTTCAGCATCAGGAGCTACGATTTATGTAGATGGTGTTAAGACGGCATCAGACACAAATGATTATGCAGCTCTCAAAACACTGGCAAATGGAGAAGAAAGCTATATCTGGATTGGGAAAGGTCCATTTAAAGATGGTTCAAGTATTAACCAACAGCTTTTCAGTGGTTATCTTGCAAATTATAAAATTTATAATTATGCATTGAATGAGAGCGAGATTAATTCCGTTCCGGTTTCTGATTTTTCCATTCAGGGTGTAACTTCTGTGGAAACAGGCGGAAACTTACGGCTCAGTATAATAGCTGAGCCGGAAAATGCAGGATATCAGGATGTAGTATGGAGTTCTTCCGATCCCACGATTGCTGGGGTAGACGATAAAGGGCACGTAACAGCTGTTGCGGAAGGAACGACAACCATTACGGTGACAATAAGGGACAAGGAAGATATAAAATCAAGATCAGTTGATGTTACAGTATCTCCTAAAACAGAAGAAGAGATTGACACAGATTTTACTGTCTATGGGCAGTCGAAGACAGCTCCGATTATCATGGATCAAAGATACGATGAATCAACAGGAAAGTATGCAGAGCGTACATATGGACAAATACTAAGAGCGGTCGGAGATCTGAGGCAGGATGTTGCCATGGTTACAGGTGCAATCAATTATGAGGAAATACAGCAGATTTTTGACGATACGGCAGAAAAACAGGCACAGCGCCTGAAAGGAGCAGCACAAAATCAGGTACCGGAACTTGTCACAGATGCATCAAAAGTTATAGACGAGAATGTGATTATTGTTGGTACGGTTGAGAACAGTGCAATCATTAAGGATTTGATTGCAAAGGGGAAATTAAAAGAAGCTTCCAGTATTCAGGGGCAGTCAGAAGCTTATGTTATTAAACAGGTGGCAGATCCGATAGAAGGAAACGATGCTGTAAAGAAGGCGCTTGTTATTGCCGGAAGCGATGCCCGTGGTACGATCTATGGAATCTATGACGTGTCAGAGAGGATTGGTGTATCACCATGGTATTGGTGGAGTGATGTCCCGGTTGATGTTGTGGGAGAGAATGGTACAGTGCTTTATCCGCATGGTACTACAGTAGAGTCTTCACCAAGCATTCCTTACAGAGGAATCTTTATTAATGATGAGGAACAGTTAAGAGAATGGGCATATCAGAATAAGGAATTTGGATGGCCATATCAGGTTGGACATCCGGGTGTATATCGTCATGTGTATGAGCTTTTGCTCCGCTTAAAGGCAAATACTTTATGGCCGGCAATGCATGAAGGAACGACTGCATTTAATGTAGTAAAAGGAGAAGATGGAACAGAGCTTATCAATGCCAGAAATGCGGCAGAATATGGAATCATCATGAGTTCTTCTCATTGTGAAATGATGCTGCGTAATAATGTTGGTGAATGGGCAGACTGGTACAATGCCAACAAGACAAAGTACAATATACAAGGTTCCAGTTCGGGAAATGCATGGGATTATACGATTAATAAAAATGCAATTCTGGCTTATTGGGAAGAGCGAATTGCAAGTAATAAAGATTTTGAAAGTATCTTTACAGTTGGTTTAAGAGGTGTTCACGACGGAGGCCCGAGGATAAGTGCTTTGGATACATTTATTGCAAATAAAGGACAGGATAACGCCCTTGGAAGTACGATTACAGTAAATGGTACTTCAGATGAAGCGAAACGTGCCGCACTTATGAAAGACGTTATCTATGAACAGCGTCAGTTAATTAAAAAGTATTTTGGCTCAGAAGACGGTGCACCGCAGGCATTCATTCCGTACAAAGAGATGAATACATATTACAATTACAATAATGGTGATCTGGCATCGTGGCTTGCGCAGGAAGCACCGGATGTTACGCTTGTATGGTCAAATGATAATTTCGGTTATCTTCGTCAGACGCCGAATGCGATGGAACGGGCGAATGGACGGAGCAATGGAGTGTATTACCATAATTCATACTGGGGAGTACCAAAGAGTTATCTGTGGCTGAACAGCAACTCTGTTGCGCTGATGAATACAGAACTTCACCGTGCGTATAATACAGGCGCCAGAGATTACTGGATTTTGAATGTGGGCGATATTAAGCCGGGTGAAATTTCAGCAGAGTATTTTATGGATATGGCCTGGGATATTGAGAGTGCAGATGACAGCAAGATTGAAGAAGCGCTTGCAGCTCAGGTAAAACGTGATTTTAATCTGAGTGATGCGGATGCGACAGCTGTAGCAGCGTGTCTGGACAGATACTATCAGTATAGTGGTACAAAACGTGCAGAATTCTATGGAAAAGGATATGATTTTAGCGTTACCGGAAATGGTGACGAAGGTATGCTCTGGGTAAATCAGTGGAATACACTGGTAAATCAGTTAGAGACTATTTATAATCAACTGGACGAAAGTGCAAAGGATGCATTTTATGAGCAGATTCTTCATGCTGTAAAATCCAGTCGGGATGTGGCGGAAGAATACATTTATTATCAGAAGAATCAACTGGCCGTAGAACAGGGACGTTATGGCAGTTCCAGAATGTATGCGCAGCTTGGACAAGAGGCGATTGCAAGGATTAAAGAGAATCAGGATCAGTTCTGGAGCCTGAATGACGGAAAATGGTATGGTGTAATTAACTATCAACATCGTGCGAGATACCGTACAGGTAATGGAACAACATGGTCGAGTGATTATCAGGGAAATCAGGGCCTTATAATGAAGGCAGATTCTGATTATAAAACAGCAGAAGCAGGAGAGGGCGTAGGCGCTGCCTGTGAAAATGCAGCAGCGGCCGGAAGCGGAACACTTACTTTCAGTTCGCTGAACGGAAATAAAGAAACACATTATTTTGACGTGTTTGGAAAAGAAGACAAGAAGGCTGCATGGACAGCGAAGGCACCGGAGTGGGTTCTCTTATCTGCTGAATCAGGTTCTGTTTATACTGAGAAACGTATCAAAGTTAATATTGACTGGAGTAAGGTGACACAAAGCACGCAGGGAGAGATTCAGATTTATGCCGGAACAGAAGCGTCCGGTACCCCTGTAGCAACATTTACCGTGAAAGCAGATTGTGTAAACAGTCAGTTAAATGGACAGGTAAAAGGTTATCAGGAATCAAATGGATACGTTATGATTGAGGCGGAACATTGGTCTGACAATATCGCAGGAACAGATGGAACGAAATGGCAGACAATCCATTCACTGGGACAGCGTGGAAGTGCAGTACGTGTTACCACCGCAGATAATGATAAAGTGAATACAGTAAATGGAGATGCTTCTGTATATAATGAGTTCGTAAACGGTACGTTAAGTGACGCGGATAAAGCGAAGGTAGGACATGTATCGTATAATGTGTATTTTGAAAAGGCAGGAACATATAAGTTTACAGCATATCGCCTGCCGACACTGGATGAATACAGTGCCACCTGCCGGACTGCAGTTGTGGTAAATGGTGTAAGCTCTTCGAACACCTGGATTCGTGGAAATGCCAAAACTACAGGTTCATGGGGAAACAATATCTTACGCGGTATTGAGCCATTATCCTACAATATTACGGTAAATGCGGGATGGAACACGATTGAATTGTATAGAATGTCTCCATCGCAGACATTTGACCGCTTCCTGATCGTGACTGATTCAAATGCAGCACCTGTATTGAGTGGAATTGAAATCGGAGCGCCGGTAAGTCCGAATAACCTGACACAGGATACGGATCTGCAGGAGTTCCAGACAATGCGTATTGGTGAGCTTCCACAGGATAGAACATATGCATTTGATAAGGATATCGAATTGACGATTGGAAATCAGTATGATGCGAAAACACAGATTGAAGAATGGCCAAAGGATGCTGTATCTGTAAAAGTGAGCAACAGTGATGATACAGTGGCTGGTTATGAAAACGGAGTGATTACTGCAAAGAAAAAAGGACAGACAGAGATCAAAATAGAGTTTACAGATACAGAGGGAAATATGGCTGTCGGATTACTTCATGTCAGTGCAAAGAGAGAAGTAAAGCCGGTAGAAAAGATTTTGGCGGACTTTAATTTTGATACTGTTCCGGAATCGGGAAAAGGATTTGACGGAGGAAATGCGACAGCGTCAGGTGCCTATACACTGGTTGATCACGGCGATGGAAAAGCTTTGAAACTCAATGGAACGGATCAGTTCCTGACAGTGACAGCAAAAGACGGTTCCAGCCTGCTTACAGATGTTCAGGAAATGACAGTTTCCTTCCAGATAAATCCAGAATCAAGTACTTCGAACTGGGCATTTTTTGCAGCGCCAAATGCCAATCAGCAGAGTTGGAAGAGTGAACAGTATCTTGGTATTTTTGACAAATCAGGAACGATTATAGCTGAGCGTTATAATAGTTCATCTATGGACAGACCGGAATCACCAAGTTATGTAGCAGGTGAGAACAAGTGGTTTTACGTTACAGTTGTTTATGCCAAAGGTGAGACAATTCTCTATGTGGATGGCGACGAAGTAGAAAGAAAAACCTCAACGGTTTCAATTTCAGACTTGTTGGAAGATGAGAGTATCCTTTATATAGGAAAATCAACATGGGGATCTGGAGAATACATGACCGGTCTTATTGATAATTATAAGATGGTAAGTTATGTAATGACTGAAGAAGAAATTGCGGCAGAGGCAGCGAAATACGATGGAAAAGAAAAGTTGCGTGAGGCGATTGATGCTACATCATCTGTAGGAAAAGAAGAAGACTATACGCCAGATACATGGAAAGTTTATGCAGAAGCGCTTGAAGCAGCGAAAAAAGTTCTTGAAGCAGAAAACGCATCACAGTCAGAGATTGACAAAGCGGCACAGGATCTTGAGGATGCGCAGGGTACACTTGTAAGAAAGGGGATTCCAGAAGTTCTGGCAGACTTTAAGTTTGATGCAGACGGAGAGTTCTTCGACGGTGTCAACGCAAAAGCTACAGGTACTTATACATTGGTTGACTACGGCACAGGAAAAGCGCTGAAGTTAAATGGAAACAATCAGTTCCTGACTGTAACGGATAAGGACGGCGGCAGCCTTCTGACAGGTATAAAAGAGATGACGGTATCTTATCAGATTAAGCCGGAGAACAGCAAGACAAACTGGGGATTCTTCGCAGCGCCGAATGCAGATAAACAGGAATATGAGAAAGAGCATTATCTGGGAATTGTTGACATCAGCGGAACAACAAGAGCAGAACGTTATAATGGCGGTGTAAGACCGGCAGTGGCAAGTACGCAGACAGGATATAACGGCTGGTATTATGTGACAGTTGTATATACGGAAGGCGCTACCACGCTTTATATCAATGGGGAGAAGGCGGCAGAAGAAGCAAGTACCTATGCCCTTGCGGATATTCTGGGTGAGAACAGTATCCTTTATATCGGTAAGTCTACCTGGGAGCAGGGAGAGTACGCAACCGCACTGATTGATAACTACAAGATTGTAAGCAAAGCTTTGACGGCGGAAGAAGTAAAAGCAGAAGCAGTG